>JBBSUD010000055.1:0-34098 GCA_038235225.1 Verrucomicrobiales bacterium
GGCGATTTCATCGACCTCTGCGCCGGCCCGCACGTCGGCTATACCTCGAAATGCAAGAACGTGAAACTGATGTCAGTCTCGTCGTCCTTTTATCTGGGTGACGAATCGAAAGGCCAACTCCAGCGCGTGTATGGCACTGCCTTTGAAAACAAGGAATTGCTCGAACAACACCTCAACCGCTTGGAAGAAGCCAAAAAGCGCGACCACCGCAAACTCGGACGCGAACTCGGACTTTTCCATATCGATGAAATGGTCGGCCAAGGACTTGTCTTATGGAAACCGAAAGGCGCGCTCGTCCGTCGCGCGTTGCAGGAGTTCATTACTCAGGAACTCGACAAGCAGGGCTATTCCCAAGTCTTCACTCCACACATCGGCAAGCTCGATCTCTACCGCACTTCCGGGCATTTCCCCTACTATCAGGACAGCCAGTATCCACCTATCGCCGAGCGCGATACGCTGGAGAAACTCGCCGATGAGGATGCGACCTGCGCCACCCTCATCAACGGTCTGAACGATGGCACTTATGAAGGTTATTTGCTCAAGCCGATGAATTGCCCGCATCATATCAAGATCTATGCGAGCGATCATCATTCCTACCGCGACCTCCCCGTTCGCTTGGCCGAATTCGGCACCGTCTATCGCTGGGAGCAATCCGGCGAACTCGGCGGCATGACCCGCGTCCGCGGTTTCACGCAGGACGACGCCCATTTGTTCTGCACGCCGGACCAAGTCGCCGAAGAAGTCACCGGCTGTCTCGACCTCGTGAAAAAGGTCCTCAAAACCCTCGGCATGCATGACTACCGCGTCCGCCTTTCCCTCCGCGATCCGGATTCCGACAAATACGTAGGATCGCCAGAAAACTGGGACAAAGCTGAAGCCGCGCTCCGCCAAGCCGTCCAAACGCTCGGCGTCGATTACACCGAAGAAATCGGCGAAGCCGCATTCTACGGCCCGAAAATCGACTTTGTCGTCAAGGACGTCATCGGTCGCGACTGGCAACTCGGCACCGTGCAAGTGGACTACAATCTGCCCGTTAGGTTCGGCCTCACTTACGTCGGCGCGGACAACCAGCAGCACGTTCCGGTCATGATTCACCGCGCGCCGTTCGGTTCGCTGGAGCGTTTCACCGGCCTGCTGATCGAGCATTTCGAAGGAAAATTTCCCGCCTGGCTCGCTCCCGAGCAAGTCCGCGTCATCCCGATTTCCGAGAAAACGCTCGAAGCGGCCGAAGCCGCCGCCGCCCAACTCGCCGATGCCCGCGTTCGCGTTACCGTGGATCGCAGCAACGAAAAAGTCGGCGCTAAAATCCGCAACGCCCGCCTCGACCGCGTCCCCTACATGCTCGTCCTCGGCCAGAAGGAAGTGGACGAAGGCACCGTCTCGATCCGCCACCGCGACCACGAAGATCTCTCCACCGCCACTCTCGACCAGTTCATCGCCGACGTGACGCAAGAAATCGCCGAGCGGAGGCTCTGAGTTCTTCCTTTGGAGTGCGGCGGGAAGCGAAGCGCCACGCCGCTTTGGATTGCGATGCGCCGTCCGAAGCAAATCCAAAGCGGTGTCGCGGCCTGCGGCCTTGCCTCCGCAGTCCAAAGGGCGCGCCGCCTCAAATCCCTCACTCCAGCCCGTGAACTTTCGCAAAGGCCGCGGCACCCTTGAGGTCGGTTTTCGGCCATTTGCTGCGGATTTCTTGGATCGTTTTCGTGTGGAGCGGGCCCGGTGGGAGCGTGGCGGCCCATTGCGCGGCGACGTACGGTGAGGCCGACGCGATTTGTCCGGCGTAGGCCGCTGCGGCGACGTTTCGCAGATCACCCGGCGCTTGCTCGGCGAGCCATCCTCCGGCGGCGAGGGAATCACTCTTGGTCCAGCGGAGGATCATTTGACTGATTTGTGGATCGGCGAGGTCGCGCGGCAGGTTGCTGGAAATCCACGGCAACCATTTCCCGGCGTCATCATAGTTGCCGCCGTGGGAGAGTCCCGAGGCGAAATCGGAGCGTTCTTCCTGCGAGAGCGGATTTTGCACGAGCCATTTTTCCGCCGTAGCAAATCCTTGGTAGCTCAAACTTCCCACGATTCTATTGATCGAATTCTGCCGGATCAGACGGGCGTCCTCATCTTCATGCTGACCGAGATACCACCGCAAGCCCTCCAGCATTTCCTTCTGCCGACCGGCCAGATCGCCGGAAAAAATGGCGTCCACGAGCTGCCGCGGATCGTTGACACCCAGCGCTTCCGCCGTTTTGAAAGCTCGGACCGGATCGTTAGCGGCGATGCCTGAGACCACCGCACCCTTGGCCGACGCGTCCGCGAAATGGGACTTCGATTTTTCCGAGCCGCGCAACCAATTCAATGCCGCCGCCGGGTCTTCCTCCGCGAGGACCCGCAGCGAGGTCTTCACGTAATCCCCGGTGTGACGCAATTTCTCCGCCAACTCCGGCCGCCGCTTGAACAGCGCCAGACATTCCCTCGGGTATTCTTCGGAAACCCTTCGCAACACTAGACCGATCAGCGGCTCCCACCGGTTTCCGCCAATTTCTTCCGCGCCCTCCAACGCGGTCGCTAGAGCAAGCAGTCCCGGACCATTCAGTTCGTCGATCTGCCCGTTTAGATCCAGCCGCTGCGATTTCTCCGCACTGTCTTCTTCGCCTGACTGACGCGCGGATTTCAAATAGTTCAGCGCCAGCGCGATCGTTTGCGCAACTTCCGTCCCCCGCTTCTCGCGGGGCCGCTTGCGAGTGGAGTGTTCCACCCCGCCGTCCGGCACGCCGGCCAGTTTCGCGACCGCCCGATATCGCCGCGTGCCGTCTGTGAGTTCGGTATGATTTTTCCAGCCGATTCCTAGGAAAACGACGGCCAAAATGACGGAGAGGGCGAGTGACACTTTCATGGCCCGAGGTAGTTGGGATCGAGCCGCCGCAAAATGCGGGCGCGGCGATCGGGATCGATAACTTTCTCCGCGAGCGCCCGAACCTCCGGTGCATTCGCGCCGGGATTCCCCGTCTCCAAAAAGGTCGCCAGCATCTCCTGGCTGTCATAGTCCAGCGCGAACCCCGCGGCTTGGTCGAAGGGAATACCGGCCCAGTTGTTGGCCAACGCGCGTCCTGTCACCTTTGCAAGATCCTCCGCCGGGGCCACCGCCGTAAACCATCCGCGCATTTCGTCGATATCCGCCCGACCCATTTTACGCCCGTAAATATAGGGCAGCCTGCCCGTCGGATTTTGTTCCAGCACCGCCCGGCGCTCGTCCGCCGTCGGCTGCAGGGCATTCACGGCATCCGCCGCTTCGGCGTAAGTCTTCAAAATCAACGTACTGGTGACTGCCTGTCCGAGAATGATCCGGGAATTCTCCGCGGAAAGACTTCCCCGAACCAGATTGGCAAAATTGCGCAACCCCTCGGATCCCATTTCTGCCGGCTTGGTCCATTGGAACGCGGAAAATCGAAGATCGTCGGGCATCGCCTCAACCCGGCGGCGCATTTCTGCCGGATCGTTGGCGAGATTTACGGAAAGGACGAGACCTTCCAGCTCCGCCCGCGACCTCGACAGACCGTTGATGCCGCGACCGTCGAGATTTCCCGTTGCGATCTGGCGATCAAGCCAAGCCACCGCCGCCGGGGGATCGTCCTTCTGCCATTTCCCGAAAGTCTCTCTCAGCAGGCCGAGGCCGCGGGCAGGATCGTCAAATCCGCCGACCAAGTAGGTGAGAGCGGCTTCCGGGTTCTTCGCGGCCAGTGCCTTGGCGACCACCCCGCCAATCGTCCACTTCGTTATGTTGGGGAAATCCAGCCGCTCGATGTCACTCAGCGCCGCCAACAACTCCGCTTCCGACATCTCCGCCAGCCGTTTCCCTAGCGCTGACACTTCGCCCGTTCCTGGCTTCGGCTGCGAGAGGATCGCGGCCCAGTCCAACGGACTTCCAGGCGTTATCGCTACTACCGTATCTGGTTCAGCCGCCGGCGTAGCGGGGATTTCCCTATTCCGCTGCCGCATTTCCGCCGTATCGCGCCGCAACGTGGCAAGCTCATGGCGCTGGCTGGCCGTCCACGCCGTCCCGATCGCCACCACCAGCACCGGCGGAATGAACCATTGGATTTTCAATGAAGTTACTTTCAGCCGCCGTATTCTGGCCTGTCAAGCCGCCCAGCCTGTAGCTTCGGCGGCCCGTTGCGCGGTTTCTGATGCGGGTGCCGGTGATCGAAGAGGTTGCCATCTGACTCGAAAGGCTATTTCCCCACGAACAGGCGGCCGGCCCGGCGGCGGAGCTGGCGGCCGCCGGGGAGATTGATGGCGGGCGGGGCGGCGGGGGCGATTAGTGCGAGGGCGCGGTCGAGCAAATCCCGGTCGATGCCGACGATCCCCGCAGATTTCAAGAAATCCCGCAGGACGAGGCGTTGGAGCGGCAGCGGGAGTTCGCGGAGCGCGGGGAGGTGCAGGCGGCCTTGCGGATCGAGAGTATGGGAATTGGTGAGGGCCCAAGCTTCCAATTCCGCTGTTTCTCGGCAATCCGCGGCGGCCCGGCAAAGGGCGGCGATGGCGTCGCGGCCGGAAATTTCCGAGAGCAGCGGCAGCGCCTCGTGGCGCAGGCGGTTGCGGACGGCGATGGGTTCGGCATTGGTGGCGTCCTCGCGCCAAGAGAGATTTTCGCTATTTAAATAGGCGAGGAGGTCGGCGCGGCGGATTTCGAGCAACGGTCGGTGGATTTCGAGGATGGCGGCGGATTCGGTGACGATTTCCTGAATCGGCTGTATGCCTTTGAGGCCGTGCGATCCGCGCAAGAGATTCCAGAGCACGGTCTCGGCCTGATCGTCGGCGTGGTGGGCGAGAAGGACGCGCGGGCAGTTCCATTTGCCGGCGCATGCGGCGAAAAACCCGTGCCGGGCGTGGCGCGCCGCGGTTTCCAGCGATTCCCCGCGCCCGGCCATCCGCTGGCGGACGTCGACGCGGCCGATTTCACAAGGCAGTGACAGGGATTCGGCCAGGCGCGCGACAAAATCCGCATCCGCATCCGCCGCCGGGCCGCGCAGGCCGTGGTGGAGGTGGCAGACGATGAGATCGTGAAATCCGGCCCCGGCGAGAAGGTGAAGCATTGCCACGGAATCCGCGCCGCCGGAGACGCCCGCGAGCCACCGCCGCCCGGCTGGGGCGGTCGCGAACCATTGCGGGAGCGGGAAAATCGTCACCCGCTCATCCTGCCCGCGCGCCGCCGCTTGGCAACTGCCGCCGCTGCGTCTAGCCTGTCAGCATGTCCGCCAACACCCCTGAACTTGCCACCATCCTAGCCGATTTCGCCTGCCAGACTGGCACGATCCACCGCACCGCCGCCGATGGCGCGACGTTGGAACTCGTCAGCCAGATCGGCGTGCCGGAGGCGCTGATGGACCGGATTTCCACCATTCCGTTTGGCAAAGGCATCGCCGGAGCCGCTGCGGAACGGCGGGAGCCAGTCGAGCTGTGCAATCTCCAGCAGGACCTCGGCGGCGTCGCCAACGAGGACGCGCGGAAGACCGGCGTGGCGGGCTCGCTGGCGGTGCCGATCCTCGCCCCCGGCTCCGAAAAGGTGCTGGGTACTGTCGGCATCGGGAAATTCGTGCCCTACGAATTCACCGCGGAAGAAAAGACCCGGCTGGGGGAAATCGCGGCCCGGTTCGCGGTGGATTTCCAGCGGTAAGGGTGGGCGATTTCCTTTTCCCACAAAGCTCCGGGCGGTGGTTGACCCATCGGAGCGAGCGTCTAGAGTCGGCGCATGAACACGGTGGATTCCGCAACCCGCATTCTCGATTCGATGCTCGGACATCTCGGATTTCCCGCGACGGTCGAGGCTCAGGATACTTCCGACGGGCCGTGCCTGCAGATCCATTCCGGCGAGAGCGACCTGCTCATCGGCAAGGAAGGCGACCGGCTGGATGACCTGCAATACCTCGTAAACCGCATCCTCCGGCACCATTTCCCCAAGGCGGAGCGTGTCAAAGTGGACTGCGCGCATTTCCGCTCGATCCAAGAGGAACAACTGCACGAGGAGGTTCGCGGGATCGCCGAGCGGGTGAAATCGTCGGGAAAATCCTTTCAAATGCGTCCGCTCAACGCCTACTACCGGCGCCTCGTCTATAACGCACTGACAGCGGACGCAGACATTTCCTCCACCTCGCCACCGGGCGACGACCGGCTCAAGCGCATCACGATTTCCGCGAAATCCGCCCCCACCCACGCTCCATGAAACGATTCTTATTCGATTGCGGCACCCGCGACGGCGTTGCCTCGCTGGGCCTTTTCGCCCTCCGCGCCATGGCTGGCCTGATGCTCGCCATCGGCCATGGCTGGGTGAAAATCCATCACTTCGACTCCATTCTCAAAAAGGGCTTCTACGTGCCGGATTTCCTGCCGCTGAGCCTGATGTCGCCGCACGTCAGCCTCATTGCGACGATCTGTGCGGAATTCGGCGCGGCCTTGCTGGTGGTGTTCGGATTCATGACGCGGCTGTCGGCCTTTGTGGTCGCCTTCACCATGACCATCGCGGCATTCGCGGTGAATGCGAAAGCGCCATTCTTCTCCGCCGGCGAAGGTCCGTCCAAGGAATTGGCGATCATGTATCTGCTGCCGATGATCGTCCTGATCCTGACCGGCGGTGGTGGCTGGTCGCTGGACGCCGCCATGTTCCGCGATCCGAAACGCCGCCGCTGGTGAACCGATGGAAACCCACCGCCTCGTCCTTCCCGGCGATCTGAATCAATACGGATTCCTCTTCGGCGGCCGCCTGCTGGCGTGGATCGACGAGGCCTCGTGGATCGCCGCCAGCCTGGATTTCCCTCATTGCCAATTCGTTACGGTGGCGATGGACACCGTGGAATTCCACCACAGCGTGCGCGATGGCACGATTCTCCGGATCTCCTGTGAAATCGCCAAGGAAGGCACCACCAGCGCGACCTACACGGTCACCGTCATCGACGAGAAATCCGGCTCCGCGCCCATTTTTTCCACCCGCGTCACCTTCGTCAGCGTGGATGACCAAGGGCGAAAAAGGGCGATCCGATGAGGAGAAAACTCGCGGTGACGAAGAGGGAGGGAATCACTCGCCCGGAAGCCAGCCTGTCCTAACCGCCTCCCATGCTCGAAACCGTCGATATCGTGCTGCCTTTGGAGAAATCCGAGGACGATGGCGCGCGGAAATCCGCCGCCGCGTCCAAGCTCGGGATTAAGGTGGAGCGCGTGGAAGGCGTGCGGTTGCGCAAGCATTCCATCGATGCGCGGCAGCGGGCAGTGAAGGTCCAGCTCCGGCTGGAAGTCGCTGTGGATGAGCGCTTGCAACCGGACGAACCGCAGCAGTGGTCCGCGCCGCCGCTATCTGCCGGGGCGAAGCCGGTGATCATCGTGGGCTGCGGGCCGGCGGGACTTTTCGCGGCGCTGCGATGTTTGGAAAACGGCATGAAGCCGATCGTGCTGGAGCGCGGCAAGGACGCCAGCGCGCGGCGATTCGACTTGGCGCCGATCCTCCGCGAGGGCCGCGTGATCGAGGAAAGCAACTATTGCTTCGGCGAGGGCGGTGCCGGGACATTTTCCGATGGCAAGCTCTACACACGCGCCACGAAGCGCGGCCCGGTTGCCCGGATTTACGAAATCCTCGTCGCCCACGGCGCGCCCGAGGACATCCTCACCGACGCCCATCCGCACATCGGTTCGAACCTGTTGCCGAACGTCGTCAAAGCGATCCGCAACTCCATCATTGCGGCGGGCGGCGAGGTGCGGTTCCAGACGAAGGTGACGGATTTCCTCCTCTCCGGGAACCGCATCCGCGGCGTCGCTACGGCGGATGGCGGGGAAATCCTCGCGGACGCCGTCATCCTCGCCACCGGGCATTCCGCGCGCGATATTTATCGGTTGCTGGCAGCCAGGGAAATCCTGCTGGAATCCAAACCCTTCGCCGTCGGCTTCCGCATCGAGCACCCGCAACCGTTTATCGATCGCGCCCAATACCACCTCGCGCCCGGCGCCGAACGCCCGCGATTGCTACCTGCCGCGCGCTACCGCCTCGCCACGAAAATCCGCGGCCGCGGCGTGCATTCGTTCTGCATGTGCCCCGGCGGCTGGGTGGTCCCGGCGTCCACGGAGAACGACGAGGTGGTCGTCAATGGCATGAGTCTGTCGCGCCGCGATTCGCCATTTGCGAACTCCGGGATGGTCGCGACGGTTGAGCCGGAGGACGTGAGACCTTTTGTCAGCGAGCACGGCGTACTAGCCGGACTGGCATTCCAGAAATCCCTGGAAATCAGCGCCAAGCAGGCCGGCGGCGGTGGCCAGGTCGCACCCGCCCAGCGCGCCGCCGATTTCCTATCCGGGCGGATCTCCCCCACCCTGCCGGACACCAGCTATTTCCCCGGCCTGACGTCCGCGCCGCTGCACGAGTTGCTCCCGCCGTGGATCGTCACCCGGATGCGCGAGGGATTCCGCCTCTTCGGCCAGCAAATGCGCGGTTATATCTCGGAAAGCGCGCTGCTCATCGGCTTCGAAACCCGCACCAGCTCGCCGGTCCGCATCCCACGCCGGGACGACACGCTCCAGCACCCGGAAATCGCGGGGCTTTTCCCCTGCGGCGAGGGCGCGGGCTACGCCGGCGGCATCGTCAGCGCTGCGATGGATGGCATGCGGGTGGCTGATGCGGTGGAGGGTGGAAATACCTGACAGTGCAGACAGACAACGGCTTAGCGGGACTGGGATACTGCCGAAGTCGAATTTTCGCCTCATCTGTCGCTTACTCCCGTGACAATACATGGTATGGACAGCGCGATTAATGTGCTTAGAGTCTTCCCGGAAGTCCACGAATCCTTTTTCTCGTCATAAACCCAGATGAAGCTCACGCCCATGACCGCACCAAACCCTCCACTCGCCGCCCGCCGCACTCGCCGCATGTCGCACCAGCGCGGTTTTGCTCTGATCGTCACGCTTTCGCTGATGATTTTGCTCACCGTCATCGCGGTGGGGCTGCTCGCGCTATCCAGCATTTCCCTGCGCTCCGCCGGCCGCGGGAACGCGATGGCGGCCGCCCGTTCGAACGCGCGGATGGGTCTGATCCTCGCCCTCGGGGACTTGCAGAAATACGCCGGGCCGGACC
Organism: Verrucomicrobiales bacterium; assembly: GCA_038235225.1. Classification (GTDB taxonomy): domain Bacteria; phylum Verrucomicrobiota; class Verrucomicrobiia; order Verrucomicrobiales; family Akkermansiaceae; genus Luteolibacter. The sequence goes on from JBBSUD010000055.1 coordinate 9,104, forward strand.
AGCGCGTCACCGCCCGCGCCGATATCACCGGCGCATCGATCGCGAATCCGCGACTGACCGGCGTGTGGAAATCCTGGGAAATCAAGCCGGATACCACCGCATCGGATTACGAAAAGGGCGAGCGGGACAGGCGCTTCCTTGGCTGGCTCGCCTCCGGTCCGGACTCGGACGCCATCGGCTTTGCGGGCACCGCCACCGATCCCGATCCGAAAAAGAGCATCAAGCTGTGGGACAAGGGGACGCTCGGCGCGTCCGCCGCCGCACAGGACCTCGTCTCGGCGCGGAAAGTCGTTACCAGTCCCCTGCGCGGCGCGTTCGCCTATGCCGTGATGGACGAAGGCGTGAAGGCGCGCATCGATACTCCTTTCCTGAAGCAGGGCGGCGAACCGGCGGAAAAAACCAATCTGCTCGGCTCCGGCCAGCGCCCCGACTCGACTCTCATCGCGGGCCTCGACGATTTGAAAGACCCGCTGTTTGAAGCGGATTCGGACGCCTACCAGATTCTGGTAAAGGGCATCACCCGGCCAACTTTTTCGCTGGCCGCCGATTCGCTGGCCACGGGAACCGGGGACAAGCTCAAGCCGCTCTACCACGACGTGAGCACGGCATCCCTCGGGCTGCTCACGGATGTGGCGCAAGGCGGGCTGAAGGAAGATTTCAACCTGATGACCAATGGCGGCAACCTGCCGGGAGTTTATACCAACAAGGGCGTTTACCAATCCCGCCTCGGTGTCTCCGTGCCCTCCGACCCGCGCTGGGAAACCTTCCAGCAGTTCGCGCAAATCTACGATAACGCACGAATCCTCTCCTCGGCCGGCGGAGTGCCCTATGTCAAAGCCGGTGGCCCCCGCAATTGGGTCGCTTCCACCGGCTCGACGTCCGGTGGGGACACGGTTGGCACCCTCAATCCCGCTCCTCCGCCCGGACTCGTGCTCCTGCCTTCGATTGCGAAAGTGCAGATCGTGTTCTCCCTGCTCACCCGGGACATTTACAAATATCCGAAGGTCTCGGACACCACCCCCAAGCGTCCCGGCACCTTGGCCGAAGAAAAGAGCAGCGCGAACTGGGTTCATGGGACTTGGGCGAATTCGTTCGCCGGTTCCTCCTACGATTACCTGCTCCACTTGATGTACACGCCGGTCGTCACGCTTCACAATCCCTACAACGTGTCGATCGAGTTGACTGACGTGAAAATCGTCTTCGGAAACGTCCCGTTCGCCCTCCAAGTCTTCCGGAATGGTGAAGCGCAGACGAAGGGGCCCGCTCCCCTCGACCTGCTCTATTACCAAAGATCCGAAAACGGGGATCAGCCGAAACGCTTCGGCATGACGCTGAAAACCGCCACCGGCACCGGCGCGCCGGGTTCCACCCGATTCAAACTGCTGCCGGGAGAAGTGATGATGTTCTCGCCCTACATCGACCCCCGGCGCACGTGGGAGCAGGAAAATTCGGCAGGTGGCGCGGGCAAGCTGTTCTCCGACTGGGACACGGGCAGCAACGGCAACACGCGCACCATGACCCTCAATGGCACCCCAGGCTGGCGGGGTGACGGCATTGGCTTCGACTTGGACTGGTTCTGCCCGAGCTATCAGAACCTTCGAAACAGCACGACCGAATCCGAGAACGGCCAGTCCTACAACCGCGGCGGCTGCATCGGTGCCAAAGCGACCGACCGCTTCAACGTGAAATTCTCGCCGCTGAGTGTCGAAAAGCTGAGCAAGAACCGGTTTACAATCGAAATGTTCGCCCGTTCGTCGAGCGGCGGCGTGGTTTCCTCCGGCGCAATCGAGCTGAATTATGAGACATTGAAAGGACTCGAAGGCACCGTCGCCGATTCCTCCGGCACGATTTCCTACCCGAAGAACAATCAGACCATCGGCGCGATGGACATGCACTCGCACTCCACCACGCCGATCAGCGACATCTTTACCGCCAAGCCCTTCGCCGTGGTGAGCGCCCAAGCGAAAACCACGCTGGGCGGACTGGTTCCCGATGGCGAGGACGGCCGGCTCGCGACCAAGCCGTGGAGCTTTTCCCACGCCGTGGCCGCCACTTCGACCCTGAAAATCGGCTCGGAGGGCAACGCCAACGGATCGCACGAATTCTCGATTCGCGCGCTCGCCAACGGCACCGACAATCTTTTGCAGTTCGAGCCCGGCACCGGCCGTGGGAATTTCATCACCGGCCTCACCGGAGCGACCGGACAGAAATTCGGCGTGATGTATGACATCCCGTTGGCCCCGCTGCAGACGCTTGCCAGCCTGAACAGCGCCAATCCCGGCGGCTTGTCCGGCTACCTGCCGCGCTTCGCCCAGCCGATCGGGAATTCCTGGGCGCACCCGCTCCTGGATTCGGCGAAAATCCTCACACCCGGCAGCGGCTACACCTATGCCGACCATTCCTTCCTGCTGAATCTGGCGCTTTCCGACCATTTCTATTTCTCCGGACTCGCCAATCACGACGGTCCTTTCGGTTCCGGGATGAACACCGGCGAACTGTTAAACCGATTCACCGCGGGCGAGCCGCTCACCGATCCCCGGCTCGTCCTGCACCAGCCGGACGGCAGGCCCGTCTCCGAGTTGGCCACCGTCTCCAACGATGCGGATGGCTACCGCCAAGTCGCCGCCTGGCAGGCCATGCGCGGGGCGTTTAACGTAAACTCCACCTCCGTCCCCGCGTGGAAGGCCATGCTCGGCTCAATTCATAGCGACGGCGCGGTTTACAATCCGAGCGGAAGAGCCGCGGCTGCGTCACAGCCGGTGCCGCTTTCCGCCCCCGGCAAAGGGAAATCCCGCATCAGCCGCCTGCGCCTGCCGGCCTCGGAATCCGCCGCAAATGGGGGAAATATCGATGAGGCGTATTGGCTCGGGGCGCGCGAGTACACCGGCGCGCAGCTTGAGGCGCTGGCCGGGAACGTCGTAAAGCAAGTCCGCCGCCGCGGCCCGTTCCTCTCCATGGCGGAGTTCGTCAACCGCCGGCTCGGCTCGGACGACATGGCGATGAAAGGCGCGCTCCAGCAAGCGATCGACGAGACGAAACTCAACGAAGCGCCCGCCAATGCGGCCAACGCCGGCTACCAAATTCCCGCCAACGCCGTCAGCACCTACAACTATCGCACCCCGGAAGCCGGCACCGGGCCCAGCTACCAAGGCGCGCCCGGTTACCTCACCCAAGCGGATTTGATGACCGTGCTTGGGAATTCCGCCACCGCCCGCTCGGACACCTTCACCATCCGCAGCTACGGCGAGGCCCGAGATGCCGCGGGGAACATCACCGCATCCGCCACCTGCGAGGCCACCGTCCAGCGCGTGCCGGAATACGTCGATTCCGCGGATCGGGCGGAAGTCGCTCCCGCCGATCTCGTCAGCACCGCCAACAAGAGCTTCGGCCGCCGCTTCGAAATCGTGGGTTTCCGCTGGCTTTCCCCTTCCGAAATCTAATTCCTCCCCGCATGCGCGCCTTCCTGCTCCTACCGCTCCTCCTCTTGTCCGGCCCGATTTCGGCCGCCGAATCCCGCGCGGTCACCTGCCGCTTCCTCAGCTTCGGCGCGGATGCCGGCGGGGTCTCGGCGATCGCCACCTCGGAAGGCGGGGCCGAAATCGCCTGCCCGCTGCCCGCCGGCTCCCTGTCCGAACGGATCCCGTGTAGCGCCATGGACGGGAAAATCGCCTTCCTCAGTTCGGCGGACAAAAAGCCGATGGCCGCCGCCAGCATTCCAGCCGGCGTCAACGCCGCCATCCTCGTGTTCGTGAAATCCCCTGCGAAGCCCGGTGCGGCAGCGGCTTGGAACGTGATGACCATCCCCGATACCAAGGAAAAATTCCCGCTCGGCGGCGCCTTCGTGGCGAATTTCCACAGCGCGCAGGCCCGATTCATCATCGGAGAGCAAAAGGGCATGCTCAATCCCGGCGGTTCCAACGGCTACGCCATGCCGGAAAAGCGGGACGATTTCAACATGGCGCCGGTCGTATTCGAACTCCGCCAAGGCGATAAATGGATCAACGCCAGTGAGAGCAAGCTGCGGTTCCTGCCGCAGATGCGCTACCTCATTTTCGCCTACACGGACCCGGCGAGCGGTCGGCCCCGCATCGCCACCGTACGGGACACCGATCCCGTTCCGCCTGCCAATCCGCGGAAATAGCTCACTTTTTCTCCATCACGAAAGTGCGCCGGGAGACCTTGTCGGCCGAGGGGAAATCCGCGGCGATTTCCGTTTGGGTGACTTTGCCGGTAGCCGCCCACTCGGTGCCGCGCTGGAAGGTCACGATGAATCCGGCGCACTCCAGCGCCTCGGTGTCGTGGCCGAGCGTGGTGTGGAAGACGCGGCCTTGCTTGTAGCCGATCGCCATCATCATTGGCTCATTGCGGCCTTGCTCGCGGAGCTTTTTCGGTTCGGCGGCCGTAGCCAATATCGTCATTTCCTCCGCCGGCCCGCGCAGGTGGGAATAGCATTCGTCTTCGGCATGCATCCAGGTGGCCGGCAGGCCTTGAGTGATCGGGTGCGCGGAATCCCTGGTCGTGACGAGGAAACTGTTGCGCGGCCCGTGCTCGCCGCAACCGCCCGGGACCTGCTCGCGGACCACTTCCCCGTCCTTGCCGATGTAAACGTAGGGTCCGGTTTTCGGATTCCGCCCGCCCCAGCCGCCCAAGCCGATCATGCGGTTGTATTCGGGCCAGTCGCCGAAACTATTGTCCGCCGCGTGGACGCTCACAAATCCGCCGCCGCCGCCCACGTATTTCTCGAAGGCCTTGCGGGTTTCTTCCGGCCATGGCGCGGCGTTGAAGCCGAAGTTCGAAATGACCACGTCGTATTTGTCGAAATCCGGTTTGAAATCCGGGTCCGCCTTCGGCTGTGGCAGATCCTCGGTCTCGCCGGCCCCCGCCAGCGGGAGGTATGCGGCCTCGCGTTTGCCATTCCAGGTGAACTTCGTGCGCGCCACATCCACTTGGGAAAAGAGGCCGGTTTCCTCCAGATAGCGGCGCATCATGATGGTGCCTTTCGGCCAGACCTGATGGTTGTTCTGTCCGTCCACGATGAGTGCTTTGAGTTTCTCCGCTCCGTTTGCGGTGGCGGCGGCGAGCAGGACGGCGGCGAGAAGTATGGGGATTTTCATTGGTAGTGCGCGCAGGCTGCCGTGCCCGCCCCGCCGCGGCGATGGAATTTTCGATTTCCGCGCGGCGAGGGATTGCATCGGCCACGGCCCGGTTGCAGGTTCCTTGCACGGTGGCCATCCGTGCCGCCGGTTCGCATCCAACCCAAAATCCTAAAACCATGAAATACGCCATATTCGCTCTCGCCGCCTTGATGACCATCGCCACCGCCGAAGCCAAGAGAGGTGGGCGTGGCGGAGGCAACCGGGCAAAGATCCAGCAGGAGCAGAAGGAAAAGAAAGCAAAGAAGGACGAGCGTGACAAGAAGCGCGAGGCGGTCGATGCGGTCCTCAAGGTCAAGGACGGCAATCACGACGGCTCCCTGACCCTAGACGAATACCTCACCGGCGAGTCCGACGTCGCGGCCGCCACCGCGAAGTTCAACGAATTCAACAAGAATGGCGATCGCTACCTGTCCAAGGGCGAAATCGAGACCTCGCTCGGACTTTGATTCCTCAGCCCGTCATGAAGGCACTCCTTTGCGCGCTGGCGGTTCTCGCTAGTCCGGCTTTCGCCGCGCCGCCCGCGATTCCCTTCGGAGTCTTCGATTTCAACCTGCGTGGCAAGGATCCGGCGGCGCAAATCCACAGCCTCGACGGGCTGGGATTCGACGGCATCGCGATGCAGCTCCAAAACGCCGCCCAGCTTGACCGGCTGGCGGCGTTTCTGGCGGCCAAGCCGGATCTGCGGCTGTTCGCCGGCTACATCGTCATCGACCACCGGAAGCCGGATACGCCTTCCGCCGCGCACATCGAGGAGGTAGCGAAAGCGCTCGCGGCGCGTGGCGCGAAACTCTGGCTGATTTTGACCGGTCCGAAAGGCAGCGAGGACAAGGTACTTCAGATCATTTGCGATGTGGCTGACGCCGCGGCCCGGGAAAAGGTCGGCGTTTCGCTCTATCCACACGATAACTCGGCCATGGAATCCGCCGAGGAGGCGCTCGTTTTCCTGAACAAGGCAAACCGCCCCAACCTCACGCTCACCGTCCATCTCTGCCACGAAATCCGCGCGGGAAATGGCGCCCGCCTCGGCGAAGTCGTGGCCGCCGTGCGTCCCCATCTCGATCTCGCCACCATTTCGGGATCGAACACCGAGGTCGTGGACAACAGCCAGGACTGGAGCGATGCCATCAAGCCGCTCGGCGAAGGCGATTTCGATGCCAGCAAATTCCTCCGTGCCTTGCTGGACAACGATTTCCATGGCCCGGTGATTCTTCACACGTTCGGCCTCGGCAAGTTCCCGGCCGATCATTATCGGCGCTCCGCGGAGGAGTGGCGGAAGATGCTCGCCGAAGTTTCGAAGCCAAATCCATGAGCGCGGAAACTGGCGTGACGCCCGGGAAAATTGAGCGGATTCGCTCAATTGAGAACGCCCCGGACCGCCGGACAATCGCATCTTGACCGCAACCCGGCGTCCCCCTACCTAAGCCGCCGCATGGGATTTGACACACTAGGGCTCTCCGCAGCCGTTCTGGAAGCCGTCGAGGCATCCGGTTACACCACGCCCACACCGATTCAGGAGCAGGCGATTCCGTTGATTCTGGAAGGGCGCGACCTGATCGGCGCATCCCAGACCGGCACGGGAAAAACCGCCGCGTTCGCGCTGCCCACCCTTTCCAAACTCCAAAAGCTCGGCAAACCGCAGATTCTCGTCCTCGAGCCGACTCGCGAGCTGGCCCATCAGGTCGCCGAGCAGTTCGAGAAATACGGCAAGCACACCGGCCTCAAAGTCGCGCTGCTTTACGGCGGCGTCGGACTCGGCACCCAGTGCGACCAGCTCCAAGCGGGTGCGGACATCGTCGTGGCCACGCCCGGGCGGCTGGTCGATCATTTCTACCGGACCACCATGCGCTTCGGGGAAATCAAGGTGCTCATTCTCGACGAGGTGGACCGCATGCTCGACATGGGATTCCTCCCGCAGGTGCGGAAAATCGTGAACCTCTGCCCGTGGGAGGGCCGGCAGACCTTGTTTTTCTCGGCTACCATGCCGCCGGCCATCCAGACTTTCGCGCAGTGGTGCCTCACCGATCCTACCAGCATCGAAATCGCCCGCGCGTCCATCCCCACCACCGTCACCCACGCATTCTATCCGGTCGCCATGGACCAGCGCGACGGACTGATGCTGGAGCTGCTCAAGCAGACCGACTATCACTCGGTGATGATTTTCACCCGTACCCGCAAGGAGGCGGACCAGCTTACGGATCTCATCAAATCCACCGGCCAGGACAAGGTCGCCGCGATGCATTCCGATATCAGCCAGGTGGACCGGATGAAAGCCCTCGCCGGATTCAAAGCGGGTGATTACGAAATCCTCGTGGCCACCGACGTCGCCGCCCGCGGGATCGATATCTCCGGCGTTTCCCATGTCATCAATTACCGCGTCCCGGAAAATGCCGAAGACTATGTCCATCGCATCGGCCGCACCGGCCGCGCCGAGGCCGAGGGCGATGCCTTCACCATCCTCACCGCCGACGAGCTTGACTATGCGAAGTCCGTGGAAATCTTCATCGATCAGCCGATCCCCCGCCGCAAGCTGGACAACTTCGAATACATCTACACCGCCCTCCTCGACGACTCGCCGATCAAGCCGGTAAGGCGGAAGAAGACCGGTGGGAAGAAGCGGCGGAAGTAGGCCGAAATTGCAGCGGCGGACTGTTGCCACCAGCAGCATCCGAGTCGGCATCATTCTCATCCATCACTACCATGCTCACAGTGTTGGATCAGAAATTTCAAGCCGCGCTTGATGACGAAGCGAAATTGAGAGAGCAACTGATCGGGCTGACCAATCAAAGGCGTTGGAACGCGATCGGTGCAGCGGTGCTCGCAGCTTACGTGTTCGCTCATGTGCTGTTCGTTCTTATTACCTATCAGTCCACCATTTCTGCTCAAATACCCCTTGGACTTAATTCCCCTCCCGGCATGGTGCTATTGCCATTGCTCGTTTCGATCTTGTTGCTGCAGCTCGTGATCAAGGCAGTAGTTGCGCATTGCGAAATCAGAACGCTTCTCATGTTCAAGAAGCTGCGCGAGCTGCAAACGATCCATCTAGGATGATATGACATTTCATCCGGCAACGCGGTTCCCCCGCCCCTTCAGGGCGGTAATGGATTCGGTCCCACAACCCGGGGCTGAAGCCCCGGGCTATGTTCCCAGTCCCTTTCAGGGCCGCGATTACTGGCAGAAAGCCCGAGGGAGCGAAGTGCAGGGCTTCAGCCCGGGCTATGTTCCCGGGCCTTTTCAGGGCCGTGATTGCGGGCTGAAAGCCCGAAGAAACAAAGCCCCGGGCTTCAGCCCGGGGACTTTGGCCCCACCATTTTCGCGGCCTGAAAGGTCGCGGGAACAGTTGGTTGGCGGATTTACTAGGTTGTATCAATTGCGTGAGGAACTGATACGATGATTTCCCGATTGGCTCCCATCCGCCTTGGCTCTTCGACGTTGATCGGCGGCCGCTGGAGATCATGCTTCAGCATGCTCTTCCGCCGGTGGAGCGAAACCGAAGAGCAGCCTGAAGGCCGGACTCCGGGCGGCGCCGGGATTTCAGGTGGTTTGATTTCGAATCCGGACGTTGTTTGCGGAAACTAGATTCCATGCGAGTCCTTGCCATTGATCCCGCCATTCGAAACACCGGTTATGCGGTGCTGGATGGCGACGCGCGGAAGCCCACGGTGCTGGCTTTCGATGTGATATCGATCCCGAAATCCCTGCCGCAGTCCGCGGCGCTGGCGGCGGTGCGGACGCACCTGGCGAATGTCATCAAGAAGTTCGAGCCGGACGAGGTGGCGGTGGAGGGAATCATTTATGTGCAATCCCATCAGACCGCCATTTCCATGGGCGCAGCCCGCGCCGCGGCGCTGATCGCGGCGGCGGATCATGGGTTGAGGGTTTATGAATACTCACCGAAAAAAGTGAAGATGGCGGTGGTCGGCAGAGGCACGGCAGACAAAACGCAGGTAGCTTTCATGGTAAGGGCTTTGCTGGGGCTTTCCGAAACTCCGCCGTCCGATGCCGCCGATGCGCTGGCGATTGCCATGGCTCATTTGCAGGCGTCCGATCCACTGAAAGCCAAACTCCTCGACCGCAGGCTGGTTTGACATGATAGAGATCCATTATCTCACCGAAGCGGTCGATTATGAGGAGGGCCTGCGTCTCCAGCAGGAGCTTGTGGATGCCATCATTTCGGGCGATTCGCCGGAAACGATTTTATTATTGGAGCACCGGCCCGTTTATACCATCGGCCGATTGCGCGACCGGTCCTCCTTGCGCGATCCGGCGGCGCTCCCCCACCCCGTGCATGAAATCAACCGCGGCGGGCAGGCGACTTATCACGGGCCGGGGCAGTTAGTAGGCTACCCGATTCTCAATCTCGCGAAACGCGGCAAGGATTTGCACGAACATCTCCGCAAAATCGAGGACGCGCTCATCCGCGCTTGCGGGATTTTCGGTGTTGCAGCCGGCCGCCGCGAGGGCCTGACCGGGGTGTGGGCGGGCGACCGCAAGCTGGCGTCCATCGGCGTCGGCGTGAGGAAATGGATTTCCATGCATGGCTTCGCGATCAACGTCACGCCGGAGAGTTTGCCGCCATTTTTCGCGATTACCCCGTGCGGCATCGACGGCGTGGCGATGGGTTGTCTGGAGGACGAGGCCGGTCGGGAAATCGGCATGAAGCGGGCCGCGGACGTCATCGGGGGCGAATTGCAGCGGATTTTCCACCAGCCCGATTGACCCGGCCAACCCGGCGATTGCGTCGCGTGGATCGCCATGCATCATCCCGGCGTCTCGCGAAACCGCATGCTTACCCTGCTCAAAATCCGCAATCTCGCCCTCGTCGATGAGCTCGTTTGGGAACTCGGGGCCGGATTGATCGGCGTGACGGGAGAGACCGGCGCGGGGAAATCGGTGATCGTGGGCGCGCTCAAGCTGGTGCTCGGCGAGCGGGCGGAGAAATCGCTGATTCGCACCGGCGAGGACACCTGCTCGGTGGAGGCGGTGTTCGAATTGAAGGATCCCGCCGAGGTGAATTCGGTCTTGGAAGATGGCGGACTGCCGCCTTGCGACGACACCCAGCTCATCATCCGCCGCGTGATCGGGCAGACGGCGAACCGCCAATTCGTCAACGATTCGCCCGTCACGCTCGCCCTGCTCAAGCGGCTCGGGGAAAATCTGGTGGACCTCCACGGCCCGCACGATCACCAGTCATTGCTCTCCATCGACCGCCAGCTAGCGATGCTGGACGCTTACGCCGGGGCCGATTCCGCCGTCCTGAAATACCGCGAATCCCACCGCGCGTGGCGGACGAAATCCCAGGAGCTGGAGGAAATCCGCAACGCGGAAAACGCCAGCGAGCAGGAACTGGAGCTGCTGCGCTATCAGTTGGAGGAAATCGATTCCGCCGCGATCAAGCCGGAGGACGAGCACGATTTGGAAGACCGCTGGCGCCGCGCGAGCAACTCGACACGGCTGGCGGAGGCTGCCGCCGCCGCAACTTCGGCGCTCAGTGGAGACGACGGAATCCTGGAGCGGCTGACCGAAGTCCAGCGGCTGGTCCGGGATTTGGAAAAGCTCGATCCGTCGATTCGCGAGCGCACGGCGTCGCTGGAAACGGCCTGCCTGGAGCTTCAGGATTTGGAAACCGCGCTGGCTGATTACTCGGACGAGCTGGAAATCGACCCTGCCGAGGCCGCGGCGCTGGAGCAGCGGGTGAATGTGCTGGAAACCCTGAAACGGAAATACGGCCCCTCGCTTGCCGACGTGCTTGCCCGCCGGGATGCGGCGGCGGCGCGGCTGGATACCATCGAGAATCGCGGCGAAAAATTGGAGACGCTGGAGCGCGAGCTCGCCGCCACCCGCGATTCGCTCGATGCCGCCGGGAAATCCCTCGGAGCGCTGCGGCGGAAATCCGCGCCGAAGCTCGCGAGGGAAATTTCCTTCCAGCTCAAGGACCTTGGCTTCAATCAATCGATCTTCGAAGCGCCGCTGAAAACCCTGTCCGAGCCGGGGCCACAGGGGCTGGAAAGCATTGAATTCCAGTTTGGTCCAAATCCCGGCGAGCCGTTGCTGCCGCTGCGGCAAATCGCTTCGTCCGGGGAAATCAGCCGGGTGATGCTGGCCGTGAAATCCGCGCTGGCCGATCAGGACGCCACCCCGCTGATGGTTTTCGACGAGATCGACGCCAACGTCGGCGGCGAGGTCGCGCGGGCGGTCGGCCGGAAAATGGCGGCGCTCGGCCTGCGGCATCAGGTTGTGGCGATCACGCATTTCCCGCAGGTCGCGGCGACGGCGGCGCACCATTTCGTGGTGCGGAAAGAAGTGGCCGGCGGCCGCACCCGCTCGCGCCTGTTCCCGGTGCATGGCGAATCCCGCATAGCCGAGCTCGTCCGCATGCTCGGCGGCGGCGGCGAACAGGCCCGCGCCATGGCCGCATCATTGCTGAATCCGTGAAACCGATTTTCAAGGCAGTCCCGGAGCCGGTCAATGTCTCGTCCCGGGATCTCGCCGCCTCGCTAGGGCTGCCGTGGCGCGGGCCGGGCATGCCGCGTCTCGTCATCGGCCGCCGCGAATGGATCGCCCTGCCCGAACTCGGCGTCTCCCCGCTTAATGCGAAAACCGACAGCGGCGCCCGCAGCTCCAGCATTCACGCGGAAAATGTCGAGCTCTCCGCAGACGAGAAAACCGTCCGCTTCACCACCAGCAACCACTACGCCGGGCACATCGTCTGCGAGGCCGCCGTCGCCCGCACCGCCCGCGTCCGCAGCTCCGGCGGCAAGGCCAAAAAGCGGATTTTCATAGAGACCGACGCGGTGCTGCCCGGCGGATTTCGCTGGAAAATCCTGATCAGCCTCGCTGATCGCTCGGTCATGCTGTGCCCAATGCTGCTCGGCCGGCGAGCGCTGTCCGGCTATTTCCTGGTCGATCCGCAAGGCGCGCACTTGCTCGGCTCGCGCCGGCAATTGAACGATGCGATGGCCCTGCAGCCGGAAAGCGGCCCGGGGGATTTCCAAGAGCGCGCCGGATAGACGGGGCAAATCAATGCCGCGTCGATGCAGACTTACTGCGTCACCCGCAGCCGGTAGAATTGGCAATCGTCGGCGGTTTGCGGCAGGGCGACTTCCACGACGCGGGTGTGGCCGTCATCGCTGAGGGTGTTTTGCGGTGCTACGAGTTCGTCCCATGAGCCGGGCGAAAGGGCCGCGCCGCATTCGATGCCATAGTCGAGATCGCCGGCATCGAGATTGACACGATAGACGAATTTCCGCCCGCTGCCGTCGGCTTCCAGATGCGGAAGAAGCGGGCCGGCAGCGTCGGTGAGAGCGCCGTTGGCGGGGTCGGCATTGAAGGCGTATTCCAAGAGGTTCGAGATGCCGTCGCCATCGGGATCATCGCCATTTCCGGCCATTCCCGCCGGGATTTCGCCGGAGGCCACCCTGTCCTCGATCCACGAGCGGACGGACGGGGAAATCGTCAGCGTGCCGGCGGCTTGGCCGGTGTAATTCGGGTCGGTCACGGTGGCGGCGATCTGATAGGTGCCGACGGCCGCGGGCGGATTTGCCGCATCGTTGTAGCGGACATCGACCGCGAGACCGGCGGGCGAAGTGACAACCGCGGCGGTGACGGGAGAGCCGCTGTAAAACGTCTCGCTATCGACGGTGGTAACCGTGGCGAGGGCCTTGGCGATTGTGAGATTTCCCAGCACCTTGGTTTTGTAGATGGAGTCGGAAATCGTGGCGGTGACCTCGTAATTTCCAGCGCCTTGGGGCGGGACGTTCGACCGCGTCGTGAGAGCGTGGACGCGCATGATCGGGACCTTGTTACCGAGCGTGGTATTCGGATAACTCCACTCGCCGACGGGAGTCAGAAGCTGGAAACCGATTCGCAGAAAGGCCCCGGGGTCGGCATCGGAACCCACGGCGGGCGGCGCGCTGGTGAGCGCGACATTGAGCTGATCGTACGGACCGGGCAGGCCAATGGGGTAAAATCCCGCATTTGCGGTGTCGTAGCTGACCATGGCGATCACCTTTTCTGGCAGCGCGGTGCCCCCGGGGAAATCGAATTGGGCCTTGAAAGCGAATCCGTTGTAAGGATAACTTGACCCATTTGCCAGCGTCGTCGGCCGCCACGGGACGAGAACCTGCCGGGTGACTTCCTTGAGGTAGATGAGCTGCCCGGCGTCGGTGACCTGATACAGCGTGAGCGTGATCGGGTGGGTGTAGCCCGCGGGATTCAACGCCGCCAGGATCGGGAAATCGGCGGCAGGCGCCCAAGTTACCATGGCGACATCCACGGACTCGATTTCCCGGGCGGAGCCGCTGAGCCGGAGATAGTTCCCCATGCCGCACATCCGATTCGAAGAGAAGCTGACGCTGGAATAGGAGAGGGCGAGCGTGGCCGCCATGTTATCGAATACGACGGCGGATTGCGGCGGTTGGGGGTTGGTGAGATCGCGATAGGTCAGCTCGACCGGAAGTCCGGCGGGATCGCTGGTCGGGACTGGCGCCTGCGGGCTGCCGTCGTAAACGCGGGCGAGGCCGTCGAGGGTGACTTCAATGGCGGAGAGGCTGGAAAAACCGGCCAAAAATAACGCGGCGGAGAGCATTCCAGCGCGGGATTTGTACGTAAGGGTAGCGACTGATTGGGACTTCATATGGGGATGGAGGTAGGGACTTGGGACCTCGTTTCTAGAAAACAGTGCGTTGGCTACTTGGCGGAATCTCGACCGTCAAGATTTCTAAAAATATTTTCCAACGCCTGTTTTCCGGCTGCCGCATTGCCAAGCTGTTGCAGCAATTGCGCGCGGCCCCACCGGGAGCCGGGGTGGTGGCGGTCCATCCAGTCCGCGCGGCGCAGCGCCTCGCGCCAGAGCATTTCGGTGCGGGCCGGGTCGGCATTTGACCAAGCGAGTCCCTGCCGGACCGGGTCGCCGACCGAATGCGGGTCCAGCGCGCGCTCGATGGCAAAAGCCTTGTCCGTCAAGGCGGCCATGTCCTCGAAATGCAGCGCGATGAATCCCTGAAGATAGCGCACCTGCCGATCGAGCGGCACCACTGCGGCCGCGCCTTCCAGCAGTGGCAGACATTTCTCCAGCAGATCCTCGCCCTCGGGCAGCGGCGGTTTGCCGGCCTCCTGGCGCGCAAGATCCTCACGGTAAAGGGCGCGGACCCGCGTCGTGGTCTGGCGGGCGAGCGGAGTGGCTGCCTCCGGTTCGCCGCGCCACTGGGCGGCCATGAGCGCGGCGGCGAAGAGGAACAGCACGATTCCCACGGCGCGGAATGCCAGCGCGGGTGGCGGATTGGCCGGGATTTCCCGCTCGCGGGGCCGCAGCGAGAGCGCGAACAGCAATGCCGCCGCCCAAGCCAGCGTGATCCGATGGCCCGGCACGTCGAAAATCCCGTGAATTGCCACCAGCAACGCCGCCGCCAGGCAGGCCGCACGCAGTGTCCGATCGCGCCCGCGGCGGATGTCCCGCGCGGATTTCCACGCTGCCACGAGGACGAGTGCCGCCAGCGCCAGCGTCGCCGGAATGCCCGCTTCGGAGGCCATCCATAGCCAGTCGCTTTCCGGGTGGAAGCTGTCCGAATCGTTGGCGATCGCCGCGAGCTGCCGGTATTGAGGGAACACGTAAAGAAACTGCCCCGCGCCGATGCCGGTCCACGGGAAATCGCGGATCAGCCCGAAAGCGTCGAGCGCCGTGGGAATGCGGAAATCCAAGTCCCGCGCGGATTCAGCAGCCGGCTTTTCCTCGCCCGCATCGGCGGAAATTACCGAGCTGGCGCGGTCCACCGTGCCGGAAATCCGGTCTTTCACGCCGCTGTCCGCAATGAAAAACAAGCCCACCCCGGCCAGCACGATCAGCGCCAGCGCTTTCGCCCCGTTTGCGCCGAGGTAGCCGCGTCCGGGCAGCGCGAGCCAGAGCAGCACGCCGACGGGAAGCAGCACGACGCCGCCGCGGCTCACCGACCAGCCGGCGACCGCCCACAGACAGATGCCGGTCGCGGCCAGCGCGATGCCGAGCGTGACAAATCGCTTGTCCCGCAAGGCTTGCAGCATGCAGCCAAGGCCGCAGATGGAACCCATGGCGAGGTAGGTGGCGGTGTGGTTGCGGTTCGGGAAAAACCCGAATTTCTCGTCGGCTACGCCCTGCATCGTCTTCGAAAGCACCGCGTACGCCGCCACGCCGAGCACGAATGCCAGCGCCGCCCCGCGCAGCGTGGCCGGATTGGCGCGGTGCCCGGCGAGCCAGAGTCCGCCGAGCAAGGTCGCGAGAAATAGGGCGAGTTGCTCTGCCGCCGGGCGCGGCTGGATGACGACCAGCGCGCCAGTCCGCACGCCCAGATTTTCCAGGCCCGTCCGCCAGGCGGGCACGCCGAACCACGCCGCCGGCAGGAACGACGCGCAGGCCGCCAGCGCGAAAACCCCCGCGATCAGCCACCACAGCTTCGGCAGCCGGACTTGCGGCGGGAAAATCGCCATCAGCAGCGCCACGCCGCCGAGCAGAGCGCCGTGAAATCCCGCCCATGGCCCGGCGACGAAGAACGCGCTCAGGGCGACGAAAAGCCAAAACCCGAACAGCGCGGGACGGGAGCCGGGATCGCTCGGGGTGGGTTGCATCCGGCGAGTGTCGATTCCCCCGCCCTGCCGTCCAGCCTCGCGGACGGGAAATCACTCGTCCAACTGGCGGATCCGCGCAACGTGCCGGCCGCCTTCGAAATCCGTGCTCAGGAACGCTCCGACGATGGCCAGCGCGGTTTCCAAATCCATCATCCGCTCGCCCAGCGAGAGGACGTTCGCGTCATTGTGGCGGCGCGTCAGCCGGGCGGATTCCACGTTCCAGCACAGCCCGCAGCGGACGCCGCGGACGCGGTTGGCGGCCATGGCCTCGCCATTTCCCGAGCCGCCGAGCACGATCCCGCGCTCGAAATCCCCTGCCGCCACCGCTTCCGCGACCGGCCGGATGAAAGTGACATAGGACACCGGTTCTTCGGAATCCGTGCCGAAATCCTTCACCTCGTGGCCCGCCGCGCGCAGCCATGTAACGATCTCGGATTTGTAGTGAAATCCGGCATGATCCGAGCCGATGGCGATTTTCATGATGATGTTGGTTATGCCACCTGCTCCTGCTTGTCCACATCCCCGCGCAGGTTGCCGATGATGAAATCCTGCCGGTCCGGCGTGTTTTTTCCCATGTAGAATGCGAGCAATTCTTTCACGCCCTTCCCCTCCTCGTATTCCACATGATCCAGCCGCATGTCCGGGCCGATCATGAAGCCGAACTCATCGGGCGAAATCTCGCCGAGACCTTTGAAGCGCGTGATTTCCGCCGTCTTGCCGAGACGGAACAATGCCTTCCGGCGCTCGTCCTCGTCATAGCAGTAAATGGTTTCCTTCTTGTTCCGCACGCGGAACAGCGGGGTTTGCAAAATGTATAAGTGCCCGTCGCGGATCATCTCCGGGAAGAACTGGAGAAAGAACGTGAGCAGCAACAGCCGGATGTGCATGCCGTCCACATCGGCATCGGTGGCGATGACGACTTTGTTATACCGCAAATACTCGATGCCGTCCTCGATGTTGAGCGCCGCCTGAAGCAAGGCGAACTCCTCGTTTTCGTAAACGATTTTGCGCGGCAAGGCGTAGGTATTGAGCGGCTTGCCGCGCAGTGAAAATACCGCCTGCGTCTCGACATCCCGGCTCTTGGTGATCGAGCCGGAAGCGGAATCGCCCTCGGTGATGAAGAGCGTGGATTCCTCGCGGCGCTTGTGTTTGCTGTCGTAGCGGACGCGGCAGTCGCGGAGTTTCTTGTTGTGGACCTTCGCTTGTTTCGAACGCTCGCGGGCGAGCTTTTGAATGCCTTTCAAATCCTTGCGCTCGCGCTCGGCGGCGAGGATGCGCTTCTGGATGGTTTCGGCGGTTTGCGGGTTCTTGTGAAGGTAGTTGTCGAGATTGGTTTTGAGGAAATTGCCAATGAATGTCCGCAGCGATTCGCCATCCGGAGCGATGCCCGCGGAGCCGAGTTTCGTCTTGGTCTGGCTTTCAAAAACCGGCTCGACAATGCGCACGCAAATCGCCGCCTCGATGCCCGCGCGGATGTCGGATGGTTCATATTGCTTCTTATAGAATCCACGCACCGCCTGGACCAATGCCTCGCGGAAAGCCGCCAAATGCGTGCCGCCCTGCGACGTGTTCTGGCCATTGACGAAAGTATAGTATTCCTCCCCGCTCTCCGGCGTGTGGGTGAAGGCGATTTCAATGTCCTTCCCGACGAGATGAATCGCCGGGTAGAGCGGTTCATTTTCCATTTCCTCCCGCAGCAGGTCGAGCAGACCGTCTTTGGAGCGAAATTTCCTGCCATTGAAAATCACGGTGAGCGCCGGATTCAGGTAGGAGTAATACCGGCACATTTTCTCGACGAACGGCGCGCGGAAATTCGCCTTGGCCGGGAAGATCGTGCGGTCCAGCTCGAAGGCGAGGCGGGTGCCGTTCGCGCCGTCGTCCTTCTTCGGTTTCTTCATGTCCGCGGTCAGATTTCCGCGGGAAAATTCGAGCGCCTTGGTCTCGCCCTCGCGCCATGCCTGGATTTCGAAAAACGTGGAAAGCGCGTTCACCGCCTTGATGCCGACGCCATTGAGACCCACGGTTTTCTTGAATGCCTCGCTGTCGTATTTCGCGCCGGTGTTGATCTGGGCGGCGCAGTCGAAGAGCTTTCCGAGCGGAATCCCGCGGCCGAAATCGCGCACTTCCACGCGCCCTTGCTCGTCGATTTCCACCCGGATTTCCTTACCGTGACCCATGATGTGCTCGTCGATGGAGTTGTCCACGGCCTCTTTGAGAAGGATGTAGAGGCCGTCGTCCGGCGAGGAGCCGTCGCCGAGTTTTCCAATGTACATGCCGGGCCGCATGCGGATGTGCTCGCGCCAGTCGAGTGATTTGATGTCGTCTTCGGTGTAGTCGGCAGCCATGGGGAAATATTTCGGAAACCTTGAACGTCTCGCTCGCCGGGAGCAAGGGCGGCGGATCGAACCGCGGAAATTGCGCCGGATTTACAGCTCCTGCTCGATCGCCTTGAGCGTGAGAAACAAGTCCTGCCAGCGCTTGTGGCGCGGCTCGGCGGCGAGCTTCTCGTGGGCCAGATGGGTGCGGACGCTGTGAAGAGAGGAGGCGTAATCCTGGAAAACGATGCGCAGTGCTTCCTCATAATCCGAGCGCAGGGTGCTGGCGAAGCCGCCGCAGGTGTCGAGCAGGCGCTGCTGGAAATCCGCGGTCATGGTGCGGCGGGTGACGAAGGCGGTGAGCAGGCCGCCGAACAAAAAGGCGAGCGCCGCGCCGCACAAAATCTTCGGTGCCCAAGGCACGGCGAGCGCGCCGCAGGTGGCCCCGGCGATGGTCAGGACGAGCGTCATGAAAAGGAACGATTTCAGCGCGAGATTCCGGCGGCGGAGGTCCTTTTCGAGCTGGTTGCGGACCTTCAGGCTGCCAATGCCCTGGCCGGCGGCGCGGCCGAGGCGCTGGACGAAACGTGTCCGCGCGGTGCCGAGGGTTTCCTCGAGCGGGGCGGCGTCGCCGATTTCCACGCCCACCGCTTCGCGGACGCGCTCGCCAAGCCGCTGCCAATGCTCGCGGCAGACGGCGACAACCTCGGCCCCGTCCTTCTCCGCGACTTCCTCGACGGCGTTTCGGAGCCGGCCGACGAAGGCGGTTTCCATCGCCGGGCCGGTCCTGTCGCCGGTGAAAAGCCGGTAAAACGACGGCACCGCGAGGAGCCGGCGACGGAGCAGCCGCGAAACCCACACCGCCTCGGTCTCGAAAACTTCCGCAACGCCGGTGAGGTGGGTCGGCAGACGCAGGACGAAGCGCTCGCGGATGTCGTCGATTTCCCGCTCGATCGTCTCGAGAAATCCGCTCTGGTCATTGAGCGTGCGCTTCTGGCTTTCGATGCGGTCCTCGACGACTTGCAGCGCCCGCGCGGCCTGCGAGCGCCATTCTTCAAGCGCCGCCCGGCGTTGCGGCGATTCGCAGACCGTGCGGGAAATGTAGTCTTCCAGCGCGGGATAGCCGCTGGCTTTGTACTGCGCGGCGGCGAATGGCGTGGCGCGTTTGGCCTCGGTCGCGAGCTTGCCGGAGACGGCGAAAATCGGCGGGACGCGGCCGATGCGCTTCCGCGAAAGATCCGTCATGTGGCCGAGAATGACCTGCAAATCCATCGGCTCGCGCTGGTCGGCCTGCTGCACGATGAAGGCGACCCGGCCGAGAGTTTCCTCGGCAAGCTCGGAAATGAAGTTCCAAGTGGCGGCGCCCCACGGATTGCTGACCGGGAAGACGAATAGGACCAGATCGGCGGAGGGCAGGAAGCGCGCGGTGATTTCCTGATGGCCGCGAACGACGGAATTCGTGCCCGGCGTGTCGATCAGATTGAAATCCCGCAGAAACTCGACCGGGCGGAACCGCTCCTCGAGGATCGGCGTGATTTTATCGTCTCTGGCCGGCGCGCCGTATTGATACCAAAGCACGCGATCGGTCTCCGGCAGGATGTTGACGCGGCAGAGGTCGCGGCCGAAGAGGCCGTTGAGCAAGGTCGATTTCCCGCTGTTCACCTCCCCGCAGGCGACGAAGAGGAAGGGCGGTCCGAGGCCCTTTTCCATTTCCTGCGTCGGCAGGATTTCGCCCAACTCGGTGCCTGTTTCCCGCGCCAGGCCGGCGATGCCGAGCATGACTTCGGACAAGCGCTCGCGCGTCGCGAAATACCGCTCGCCAAACCGGGTGTAGCTCACGGAGGTCGGGGAAAATGGGCCGCTCAGGACTGGGAGGGCGCCGCCGCCGTCTGCGCGGACTCCGGCGGCAACTGCATGGCGAGCAACTGGGAAACGGTGACGAACTTGTAACCGCGCTCCAACAGCGTATCGAGCGTGCGCGGCATGGAATCGACCGTCTGCGCGTGGAGATCGTGCGAAAGGACGATGCCGCCCGCTGACGCTCCGGCGAGGATCCGCGAACTGATGACGCCGGCTCCCGGGCGTTTCCAATCAAGCGGATCGACCGACCACAGGATGGTCGGATAGCCGAATTTCTCGTGGACGAGTTCGCGTTGGCGCTGGAGCAGGCCGCCGTATGGAGGGCGCAGCGTGCGCGGCTGGATGCCGGCGGCGCTGGCCACGGCATCGCGGCAACGGCCGAGATCGGCGAGCACTTCCGCATCGCTGAGCTTGCTGAGCAGGCGGTGGGTATTGGAATGATTGCCGATTTCATGCCCCTCCGCGACGGTCCGGCGGAGGACCTGCGGGTAGAGCGCGACGCTCTGGCCGATGACGTAGAAAGTCGCCTTGATGTTCCGCTCGCGCAGCATGTCGAGCAGGCGCGGCGTGTTTGCCGGGTGCGGACCGTCGTCGTACGTCATGGCGATGTATTGGCCGGAGACATGGACGCGGGAGAAGGAAATGCCTGAGGAATTCGAGAAATCAGTGCCGGAGGAAATGTCGGGATTCCGCCGCACCGGACCGTTCACCGGCGGGGTGCGATAGGCGGTGTTCGCCTTCGTTTTGACGGGCGCGGCGGCGGGATTGACGGCGGCGGTCTTGTGATTCTTGGTGCCGATCGCCGCGCAACTCGAAAGCGAGGAAGCCGCCAGAATGAAGCCGCGGCGGGAAAGCTTCGAGACGGACGCCGCCGCCCGATCCGCGTCCGCGGTGGCGTGGAGAAGATTGAGACCAAGGGAGCGCAAAGGATTTTCCATAATGAAAGGACAGGCGGGAAATTTCGGAAAAGCTAGGCATCGGACCCAAGGTGTCACGCCCCGATTTCCAGCAATCAGTGCCGGAAATGGCGGTGGTGGCGGCGGGAGGAGATGGGATGGGACCTTGCAGCCGCCGAGGACAGGAATAATCCACGTTCGCGGATTACCCGAAGCAGTAAAGCAAGCGGTGCCCGGAATCGTTGCACTCCTGGGTCGAACGGAGGTCTCAGCGCGCGCCGCACCGGGCTGGTAAGCAACGTTCTGAAACAGCGGGCGCGGCGGCACCTACGCTCGCTGCGCGGTGAGAGGGGCACCGGTGGCATTTCCCCCCGAGAAGGTGGGACGACCATGCTTCAGCTCAAGGCGCGGACCACATGCGGAAGAAGTCGCGCGTGCCACCCGTGCTGCCCGTATCCTCAGCGGTCGTGAAAGTGCCGTTGCCCGCGGCATCGAGAACCACCTGTGAAACTGCGGCCCACGCATCGCTGATTCCGAGATCCGTGGAAGCTTCAAGGTTCACCGTCGCGCCCGGGGATCCGATGACATAGAAGAGAAGGAACTGCGAACTTCAGCCCGTTCTTCGCCCGAAAGGGATTGTCGATCATTCCCCGGAAACCACCTTCACCCGTCCGAAGCGTTTCTCCTGGCCGTTGGCGCTGTCTTCGACGGTCACCCGCTCCCACACGGTGTCTATGGATTCCACGGTCTCGCTGCCGGTGAAATCCTGCCAATCGATGGATAGATCGGAGGTGAACTGCGGGGTGTATTCCAGCCCGGGATTGCCGGATGCCTTGAGGCGGAGATATTGGATGGAAAAAACGGGATCGCCGAGGCCATCTGATCGACTCACGAAGGGCAATCCGCTGGTGCCGGTGCCGGTGATGAGGATGGGGAGGGTGGCTTGGTTGGGATTCAGGTTGAAGGCGCGTTCCAGCAGGTTGACGAGGCCGTCGTTGTCGGGATCGGCGAGGTCGGCGGCGGTGCCGGTGTTGTGGATGGTGGTGAAGTTCTGATAGCGCCACGTCTCCGGCGGCGGGGCGGTGACTTGGACGGTGACGGTATCCGTGGTGCTTCTCACGCCGTCGCTGACGCTGAGCTGGAAGGTCAGGGGCAGCGGCGCATCGGGAACCGGGTAGGTGAGGATGGCACCGGTCGCCGGGCTGGAAATCACCGTGGGGCCGGACAACTGCGTCCAAGTGTGGGTGAGTGCCACTCCCTCGGGATCGCTGCTGGCGGAACCATCCAGGGTGAAGGTCTGATAGACGGCGACGCTCTGGTCCGGGCCGGCGTTGGCGACGGGAGCATCGTTGATGTTCGCGAAGATCATGAATTGAGCTTGGCTCAGCCCTTGGGAACCGGCGGCGACGAACACCTGGCCGGCTCCGGGCACTCCGGCGGTCAGGGGGAAGCGGATGACGTTGTTGGTTGCTCCCCCAGTGACGAACAAATCCGTCCCTTCGAATTGCATTTGAAAGGGGCCATTTGAAAAAGGCGCACCGCTGACGATGTCGTCGATTTTGGCTGCGGTTGCGGGGTCGATGCGGGTTATCTTGTTGCCGGTTGAACTCGAAATCCAGATATTGCCATCGGGTCCGTAGAGGATGTTGCGTGGAGAGTTAAGGATGGTGGTTGTGCCCGCTGAGTTGATGACGAAGGAAGAATCGAAGGCACCCGTGGCGTAGCTGAAGCGCACCCCTTTGTTATTTGAGCTAATGATCACGTAGTCATTGGTCCCTTGCATGATCAAAAAATCTCGGGCAAGTTGTACATTAACGGAGCCTGTACTTACCACGGTGGCTTCAAAGGTGCCAGTCGTCGCGTTGTA
The DNA here is from genome assembly GCA_038235225.1 of Verrucomicrobiales bacterium. GTDB lineage: Bacteria > Verrucomicrobiota > Verrucomicrobiia > Verrucomicrobiales > Akkermansiaceae > Luteolibacter. The sequence goes on from JBBSUD010000055.1 coordinate 31,794, forward strand.
TCGGCGGATTTGTTTTACGCCGTCACCGCCATTGAGCACATAAAGCTTCATTCCTTGTAAGCCATCATCAAAGAACTTCAGGGCAATGGGATTGGGCAAATTGCCCACTGCCGTGAAATCGCCAAGAAAACTTCCATCGACCAGGCTGTAACGCTTCACCGTATGCGCCCCGAAATCCGCCACATACAAATTTCCGTCCGGGCCGACGGCCATCTGCTGCGGAGTGACCAAGCCGCTGACGCCCTCGACGATAAACGCTCCCTTCGCCGCGCCGGTCGTCCGATCAAAGCGCAGGATCGCCTTGGTGGCAGGATTGGACACCAGCAGATCGCGCGTGGCATGGGCGAGGCCGGGGCAAATGCACAGCAGGACAAGCGCAAGCAGCCCGCGCCGTGCCGGGGAGTGGATTGGGGAGGATTTCATGGGAGCTGGAGGAAGGGAAGGGAGATGGATGGGATGAGTTCTCACGTCTTGCGTGATTCGAACTCGAGGCGGAAGAGTTCGAGCAGATGGAGGTCGAGGCGGTCCTTCATCCGGCCGCTGGATTTCTTGCTGGCGATGATGTCTAGAAGGTTGGCGACGGGAAAAATGTCTTCCTGGACGGCCCGGGCTTTGGCTGCGGCGAAGCTTTCGATGCCGTCAGGGGCGAACACGAGATCGAGATCGAAAGGGCCATCTTTGAGTTGGATGAAATCCTTGCCGCAAATGATTTCGGCTTGGGTATTGTCGTCGAGAAGGAACCCAAGTTCGAGAATGGCTGTCACCATGCGCCGACCGTTCTCGGCTGACTTGGCTGGATATACATCTACATCCTGAGTGGTGCCGGGGTAGCCGAGAAGAATCGCAGCGCTTTTGCCAATGAAAAGATACTCCACGCCCGCAGCGTTGAAGGCGCGGGCGACTTCCTGCGCCTGGAGTGGGTTGAATGGCAGGCGGTCGTTCATTCGGCAGGAGCGGACTGGAAGCCGAGATACTCAGGCAGGACAGCCGCGCACCATTCGCGGTACGCTGCGGTGCTTGAAAAAACGCGGGTGCCAGGAGTGTCTAACACCGGACGATTCACGCGGCACCAGCCATATTTCATCCTTGCCTCCAACGGGCGGGCCATCTGCCGCCGGCATTGCTCGCGGAAGGCTTGCGATTCAATTTCCTCGCGGTCGGCGGTCGGTGCGTTCATGGTGGGAAGGGCGGGAGGGGAGAGGGGAGCTCATGCCGGGCATGCTCATTGGCACGTAGCGTAGCTTTCTGAAGCGCTTTGCAAAGGAGGTTTTTGGCTGCTGAAAATCCGAGTCACCACACGAGGAGAAGGTCTCAAGCAAGGCGTGGGGATAGATGCAGTTACCACCTTTCAACAGGAGGGCGAGGCACTCCACTTGCTTGTTTTCATCGGAGGCAAGCGCTGCGACAAGCACCGAGCTGTCGAGAAAAGCGCTCATCGCGGGAGTGAGCGTTCTGCCAGTTCGTCACGCTCGGCACGCACCGCGGCGGCGGCATCCATCCGGATATCCTGCCGCGCCATCACGAGAACGCCATTTTCGATCACTCCCTGGGCCATGACAGGAGGTTCCGGGCAAATATCGATGCGGTTCGGGCTGACATCGGCACAAACCTGATCACCCGGCTTCATGCCAAGCACCCGGAGGGCGATGTCTGGCAGCACCAGCCTGCCGGCTTCATCGAGACTGAGTGTGGCATTCATGGGAATCTGATCTCATATCCCAAGGCTCCTGGCAAGCCGTCTCATCCCACCCGGATGGAGTGGAACTGGAAATCTGTCTCGCTCACGATTGATGAGTCAGGGTCGTGAATCCGTGGACTAAGCCAGGCTCGCAAAATTCAGAGACATGCGGAAGACCGAAAACCATCCTCCCTCCAGCCCCTCGATTCACTCCCCGGCCACCACCTTCACCCTTCCAAAACGTTTCGGCTCACCGGTGGTGGTGTCCTCCACGGTCACGCGCTCCCACTCGGTGTCGATGGATTGCACGGTCTCGGTGCCGGTGAAATCCTGCCACGTCGCGCCGAGATCGGATAGAAACTGCGGGGTGTAGTTCAGTCCGGGATTGGTGGAGGCCTTGCGGCGGAGGTATTCGATGATCAGGTGGCGGCTGGCATCGGTACCGGTGCTGCGGATATTCGGCAGGCCGGTGGTGCCGGTGCCGGTGGTGAGGATGGGCAGCGTGGGTTGGTTGGGATTCAGGTTGAAGGCGCGTTCCAGCAGGTTGACGAGGCCGTCTTTATCGGGATCGGCGAGGTCGGCGGCGGTGCCGGTGTTGTGGATGGTGGTGAAGTTCTGATAGCGCCA
>JBBSUD010000056.1:0-34063 GCA_038235225.1 Verrucomicrobiales bacterium
AGGACGAGGATGCCTTGGACGTCGTGGCTTCGACGTGGGCGGTGGACGCTCCGCAGGAGGCGATAGGGGAAATCGCGGCTTTGCCCGATCCGGAACTGCGCGACCAACTCATGCAGGCGGCGCTCGCCGGACTGGCGGACGACGATCCGCAGCTCGCGTGGACCGAGGCCGCGCAGATGAGCGACCCGGAATATGTCGAGGATGTCCGCAGCATGGCGCTGGAAACGCTGGCTGCGACGGACCCGCGGACGGCGATCGCATTGGCGGAAACGGCCGGGTCCACCGAGGCGATGCTGGGCGGAATCGCGCGCGGCTGGGCGGATTCGGATTTGCCCGCGGCGCGGAAATGGCTGGCCGAAATGCCGGACCGCGAGCTGGCCGGCAGGCTGGCCGAGGAGATTTCCGACTACGACGAGGACGAATAACGTGTAGGGTCCGCTTTTTCCGACGCCACTGATTTCCACATGTCCGACCAACACGACCACGCGCCCCACGACGAAGTTCCCAAGAAATCCGGCTGTTCGAGCTGCGAGCATTGCCACGAGGAAAGCCCGCTGCCGCAAGGGTTGATGGTCGGTCTGGCGGGCGGGTTGACCGGGCTGGGGCTGCTGGCGCGGTGGTTCGCGATCGGCCCGGACTGGCTGGCGATCGCGCTGTTCGCGGCGGCCACGCTGGCGGGCGGATTGCTCGTATTTCCGGCGGCTTTGGGCGCGCTGCGGAAGGCAAAACTGGACATCAACGTGCTGATGGCGGTGGCGGTCGCGGGTGCCTGGATCATCGGCGAGCAGGCGGAGGCGGCGAGCGTGGTGTTCCTATTTTCGCTTTCGGAACTGCTCGAAGCCTGGGCCGGAGGCCGCGCGCGGCGGGCGGTGGACTCGCTGATGGAGCTTTCCCCGCAGACCGCGGTGGTGCGGGACGCGGACGGCGGCGAGCGGGAAATCCCGGTGGGCGACGTGGCGGTCGGCGCGGAAATCCTCATCCGCAGCGGCAGCCGCATCCCGCTCGACGGCGAGGCGATTTCCGGCAATTCCTCGGTAAATCAGGCCCCGATCACCGGCGAATCCGTGCCGGTGGAAAAGTCCGCCGGCGATCCGGTCTACGCCGGCACGGTCAATGGCGAGGGCTCGCTCGTGGTGCGCGTCACGAAGCCGGCGTCCGGCTCGACGCTGGCGCGGATTGTCCAACTGGTCGGCGATGCGGAGGCGAACAAGCCGCCGGCGCAGCGCTTCGTGGACAAATTCGCCGCTATTTATACACCGGCGGTTTTCGCGGTGGCCATTCTGGTGGCGCTGGTGCCGCCGCTGTTGTTCCAGCAGCCGTGGTATTTCTGGATTTACCGGGCGTTGGTGCTGCTGGTCATCGCCTGCCCGTGCGCGCTCGTCATCGCCACGCCGGTGAGCGTCGTTTCCGGACTGACGGCGCTGGCCCGGCGCGGCGTGCTGGTGAAGGGCGGCGCGCATTTGGAGGCGGTAGGGAAATTGCGCGCGTTGGCCGTGGACAAGACCGGCACCATCACTGCCGGCAAGCCCCGCGTCGTGGCGGTGATTTCCCGCTCCGAGCTTTCCGAGGACGAAATCCTCGCCCGCGCCGCCGCCATCGATTCGCACTCGGAGCACCCGCTCGCCGTCGCCATCGTTGACGCGGCAAAGGATCGCGGCCTGCAAATCCCGGATTCCACCGATTACACGTCCGTCACCGGCCGTGGCGCGCGGGCCTCCGTCGGCGGGCACCCACACTTCATCGGCAACCACAAGATGACCCACGAAACCGGCCTCTGCGGCCCGGAAGTCGAGGCCGCGCTCGGGGAAATCGAGGCAAAAGGGCAATCGCTCGCCGTCCTCGGCCACCAGCCGCACGACGGTTGCCCGGGGGAAATCCTCGGCATTGTGGCCATCGCCGACACGCTGCGGCCGGAAGTCGCCGAGGCGCTGCGCCAACTCCACGCCGCCGGCGTCGAGAAGGTCGTCATGCTCAGCGGCGACAATCAGCGCACCGCCTCCGCCATCGCGAAGGAAGCCGGCATCGATGAAGCGCGCGGCGATCTCATGCCCGAGGAAAAGGTCGAGCGCGTCCGCGAGCTGGTCCGGGATTTCGGCCATGCCGGCATGATTGGCGATGGCGTGAACGACGCCCCGGCGCTTGCCGTCGCCAGCGTCGGCTTCGCCATGGGCGCCATTGGCAGCGATACCGCCATTGAGACCGCCGACATCGCTCTGATGAAGGACGATTTGCGCCGCGTCGCGGAGACGATCCTGATGGGCCGCCGCACGCTGGCCGTCATCCGGTTCAATGTGATTTTCGCGCTCGGCATCAAGGCCGTCATCCTCGTGCTCGCGTTTTTCGGCTATGCCGGCCTCTGGCTCGCCATCCTCGCGGACACCGGCGCGACCCTGCTCGTGATCCTGAATTCGCTACGCCTCCTCGGCGGTCGGAAGGATTGAAATCACTCGGAAACGTCCACAGTCAGGTCGCCGCCGAGGTGGCCGATCGCCTCGGCAACCGTCGTGATTTCCGCATCGGCCGGGATGGAAATCACGCCCCGCGCCCGGAACATCGGGTGGCCGCTCATCGGCGCGCTTTCCAAGTTGGTGGTGAGTTCCTCGATGTTGCCGCCCGCCGCCGCGACCGCCGCCGTCAGCTCCCGGACGATGCCCGGCCGGTCGAGGCCGACCACCTCCACTTCCACCGTCCGGCGTTCCGTGGAATCGCCGCCATCCTCCCGCGCGGCCAGCACCGTCAGGCCGGATTCGTTCGGTGCCGTCAGCAGCGCGACCAGCTCGTCCGCCCGGTCCGCCGGGCACTCGATCCGCACGATGCCGGCGAATTGTCCGGCCAGCCGCGCCATCCGGCTTTCCAGCCAATTTCCCCCGTGCGCCGCCACCGCATCGGCCAGCGTGCGCACGAGTCCGGGGCGGTCCGCGCCCAGCACGGTCATTACGAGGTAAGTCTTCATGGTCCGCCGACGGAAGCAGGCCGACCCGGGAAATCCAGCGAATTTCCCCTCCCGCCGGACCTGCCGAGGGGCGGAAATTCGGGGGAAATAAACCTTGCGCCGCCCGGACCCGCGTTGTTTTCTCCCCGCCCGCCCAACCGGGCGGACGAACCTCCATTTCTCATACGGCCATGGCCTACGCAGTGATCAAAACCGGCGGTAAACAATACCGCGTCCAGCAAGGCGACAAATTCGATGTCGAGAAACTCGATGGCGACATCGACTCGCAAATCCAATTCGAAGCCCTCATGTTCGGTGAAGGCGAATCCGTGAAAATCGGCGCGCCGCTCGTCGATGGCGTCTCGGTCATCGCCAAGGTGGTGGACCAGTTCCGCGGACCCAAGGGCGTCGCCTTCAAGTTCAAGCGCCGCAAGGGATTCCACAAAACCAAGGGCTTCCGCCGCAGCCTCACCAAGCTGGAGATCGTCTCCATCGACGGCTGAATCCAACCACCAACCACTCGATCTCATGGCCCATAAAAAAGGACAAGGCTCCGTCAAGAACGGACGCGATTCCCGCAGCAAGCGCCTCGGCGTGAAAAAGTTCGGCAGCCAGGCCGTCATCGCCGGGAACATCATCATCCGCCAGCGCGGGACCAAGGTGCATCCCGGCCTCGGCGTCGGCTGCGGCCGCGATCACACGCTCTTCGCCCTCGTCGATGGCCGTGTCTTCTTCGATAAGGACGGCCGCCGCGTGAACGTCGTTCCCGCCGAAGCGAACTAAGGGTATCGCTTTTCACAAATTTTCAAAACGGCCGCTTTCTCTTCGGGAAGCGGCCTTTTGCGTGACTTTGAAATCTCTCTTCCCAACGCTCCTCTGCCTTTTCGCCCTCGCCGCCTGCCGTCGCGAAGATGCGCCGGATCCGCCGCAAGCGGTCGCCGTCCGGGCCGACGGCGGGATCGCGCTGCGGCTGATGAGCTACAACATTCGCTACGAGAACGAAAGCGACGGCGGCGCGAAATCATGGCGTGCGCGTCAGCCGGGTGCGGTTGCCATGATCCGCCGCGAGGCGCCCGATGTCATTGGCGTTCAAGAAGCGTTGCACGGTCCAGCCGCGGATTTGTGGGCCTCCCTGCCGGACTACTCGTTCTTTGGCGTCGGCCGGGATGATGGTCTCCGCGCCGGCGAATACTCGGGGATTTTCTACAGCAAATCCCGCCTCCAGCCCGATCCCGCCGACCGCGGCACCTTCTGGCTTTCCGACACGCCGGCGGTTCCCGGTTCTCATACCTGGGGCAACGAAATCCCCCGCGTGGTCACTTGGATTCGCCTCACCGACCTTGCGTCGAAGCGTGGATTTTACGTCTTCGACACCCATTTCGACCACCAGAGCCAGCCCTCCCGCGAGCGCGCCGCGCTGTTGCTCGCCAGCCGCATCGACGCCCGCACGCGGCCGGACGAACCGGTCGTTCTGCTCGGCGATTTCAACTCGCTCGCCTCTAACCCGGCCATCCTCTACCTCACCGGGAAATCCGTGGAAATCGCCGGCTCCAGCCACACTTGGCCCCACGGCCTGACCGATGTCTGGCAAACCCTCAACCCCGGCGTCCGCAACCGCCGCACCGCCCACTTCTGGCAGAATTTCGGCCCCGGCGATTTCAAGATCGACTACATCCTCACCAGCCCCGGCGCACGCTTGGAGGGGGCGGAAATCGTTACTTCGGACAATCCTCCCGTCTCCGACCACTATCCCGTCACCGCGGAAATCGTCTTCGCGGCAAAATGATGTGTGTGACGGGCGCGAAACGCTCGTCGAGAACCTAAGGAACTTCGCCAGCTTTCATCAGCTCCCCTCTGGCGAGATCCGCCATGAAATAAATCCGCTCCGTTTTCTCCAAGGTTTTGCCGTTTTCGGAAACCGTGATCCGCTTGCTATAATATGCCTTGCTGCCGGCGAGCTTGCGGAGAAGCGGAAAATCCCGGCGACCCGGATGACCTTCATCGATAGCCATTTTCAACATTCTCTGCATCCGGTCCCGCTCCGAATAATCGGCGATTTCCACGAGGGAATCCCATCCCTTCGATGCGGTCCGGATCATGTGAGGCTCGAGTGCGAGAGACAGTCCGGGTTCCAAATAAAGATTGGTTTTCCGGCCGCTTCCCTCATAAATCGCGTCGAGTGTCTTGCCGGGTTCTTCCTTGGCACACGCCAAGATGAAATCGTTGATCGGGCCATATCGCATGATCAGCGTCTCCTCCCGCGGATCGGGGTTTGCTATGATCGCTCGCAGCACCCCGAATTTCACGCCCGCTGCCGACGTTTGAGCCACGGCAGTCATTTCTTTCCGAAGTCCGCGTTGGAGAAGCAATGTAACGCAACGGGCTTGGAAATTGCGATTGGCGGAAGTCATACCCTTCAAGAGGAATTCGCTGTTTACGAACTCATTCGCCCGAAGTTCGTTCGCCAGCAAGTAGCTCATTCCATCCAGTTCGGTCGAGGCGGCTTTGGCAAAGCGGCCTTCCATCGTTTCGAAAATCCGACGCCACGGGAGACTTGCCGATCCAGGTACCTGGCTGCCCGCGGAAGCCAGCGCCATCCAAAGAAAATCGGGAAACGTGGCTGGCGATCCGAATGTCATGCCTTTGCGGTCTTCGCCGAGATATGCCAAACAGCGGTCGGCGAAATCCGCGGGATCCTTCGCGGCGTTCGGCTTTCCATCTCCCAGCGCGGCCGCCTTGTCGCGTGAGAGAGCGCTCCAACCTGTAGAGGAAATCCCGGATTTTCTCGCGATCCGGGCGGCCCAGAGGCGGGCAGCGCGGCTTTCGCGATAGTCCAGCAACAGTTGGATGACGGCGAGGGCTCGATCGATTTCCTCCCTTTCCAGAGGTTTCTTATATTCCGGTGGGATGGGGTCATCCATGGGGAAACCGAACCATAACGGGTGTTCCGAAAGACTCGACAAGTCGGTTTGCGCGATGTCCCGCTCTTCCGGATCCCAGAATCCCGGACCGGAGTTGGTAACTAGCGAATCGACCGAGGCATATCCATAACGAATCGTTGCTTGATGCTCCCCAGCCGGATGAATCGCCGCTTCGAATTGCGCGAACATGCCGGGAGGAATGTCCTGAACACGGATGCTTTCGCCACACATGACAAAACCGCCGATCGGCTGCACGCGTTCCCAATTTCCATCGGCGAGTTCGCGGTATGCTTTGAAATTCGGCTGGCCGTCGACCAGCGGGACGGCGATCGGCCGGGTGGTGCGGTTGATCAGATAGATCGGAATCCAGCCGCCCTTCACATGGTCGAAATCCGCGAAGCAGGTGAGACGACCATCCTCGCCTTCGATTTCAACCGGCAGATTTAAAAGTGGCTGAGGACCGGCGAAATTCCGGCAACTGTCGAATTTCCCCTCGGTTTCCCCGGGCACCAACCATTGCGCTTGAAGAGGAATTTCGGAAAATGCCAGCAAACACGCGGCGGCCAGCGGGTGAAACTTCATGGTTCCGATTCAACGGCGCAAACCGCCCGGTTGCAAGCCGGGAAGGCCGGCCGGGAATCCGGGATTGACCGGCAGCCGATTGTGGACCAATCCTGTCCACATGAAAACGGTGACAGTGCGGGATTTGCGAAATAATTTCTCCAAGGTGGAGACGTGGCTTGGCGAGGGCGAAAAAGTTCGTGTCGAGAAGCGCGGAGTGGGAGTGGCGGTGATTTCGCCAATTTCGGTGCGCGAAAACTCGGGGGTTCCCAAGGTGGATTTCATGGCGCGGCTCAAAGAAATCTGGGGAGGAAGGGTGTTTTCCGAGGAGGAGGTTCGGGAAATGCGCGAAGCGGAACTGGAGGGCGAAGAAGGATGAAATTGTTTCCTGACACCTCGTTCTTATGCGCGTTCTATCGCGACCAGTACAATTCGCCGATCGCGATCACGTTCCATAAATCTCTCGACCAGCCGCTTCCTGTCACCTCGTTTCTCCTCCTCGAGTTCCGACAATCCGTCCGCTTGCAAATTCGCCTTCACCGGAACGACCGCTCCAAAGGTTTTCCCAAAGAAGAAGGGGAGGCAATGCTACGCGCGCTTCAGTCCGACCTCAGTGCCGGCATCTATGAAATGGTAGCGCCCGATTGGGCGGATGTGCATCGGATCGCGGACGGGCTGAGTGCGAAATATACCGAAGAAGACGGCCACCGGCTGGCGGACATACTTCACGTCGCGACGGCACTCCAACTCGCGGCGGCGCGGTTTCTCACTTTCGATGTCAAACAGCGGAAACTGGCCGAGGCGGAGGGAATGGAAGTGCCAGTTTAGCAAGTGGTGGCCTTCGATTCACTTAGGCAGCTTGATCTGGCGCTCTGCGATGGTTTCGCCGCCGGATTGATTCATCAGCTTCACTTTCAATTCGAAAAGGTCGGTGCGGCGGTCGAGGCGGGGGGTTACCGAGCCGGACGATCTCGACCGATAGAGATCGCCGGTATCGAGATCGGTGATGAGCAGGGTTTCCACATTCGAGTCGGCGATCGCTTGGATGCCATCGCGCGCGAAGGCGAAATCCGAGGGCGTGAAGACGGCGGCCTGGCCATAATGGATATCCATGGCGGGAACGCTCGGAAGATTTCCCACCACCCCGGCGGTCGCGACATAGATCTGGTTCTCGATCGCTCGGGCCTGGGCGCAGTAGCGGACGCGCAGCATGCCGTGGCGATCGTCGGTGCAGTAAGGTACGAACAGGATTTCCACGCCTTGGTCGGCCAGATAGCGGGTGGCTTCGGGAAATTCAACATCGTAACAGATCTGCACGGCGATCTTCGCTTTTGGCGTGGGAATGACAATTAACTCGTTGCCGCCGGAAATTCCCCAATAGCGTTTCTCGGACGGGGTGATGTGGAGTTTCGGTTGCGAGACGTAATTGCCCTCGGGATCGAAGATGAGACATTTGTTGTATAACTTGCCGTCCTCCTCGATCGGGTGGCTGCCGCCGATGATGTATAATCCGTATTTCCGCGAGAGCGAGGACATCAGCTCGATGAAAGGTTGTGTGAAATCCGTGGAAAGCCTGCGGATGCCTTGCAGCGCGGTCAGCGGTTCAATCACAGAGAGGAGCTGCACCGTGAAGAACTCGGGGAACATGACAAAATCCGAATGATAGTCCGCGGCGGTTTCCACGAAGTACTCGGCCTGCGCCGCGAAATCCTCGAAGCTCTCGATTTTCCGAACTTGGTATTGCACGCAGGCGATGCGGACTTTCGACGATTTCTCAGTCTCCACATAGTCAGGATTGCGCCATTCGATGAGCGAGGCGGTATTTTTGCTCAGGGGGTCGGTGATGTAGTTGCGGAGAATTCCGCGGACCACGAATCCCTGGCGGAGCTGGAAGCCAAGCACGCCATCGGACAGTTCGCCATTCACCACATGCTGCACATATTCCTCCGCCGTGAGTCCGTCGGCGTTCGCCGCCAGTCCGGATAGCCGGCCGCCGGCGAGGATGCGGCGCAGGTGGAGCTGTTTGCAGAGCCGCCGCCGTGCTTCGTATAGCGCGGCGCCGATGCCTTTGCCCTGCCATTCCGGGTCAACATAAACATCCGCGCCGTACAGCGTGTCGCCCTCGCGGTCGTGATTGTGGAAATAGCCGCCATCGGTCATGCCGGCGTAGGTGTGCGGCCGATAGGGATCTTGGCCGGTTTGGACGATCAGCGAGGCGACGGCACCGACGATTTCGCCATCGATCAATGCAACCAACTGCCCGGCGGGAAATACCTTGAGATGATTCAATAGCTGCCCTTCGCTCCAGACGACATTTTCCTCTGCCATGGACGGAAACGCCTTGTTGTTCAGTTCAATGAGGCGGGGTATGTCCTCCCGGCGGATCTTCCTGATGTGGACGTTGCCGGACTTGGTGAGGTGGTCGAATGCTTCCATGCGCGGGAGTCTCTTGAGAATCCGCAACCGGTCAAGGCATGCGGGTAAAACGAAGGCCGCCGCCCCGCGGTAGGGGGCGGCGGCCCGTTCGTGTGGTGAAAAATCAGACGGCGCGGGGTTCGTCGTACTCGCGGAGCGTGCGCTCCACCGCATCGCGCGTCTGCCCGGTGCGTTTCTGGATGCGGCCCACGAGTTCATCCGATTTGCCTTCGGAATAGTCGAGATCGTCGTCGGTCAGGTCGCCCCACTTCTGTTTGAGTTTCCCTTTCATGATATTCCAATCGCCTTTGAGTTCGAGACTGTTCATTGCATTCGTAGGTTGGGGTTAAGCGCGGGCGGTATCGCAACCGCCGGCCGTCGCCATTTATCAGGACCCGTGCCAGTCGGAGCTGCGGGAGTTCGCGGACCCTCGTGCCCAAGCCCGTCGGTCTCATCTTGCGTTTTGCAACATTCCGGATTCGTTTCTGCATCCGGCGGCGGATCCGGGATTTCCCTAATCCGTGCAAAACGCCGGGGCGGGGCCGTTCTCGCTCCAGCCAGAAGGCTTGGCACCTTCCATGCGATGGGGGCTAACGAGTCCGGCGACGCGGAATTCAGTCCACGCTTTCGGCCCATCAGCCCAACCGATTATGAAAACTCCAATCCATTCCTCCTCCTCCCTTCTTGCCGCTGCCGTCCTGTTTTCGGTTGCGCCCGTTTCTCATCTTACGGCTCAAGTCGATGGCAAGCCGGGAGTCGATGCCACCCCAGCCCAGCTTCGCCCGCCTGTCGAACAGGTGGATGAGAAGCCCCCCACCAATCTCAGCGGTGCCAAGCCGGTGGATCTCGACCCGAAGATCGTGCAGGCGAAAGCTGTGACGGACGGTGAGGAAATTCCGAAGACCGATCTGACGCTCGGCAAGATCGTAGGCGGGTCTGAGGATTTCACGACTTTGATGACCGCGTTGAAGGCCGCAGGCTTGGCGGACATGCTCAATGCGGATGGACCATTTACCGTACTCGCACCGAACAACGCAGCATTTGCCGCACTGCCAGCCGGGGTATTGCAAGTTCTCTTGAAGCCGGAGAACCGTCCGGTCTTGAAGAAGATTCTCGCCTATCACGTGCTGCCAGCGAAGATGATGGCCGGCGATTTCATTCCAGGCGAAATTCCAACTGCTGCCGGTGAGCCGCTCATGGTAACCGCTGGCGAAGAAGGAGCGTTGACCATTCAGGGCGCGAAATTCGGAATCAAGGATGTGGCCGCCAGAAATGGCATGATTCAGGTCATCGACCACGTGTTGCTGCCGCCATCCATCGACATTGAAAAAATCGGCAAGCCTGTCGCCAAATAACTCCTTCATTCTTCTCACGACCTCCCTCGCATTCGCGGGCGGGGGTCTTTTTGTGTTAGGCAGAGCGGAAATTGCGCGCGTTGGTGCGGCCGGTTACCCAGTAAAGCACCTCATGTCACCGTTCTTCCGCGCCCTTGTCCTGCCGTTAGGATTCTGCCTGTCCGCCACCGGCGAGAAATCGATCGACGTTTGGCTGTTAGGAGGGCAATCGAACATGGAGGGAAAGGCACGGGCCACGAAACTGCCTGAGAGAATGAAGCGGATTCCGGGAGTAATTATCTTTGCCAGCGGTCCGGCCGTGCGCGCGGCCAGTGCAGGTAGATTGGTTGAGCTTCAAGATGCCGAAGGCGCGACGTTCGGTCCGGAAATCGGTATCGGCGCCCGGTTGCGGGAGCTGCGTCCCGGGCAGCCGGCCGCGCTGATTAAATATGCCATCGGCGGTTCAAGCCTTGAGCGCGACTGGCGCCCTGGAGCCGATGCCGCGGACGTCGCGAACGAGGGTCCCGATTTCCGGAAATTCGTAAAATCGGTCCACGATGGGATGGCCGCGCTGGAGGCGGCGGGTTGGACTCCGGTCATCCGGGGAATGGCTTGGCAACAAGGCGAGCAGGACGCAAAAGCCGGATTGGACGCCCCGGAAACCAAGCGCAGCGCCGACGAATACGGCAAAAATCTGGTCCATTTCATCGTCCGGATCCGGCAGGAGTTTGGCGGGGAAATCCGCTTCGTCACCGGGCAAGTGCTGCCTTTTGCCCCGTTCGGCGGCGATGTGCGCGCGCGATTTCCCGGTCGCGATCTGGTGGGGCAGGCGATCCTCGACCTGGACACAAAATCGGGATCGCCGCTCGCTGTTGCCAACACCGCGGCAATCCCGACCGATGCGCAACATTTTCCGACCAACGCCCAGGTGATCGATGGATATAGGGACGCCGACGAGGTGCATCTGGGCGACGCCGCGCAGCTTTCGCTGGGCCGGGCGATGGCGGATGCGCTGCTGGAACGCTGACATCTAACCAGCGTATTCACCGGCGACCCGCGTGTCCGCGAGATGCAGGTGCCGCTCGATTTGTTGTTCGATAAATCGCGCGTGGTCGGGATCGCCGAGGCCGGTCACGAGAGTTTCGCGGCGGTTGCCGCGGAGCACGGCTTCCACATTGTAAGTCGTCGAGCTGCCGTTCCGATTGCGGCTGATTTTCTCCCGACAATAGATTTGTTCCACTTCGGCCGCGGGTAATGATTTGTTTCCTTTCCACGGGAGCGGGCCGGTTTCGATTTTAAGGATTTCCGGAGAAAGGTGCAGGGCCGTCGAGTTGAGGAAAAGCGCGAGGACGTAATAGATAAGGAAGAGACCGACCGCGGTGTGGATCAGGCCGAAGGCGGACATGAACCAAAGCCCCTGCGAGAGCGCGATGCCATGCCATACCAGTAGAAATCCATTCCATAGGATCGCGAAGAACAGCATCACAAACGCCATCGGCCCGAACCAGCGGCGGGTCAGGCGGATGGCGTCGCCGGAGCGCTCGAAGCGGAACGATTTCGGCATCGCCACCGCGGGCCGGCCAATCTCGGGCCGCGCTGCGGAAGGCAGGGCGAAGAGCGCGTTGCAGTGCTGGCAGCGGGCGGCGGCAAGCTGGGGAGAGATGTCTTCCGGAGACAGCGCCGACCCGCAATTTTTGCATTTCATTTCCACGAGGCCGTCCATGCGGCGCAGTTTCGGGAAATGCGGGCGGGAGGCCAGCATTTTGGGCAGGCGGGACTCGACGAATGGCGATACATGCCTTTCCTTTCGCGACCGATGAAGCTGACCCTGCAAATTCTTGCCCTAGTAATATCCGCCGGCACGTTGCTGCCACTCATCCGCAGCGATATCTGGATCATCCGTGGCTGGGATTTCCCGCGCGTGCAGTTGCTGGTGGCGGGCGCGGCGGTGTGGCTGGCGCAGCTGGCTTGGGGCTTCCCGCACTCGGGCATGGATTTCGCAGCGCTGGGAATTCTGGCGCTGGCGCTCTGCCACGTCGCCATCTCGATGCGCCGCTACCTGCCGATTTACCCGGTGGAGCTGAAGGCGGGGGAGGGGGACAGTGCGCTGCGGGTGATGGTTTCCAATGTGCTCATGAAGAACCGCCAAAGCGACGATCTGGTGGCGGCGGTGCGCGCGGCCAAGCCGGATTTGTTCCTCGGGCTCGAGACAGACGCGTGGTGGACGGACAAAATCGCGGCGCTGGCGGACGATCTCCCGCATGCGGTCGAGGTCCCGCAGGAAGACACGTATGGCATGGTGCTGCGGTCGCGGTTTCCGCTGCTCGACACGGAGGTGAAGTATCTGTTCCGCGATGACATCCCCTCGATTCACGCGCGCATCCGGCTGACGGACGGGGCGGAACTCCGGTTGCACGCGGTTCATCCCAAGCCGCCGTTTCCGGACGAGAGCACGGACGCGACCGACCGGGATGCGGAGCTGCTGCTCGTCGGCCGGGAGGTGAAGGAAGCCGGCGGGCCTGCCATCGTCTTCGGGGATTTGAATGACGTGGCGTGGTCCCGCTCCACGCGGTTGTTCCAGAAAACCAGCGGTCTGCTGGACCCGCGGATCGGGCGCGGATTTTTCAGCACCTACCACGCCGAGCACCGCTGGATGCGCTGGCCGCTGGATCACGTGTTCATTTCCAATCATTTCCGGATCCGAAAAATCGAGCGGCTGCGCTACATCGGATCGGATCATTTCCCGATCCTCGCGGATTTCTCGTATGAACCGGAAAAGCGCGAAGGTCAGGAAACGCCGCGGGAGGATCCGGACGACCGGAAAGAGGCAACCTCGAAAATCGATGAGGCGCGGCGGGAGAAATGAACCGCTTCGGCTGGCGCGGGCTTGCGGGCGCCCTGATCCGGCGTTTTAGCCGGATTCTCAATGAGCCGACGGCACCCGGCGGCGGGCGTCAGCAGCTCGGAAAATACGGGGAGGATGTGGCAGCCGCCTGGCTGCGTGGCCGGGGTTGCGCGGTGCTCGCCAGGAATTTCGCGGGGCCGCACGGCGGGGAGGTGGACATCGTCGCGAGGGACGGGCGCTTGCTGCTTTTCGTAGAGGTGAAATCGCGCCAGGCCGGCGCGCTCGTCCGCGGGTTCGACGCGGTGGGGAAGGAGAAGCAACGGCTCATCGAGCGCGGCGCGAACGCGTGGTTGCGCGCGCTCGGCACGCGGCAGTTGCCGTGGCGGTTCGACATCATCGAAGTGACGGTGCAGGCAGGGGAAATCCCGCGGGTGAATTGGATCAAGGATGCCTTTTAACGGGCGTCTGCGCCCGATCCGGCCGGCGGGAAAAGTGCAACTCGCAATGGCATTCGAGCCGCGGAGGCCGGATGGGGCTTGGCATATCCCCTAACTGTGGGGATTCGGGTCCGAAAGCTCCCGATGGCACTGCGATTGCAAATGGTGGCGGAGGTCCGGACCCCCTCCGGCCGAAACCAACCGAAACCAACCACCATCATGATCCCACTTGTTATTACCTTCGCCGTTCTCGCACTGATCGCCGCAATCTTTGGATTTGGCGGAGTAGCCAGCGAATTTGCGGGTATCGCGAAAATCCTGCTAATTGTCTTCATCATTCTGGCGATCGTTTCCTGGTTCTTCTGAGCCTGGGAAACCCGCTGAAACAAGGCCGGATGCTGCGACAAACCGCGGCATCCGGCCGGCTTGGTGTACGGGCTCAATGGCGATTTTCCATTGCGACATGCCTTGGGGGCGGCATGTTGTGGTGCCTGACTGTGATGAGGTTCAGCCGGTTTCCCGGGTGGCGGAATCTCGGAGGCGCACTCCCGACCCGTTGAATCAATGCATGCTCCACCGCGCCTTTCTAAATCCATCAGATCCTTATTCGTTTTCTGGCTGGCCTCGCTCTGTCCGGCGAATGCGCTGAGCTACTACATCAGCTATGTGCAGGACGAGTCGAAGCGTGCGGCGGTCGTTGCGGCCATGGATTCCGCCGTGGCGGTTTACAACGCGACCACGAACATCGATGTGAATATCCAGGTGAAGTGGCTTGCAGGCGTCCCGACCGCGCAATCGGGCTACAACAACGAACTGGCATTTGGCGGCTCCATCAGCACGCAGGTGGCACTGCACGAAATCGCTCACTACCTCGGCAGCGGCACCTACCGACCGGCCTGGCCAAACAACTTTAATGGCAATGTCTGGGCTGGTCCGGCGCTGGTGAGATATATCAAACTCTTTGACGGTCCCGGCGGAAAGATCTACAAGTCGGATCCGCATTACTATCCCTACGGATTCAACTATGCCAGCGAGGACAGCCCGATCGCCCGCTACCGTCTCCCGCGCCTGATCCAGGCGATGCGCGTGGATCTGGGAATCCAGGACGGCGATGGCGACGGCATGTCGGACGAATGGGAGCGCTACAAACTCGGCACCACCGCCCTGACCGCGGCGGGAGATGCGGATGGCGACGGGATTTCCAATTATGACGAATGGTGGACCGATGGCGAGCCGCTGCGTTCCGTGCCGGTGCGGAACGGGCATATCTATCAGATTCGCTCTCGCCTCAGCCAGATGCTGGTTGAGACCGATGGCGCGCAGGCCGGCGCGAACGTCCGCCAAGGCCTGCCCGATGGCTCGGATTTCCAAAAATGGACCGCAACCAACGCGGGCGGCGGCTATTGGAAATTCACCAATCTCGCCGGCGGGAAAGTATTGGAAACTTTCGGCCAGAACACGACCGCGGGCGGGCAGGTGACCGCTTGGCACGATTTGGGAAATGACAACCAGCAGTGGCGCTTGTTCGCACAAGGCGAGATTTATTGGAAAGTATTCAACAACAGGAGCATGAACCTCGTGCTCGACGTCGATGGCGGCGCCGGCGCCACCGGGGATAAAACCAATATCTCCCAATACACCGACGATCTGGGCGCCACCAACCAGGAATGGGCCTTCGACGATGTGACGCCCGGCGTGCCGGCCGGCGGCCTCGTCGCGGAATATAAGCTCGACGCGAACGCCCGCGAGACCTCCGGGCGCGCGCTCGCCGGGATGGAACTCGGCGGCGTGACCTACGGCGCGGGCCGTATTGATGGCAGGGCGGCGATTTTCAACGGCACCAACGCGGCCATCCGCGTGCCGGCCTCCGCGGATCGGAATTTCACCATTGCCTGCTGGGTGAAATCGGCGGCCACCGCGCCGGGCGGCCAGTGGTTCCAAGGCATGGGCATCGTGGACGCCGAGGTGGGCGGCGTGAAGGCGGATTTCGGCCTTGCGATGGTCGGGAGTAAGGCGGCCTTTGGCACCGGCGGGCCGGATTCCACCATGCTCTCGGCGGCATCCATCAATGACAACGTCTGGCACCATCTTGCCGCCACATTGAAAACCGCCACCGGCGCGAGGCGGCTTTATGTGGATGGCGTACTGAGCGCGAGCGGAACTGGTCCTGCCGGCGTCCGCACGGCGCCCAACTCGTTCTCGCTAGGCGCGATCGACGGGCGCACCGGCTTCTTCAATGGCAGCATCGACGAGGTGAGAATCTATGACGAAATCCTCGGACTTCAGGAAATCGCGCGCCTTGCGGACATCGGCGGCACGCGGTTGGCGAGATACGATTTCGAGGGCGACGCGGCGGATTCCACCGGTTTTGGAAATGAGGGCGATGCCTCGGGCATCACGTGGATTCCCGGCAAGTCCGGCGCCTCCGCCGCCCGTTTCGATGGCGTCGCCAGCTTTGCGAAAATCCCGGCTGTCGTCAGCGGCGATTTCTCCGTCGCCTTCTGGATGCGCACCACGGCCACCGCCCCGACCGGCCAGTGGTATGCCGGGAAGTCCATTGTCGATGCGGAAATCCCCGGCGTAGCCGACGATTGGGGCATTGCCTTGTTAGGCGGGAAGGTCGGCTTCGGCATCGGAAATCCCGACAAAACCATTCTCTCCACCACGTCCGTGAATAACGGCGCATGGCACCGGATCGTCGCCTCCCGCAGCGCTGCCACCGGCGCAATGAAGCTCTTCGTGGACGGCGCGCTGGAGTCGTCCGCCACCGGCCCCACCGCCGACCGGTCCGCGGCGGCCTTTCTCCGCGTCGGCTCCACGCTCTACGGCGGCTCGTTTTTCCAAGGCGATCTGGATGAGCTGCAATTTTTCAGTTACCCGCTCGGCACCGCGCAGGTCGCCGCGCTCGGCGGTCCGCTGCCCGGCGGATTGACCTCCACGGATGTCGGGATTTCCGGCAGCGACGGCTATGCCAGCTTCAACGCGGCGACCGGGAAATTCGACATCGCCGGGGGCGGCCCGGGCATCGACGGCGGCAAGGACCGCTTCCAATTCGCGTCAACGCCCGCCACGGGAAATCGTGTCGTAATCGCGCGCTTGGAGATCCCGCCGCTCGATGAATCCGGAACCACCCCGGCGTTCGCCAAGGCCGGACTGATGCTCCGCGCCACCACCGCGGCGGACTCGATTTTCGCCGGAGTTTTCTACGATCACCAACGCGGCCTGCGCCTGCTGAAGCGTCCGGCGGACGGATTCGCGGTCGTCCAGACCGGTGCCACGGTCCCGCTGCCCGTCGGCTCGCTGCCGGTCTGGCTGAGGCTAGCGCGCGTGGGCGATCAGGTGTTTGCAAGCTACGCCACCACCGTCACCACGCCCTCGGACGCCGCTTGGCAGCCAATCGGGGACACCGTGGTTTTCCTCCGCAGCGCGCCGCTTGGCGGCCTAGCGGTCACTTCGCAAACCCCGGCGGTGGTGGCGGCGGCGCACTTCGGCAACTTCTCCTCCACCGGGCTGCTCCCCGGCCCCGCGTGGCGCTTGGCGAACTTCGGCACGACCTTCTCCGGCGGAAATTCAGCCGATGCCTCCGACCCCGATGGCGACGGCATCACCAATCTCCTCGAGCGCGCCCTCGGCAACGATCCGAATGTCCCCGGACCCGGCCCGGCCGGTGTCGTGGAAGGAGATTTTCTCACCCTGACCTACCCGCGGAGCCTCGCCGCAACGGATCTCGACTATCAGGCGGAATGGAGTCCGGATCTACGGATTTGGACCACCACCGGAGTGCTGGATTCGCTGCTTTCGACCGACGCGAAGGTGGAAATCCACAAGGCATCGGTGCCGTTCGCGCCTTCGGATACCCCCGCCGGATTTCTCCGCCTGCGGGTGAAATGAGGGCAAATCATTTCTTCTTCAGGGCGCCAGGCTTGTGGGCCGCTTCCTTGCCGGATTTCCCGCTTTCCACGAGATATTCCGGGTTTTCCTTCGAGGCGGCGACGTGGTGCCCTTTGATGTCCCGCGGCGAGGTGAGTTTCTTCTTTATCGTCCCGCTGGTATTGCCTTGAGACGTGTTCCACTCGACTTCGTCGCCTGCTTTCAGTGATTTGTCCGACATGGCGCTCGCTCTCGCAAAACCCATGCCAGCCGGTTTGATAAGCGCGCGGAACCGGCGGCGTAGGGGGCGGCCATGAAATCCAAAACCGCAGCGATCGCCTGCCTTGCCATCCTCGCAGCCGCTTCCGCCCGCGCCGCCGACAACGTCCTGACCGCGGCGCAGGAAAGCGAAGGTTGGAAACTTCTTTTCGACGGCAAATCACTCAACGGCTGGCACAACTACAAAAGCGAAACCGTCCAGCCCGGCTGGAAGGTCGTGGAAGGCACACTCGTCTGCGCCGATCCGCACGACGCCGGCGATCTTTGCACGAATGGCCGCTACGACTGGTTCGAGCTGACCTTCGATTACAAAATGGAAAAGGGCGCTAACAGCGGCGTCATCTATCACATCACCGACGCGGGCGTCAAAGTCTGGGCCACCGGGCCGGAAATCCAGCTTGAGGATAATGCCAATGCCACGGATCCGCAGAAATGCGGCTGGCTCTACAGTCTCTATCAGTCCGCTCCGGATCCCGCCACCGGCAAGCCGGTCGATGCGACCAAACCCGCCGGCGAATGGGGCCACATCCGCATCGTCATCGGCCCGGACAAATGCGAACACTTCGTAAATGGCGTGAAATACCTCGAATACGATTTGCATAGTGAGGAATTCAAAAAACGCGTCGCCGCCAGCAAGTTCGGGGAGATGCCGGACTTCGCCAAATCAGACAAAGGATATATCGCGCTCCAAGGCGACCACGGCCAGGTAACGTTCAAAAATGTGATGCTCCGGCCACTGCGGAAATAACCGCCGGGGCGGCGGGTTTCCGAGCCGCCATCGTAATTTCGCGCCCTGAGCATCCCGAATTTTCGCCACTCCCCCCGGGGTGCCGTTTCCCTACAACTTCTATTCTGAAATCGGAATAGGCGTGGAAACCCACAAATCCATGATGAGGTAGCGAAATGATGAAGGTCAGAAAACGGACGATTGTCCCGTTGGCGGGAATCGCCGCGGCGGCGCTGCTTTGGGTGATCGGCTCCACCCCGATCGCGCGGCGGATTTCCGCCTCCGACGATGGTTCCGGGGGACCGCCGAATACCGCCGTTTCCCACAAGCGCAAAAGTCGTCCGGTGCCGGTCTCCGATGCTTCGCAATTGTGGAAAGAGCGGATCTATCAGCTCGATGCCGCGGGTGGCGACCCGGTCGCGAGCTCGCTCCAGCGCAACGCGATTCTCGGCCGCTGGGCGCGCGTCGCACCGGCGGAGGCCGCCCGCTGGCTCGTCTCCGCGAGTCGCGAACCCGCCGCTGCGGACTGGCGGCCGGTGGTCGATGTGTGGGCCGCCGCCGAGCCGGAGGCCTGCGGCGACTGGATTCGCACCCTGCCGCGAGGCGCGGCCTTCGATTCCGCCGCGCTCGCCTACGCGTCCGCCGTGGCGCAAATCGATCCCGGGAACGCGGTCCGCTGGGCCGAGGCGATTTCCAACAATCTGGAGCGCTCCGAAGCGCTCGCGGCCACCATGTCCGCCTGGTCCGCCGCGGATCCGGATGCCGCCGCCGCCCATGCGTGGTCCGCCGGACATCCCCCGCACATTCTCGGACTTTCCGCCGCGGCCGATCCCGCGGAGGAATCCCCGGTATTGCTCCCGAGCCTGTTTCACCCCTCTCCATAAGCCAACGTAAAATCCATGAAATACCCAACCTCACGAAAGCTGCAATCCAACGCCCTCGCCGCGCTCCTCGCCCTCGCATCCACCGGCATGGCGACGGCGGTCACGCGCCAGAAATATGTCACGATTCTCTATGCCACCTGGCACGATTACATGCTCACGCGGAACGGTGCGATCCGCTCCAACGGCCAGCCCTTCTATCAGCCCGATGGCGCTCCCTACAGCCCGACCGGCGTTTTCAATTGGTGGGGCCGCCCTGCCTGGGCTGGTGGGGATCTGCTGCAATACCGGATGATGAATAACAACAATCCCGCGAGTCCGAACAGCGGCCTCATCGACAATCATGCGGAGCTGCTGGCCGCCGCGGGAGTGGATTTCATCACCATCGACATGAGCAACGGCCAGATCGGCCGCATCATGGATGGCGCGGAAGCCGTGTGCCGGCGCTACCAACAGCGCAGCGATCTAGGGCTGCCGTTTCCCCGCGTGGCGTTCTTCGTGAATACCATCGATTGTGCGAATGCCGTGAAGAACCGCTTCTACAGCGGCGCTTACGGCGACATCTTTTTCAAGGTCGATAACAAGCCGCTGATGCTGCCAAAGAGCAACACCACCATTCCCGGATTCGAGGGATTCACACTGCGCAAGATGTGGGGATTGCTCGGAGCGCAGGCCGCCAACCAATGGACCTTCAAGGAAAACAACCCCATCAACGGCTCGGGAGCGCCCGGCTACAAGGTGGCTGGCTGGCCGGAACAGCGATCGGTTTGCGCCGCCGCTCAGCAATCATACATGACCGCCCCGGGCGCGCAGGGGCGGCAGAACGGCGATTACTTCAACTGGAATTGGAAGCTGGTGAACCGCAACAATCCTACCTTCGTTTTCGTCACGGCGTGGAACGAGTGGGGATCGGAAAATGTCAACACGGGCGCCGACCATGCCACCAACCCGTTTTTCGTGGATTGCTATCTCACCGAGCGCTCGGCCGATCTGGAACCGATGAAGGACGGCCACGGCACGGAGTACTACAACCGGCTGAAGGTGCGCATCGCGGAATACAAACGGAATATCCCGAATCTCGCCATCCGCAACGCCGACGACGGCGTGTGGAGTTTCAAATACTATCATTCCGGCGAATCCCTGACCGGGACCAATTTTACCAGCAGCTTCAACTGGGCCGCCGGCGCGAACTACCAATCGTTTGTGGGCGATTTCAACAATGACGGCTACAACGACATCGGCCTCCGCGATACCAATACCGGCACCTGGTATTTCGCCCAGCGCAATCCGGGTTCGCTCACCTTTTCCAACAACGTCAACATGTCCTGGGGCACCGGCACCCATTACAGTCCGCTCGTCGCGGATTTCAACGGCGATGGCTTGGCGGACATCGCCATGCGCAATTCGACGACCGGAACATGGTATATCCGCATCGCCTCCTCGGCTTACAACTATGGCTCCTCAACCACGGTGGATTGGCTGGCCGGAACCGATTACGAACCGCTCGCCGCCGATTTCACGGGCGATGGAAAGGCCGACCTGGCACTGCGCCAGATTTCCACCGGCGTCGTCCGTTTCGCGAAGCAAACCAGCACGCCGCTCAATTTCTATTTCTCCGCTCTGACCTATAACACGCCTGCCGGCGCGGGTTCGCGCGCTTTCGCCGGGGATTTCGATCTCGATGGCAATGGCGACATCGGCGTTAGAAACACCGCCTCGGGAGCTATGGCGGTCTCGAACGGGGATGGCACGCTGCGCAGTTTCAGCCAGCGCGATACCTTTATCTTCGCCGCCGGTTCCAGCCGCAGCGTCCACACCTTCGAAGGCCGTTGATTCCAGCGCCGGGCAGGCTGCCGGATCTCACCGTCCGGCGGTAAAGTTCACATCGGTCACGACCGGCGGATAAATCGGCGGCGGGCCGCCCGGTGGGAAAAGCGGCAGCCGGTCGAGCGGGTTTGGCAGGGGCGGCGCGGCGGCCGCTGCGCCGACTTTGGCATCCTTCGCGTCTTTGGAGTCTTTCGAATCATTGGCGCTGGAACTTCCGCCGCCCGCGCCCGGATCGAGCCGGGCGAGCAGCGCCTGCACCTCCGCGATGGCCTCCGGACAGGCCGCGATCGCGCACTGGGAGACGATGCGCATGTTTTCCGGAGAAGCCGAAATCGCGATTTCCACGATGGCGACCACGGTCGGCACTTCGGCCGCGGCGGCCACAATGGCCGCCTTCACGATTTCACAGGCACAACCGGGATTCGCGCCGGTTTCCGCCTCGACGATTTCGAGCAATCGGGAGTTTTCCCGCATCACCTGCTGCTCCACGGACAGGCCGATGGCGGTGCAGTCCGCCCGCTGTTCGGCCTTGCCGGACTCGCGATACGCCGCCGCCAGAATGGCAAGGCCCCGGCAGACGTTCTCGGACCCATCCGCCTCGGGAATCGCCGCCACCGGCAGCGATTCCGGAGGGAACGCTCGCTGGGAGGCATAGGCCGGCGGCCTTTCCGGCAGCGAACCTGCCGCCTTCGCGACGGCTGGGAGCACATAGCTGCCACGGAAGGGTGGCGCGCCGGCGGTGGAAAACGCGGGCAAAACGGAGGTCGGATTCTGGGCGCTGAGCGGCACGATCGCGCCGAGCAAGAGAATCGCGACCATGCGGGGGGACACGGTCGATTTCATGGGGTGGGGGAGGACGGAAATGCAGGTCAAATTCACGCCCAAGGCAATCCCGAATTCCCCGGCGGACGGATCCGAGAATCCAAGGCACTGGTAATCAGCGGCAAATTGCCGGAAAAAATCTCAAGTTTTTTTGAACGTTTCGTCCGCAGGCGTTCGGGTAAGCTGCAGAACCCTGCTTCTTTCGACCTTGATGCCTCCGGTACACGTGCGGATAGTCAGCGCGGCGTCCCGGCAGCGGCGCATCCGGCGAACCCGACTTTCCACCCGATGATTCCCACGCCCCGAGAGATATTTGCCAGCTACGAACGTGGCGGAATGCAGCGCGAGGAGCTGCACTCCCTGATGGCGCTGCACGCCCAAGAGCTGATTGAGGAAATGGAGGAGGACCACCGCAACCCCGCCGCCGCGTGGATCGAAACCCTGCTCGCCCGGCGCGCCGCCGGCCGGCTCGTCCGTCGTCATGGCGGCCGGCTGGTGCGGGAAATCCTGGCGGCACTTTCCGATGTGCCGGATTTCCCCGCCGTTCGGCACCTCTGGAATGCCACCCATCCGGATGTGCCTCTGCACTGCTTTCTGCGCATCCGCCGGGAGCCGGTCTTCCGCATCGACTCCATCGATACCGGCGGCGGCGACGTCCGCGTCACCATCGAGCATGGCCTGGCCGCGAAAGGGAAGGGGACGCGCCGCGCGTTCCTGCTCCGGCGCGATGCGGAGTGGAAATTGCGCGTCTGCCCAGGGTGAGAATTCCCGCGCAGCCGGGCAAGTTTTCGTTTGCCCTGCCGGAGAATCCCGCTACACCTCTGCGCGTCGCCGCTACCAACCTTCCGGCGGCACGGCAAAACGCCTCGGTAGCTCAGTTGGTAGAGCAGTTGACTCTTAATCAATTGGTCCTTGGTTCGAATCCAAGCCGGGGTACTTCCTGAATTTCAATGACCTGCGGTGAAATTCGAGCCGTCTTTTTGCGCCTCTTGAGATCCGCCTCCGGCAATTCCGTACTGAATGACTGATCGCGATTGATGCTCAGCGAAGCAGTTTCTCCGGCAGAAACTGGAGTGTGTATCCGGAGACGTATCCCGCCTCGGCTTGTCTGCGGAAGCGCGCGCGCCACGGTCCCACTGCCGGCTCCATATCGGAAATGGCCGAATGCTGCGCGCAGACTGAACTGCCGGCGGCGTGTGGGGGATTTTGAGGTCAATACAGGTCGGGATTTCCGGAGTGTCATATCGAACACCACGCAGAGAGGTTTACGTCCCCCCCCCGCGGGCATTCGCGCGTGAGATGGAAGAAAAGCGTGTGCGACGACGATTAGAACTACCCACGAAACGGGGTGGTTTTCCGGGGTGGGACGCCGGGCTGTTTGACATCGGTTGGAGGGGTGGGTGCTGCCCTGAGGTTGTGGTCACAAAAGCCCAACTCACCAAACTCGTCAGCGAGCGCAACCAAGGAAAGACCATCAGCATGTGTGCAATGAAGGCGGGGATGTCCCGCAAAACGGCAGGCAAATATTTGAGCCGGGACAAGGTCATGGAGCAGCGGCAGATGCCGCACACCTGGAGGACGCGGCTCGATCCGTAGGAGGCGATTTGGCCTCAGGCGCTTGGGATGTTGCGCGACGCGCCGGAACTCGAAGCGAAGTCGCTTTTCGAACATCTCGCGGAGGCCCGTAGCGATGAAATCAGGCCCCGCCTGCTGCGGACTTTCCAGCGGTGGGTGCGGGCATGGCGACTGGAGGGAGGCCCTGAAAAGGAGGTGTTCTTCACCTAGGATCACAAGCCCGGGAAAATAATGGCGGTGGATTGGACGGACATGGGCAGCGTGGGAATCACGGTCCAGAGGAGGATTCTGGCGCACAAGTTGTTCCGTGCGATGCTGCCGTATTCGAATTGGGAGCGGGGCGCTAGGACGCTTCATGCCGGATGATTGCCCCGGAACCCTCACCAACGCCTGTGTAGGTGATATGCCGCTCAACTACGGGGTGCCGGTGGAGAAGCTATGCGGGCTGAGGTTGGCGGAAATGTTTCCGATGACGCAGACTGAAGCATCGCGCTAAAGCGTGCCGCTGCCAGAATTGCCAGCGACATTGGTATCCGAACTTCCTGCGCTCCGACCCTTGGCATCGCTGTAAGTGGTGAGGACTGAACTCAGGCTCGATCTGGGTTGTCGCAGTGTCGGTCATGCGGCCGCTGTGCCACGGACTGGCCCTGCCTGGGTGAGGATATGTTGTAGCGAGGAAACTACCGCCGGGGTTCCCGTGGCCCACGTTTTGGGTGGGTCGAGATCGAGGTTATCTTCGGATTCGAAGGTGTTTTCCGGCCCAATTGACATGGACTAGGGGGCTTCGGGTTTCGGCGTGACGAATGCGGCTTCTTTAATGTCCTTTTTGGCGTTTAGGAAAATCCAGTGGCCGTTGGCGGAGTGGGTGGGAAAACCGCAGGCGAAGGCGAATTCGCCGGGTTCATCCACGGTGAATTCGAATTTCTCGATTGCGGAAGTGGTGCCCGCGAGCGGGGACGGGGTGGAGGCCCCTTTGAAGTACGGCGTTTCACCGAGATTGATTTTGGATGTGTCTTCGGCATCGACGACGATGACACTGTGCGGGACGGCGCTGTTGTTGCAGAAGATGACTTTCACTTTCCAGCCGACGGGGATATCGTATCCGGCGGCCCCTTTGGAGTAGCCGTTGAAGTTCATGCCGTAGTTGGTTTTGTCGAAGGTGGCTACGATGTGGAGGGTGGCTTCCTTTTTCTCCACGTCCTGTGCGAAGAATACCGGGGCGGTGAATGTGCCGTTGGGTTCGACGGTGTGGCAGTGGGAAGGCGCTTCCTCCGCGATGAGGATGGGGGCGACAAGGAGGAGGCAGATGACGGTGAGTTTCGTGTGCATGTTGTTAGAATAAAAACGGGGATCAGAGGTATTGGTGAAGGAACATCCGATCCCCGCTGGGGAAGGTTTAATTTACGGACGGTTATTTCTTGGGTTCGACGGGGATGGTTTCCGCACCTTCGGGAACCTTGTCGCTTTCGACGATTTTCCAGAGGGCACCGCGTTCGTTGTCCTGCGGGCGGACGGGGCCGCCGTAGTTCGCGTGTGCGGTGGTGACGTAGATGGAGCCGTCTTCGCCTTGGCCGGAGCCGCTGGGCATGAGGGTGGTGTCGAGGAGTTCTTCCATGGCCCACTGGCCGTCCTCGATGTGCTGCATACCCCAGACTTTTCCGGAACCCCAATCGGAGACGAAGTAGGTGCCGTCGAGCGATGGGTAGTTTGTGCCGCGATAGACGCCGAGGCCGGTGACGCAGATGCCTTCGCCTGCGTGGGTGTATTCACAGATGGGCAGGACGCCAACCTGTGGTGCGTTTTTCTGGCTGATGGGGAAAGGGTGGGTGCCGCACATGAATTTCCATCCGTAGTTCTCACCACCCTTGGAACTGGCTGGCTGGAAGTTGACTTCCTCCCAATGGTTCTGGCCGACATCGGCGATGTAGAGGTCGCCGGTCTTGCTATCGAAATGCATTTTCCATGGGTTGCGGATGCCGTAGGCCCAGATCTCGGGGCGGGCGGTGGGGTGGATTTTTGCAAAAGCTTCCTCGCTCACTCCGAAGAGAACCATGAGGCTCTTGGGGGTGATGAGGGGGTTGCCCTCGGGGATGCCGTAGGCGCGATCCGGGGTTGAGGTGTTGACATCGATGCGAAGGACTTTTGCGAGGAGTGTGGTGAGGTCTTGGCCGGCGTTGAGGACATCGCCTTCCCAGCCGCCATCGCCTGAGCCGATGTAGAGGAAACCGTCCGGGCCGAAGGCGAGTTCGCCGCCATTGTGGTTCGCATAGGGCTGATCGATCTGCATGATCACGCGGGCTGTTTTTTTGTCGGCTTTGTCCGGGTTGTCCTTGTTGACTTGGTATTCGACGATGAAGGAGTCGCCGTTGAACCACATGTCGGAGTAGTGGATGTAGAACTTGCCGTTGTTTTTGAAATCGGGGTGGAACTCGAGGTCGTACAGGCCCTGCTCAAGGAAGGAGCTGACGGTGGTGTCGGAGATGTTGAGGAAAGCTTTTTCGCGCGGCTGGATCTTGCCTTCCTTGTCGACGATGCGCACGTAACCATCGCGCTCAATGACGAAGAGGCGGCCGGTGCCGTCCTTGGGGCTGACGACGTTGATCGGGTCGATGAGATCGCCCACGACTTTGACCATCTGGATGGAGACGGGTTTCGGGAGCTTTTTTTGACCGGGCTGGACTACCTTGTCGATGGTTTGCGGGATCATGTTCGGTGCGTCTTGCGCGGTGGCGATGCCGAGGCAGAGACCGAAAGCCGATGCTATGGTTGTGTATGATTTCATTGGGTGGTGGATATATTGTTAGATGTGATGTTTCGAGTCAACCGGCCTGACGCATGCGTTGGCGATGAAGCCGATGACGAGGAGGGCGGCCATGGTATACATGGTGGAGTTGTAGAGGCTGGGTGTCGGGTCGATGGTGCCAGCGGGGGCGATTTCCATGAGCTTCTGGACGGTGACGGTCTTGGCCGCGACGAGTTCGTCGAGTTTCCCGACGGGTGCGCCGAATTTTTCGAGGAATGCGGCGGGCTCAATTTTTCCAACAAGATTTGAGATGGAGCTGGAGATGGATGAGTCCCGGAGCTTGGCGATGGCCAATGGCCCGAGGATACCGGCAGTGCTCCATGCAGTGAGGATACGACCGTGGATGGCACCGACGTATTTCGAGCCGAAGAGATCGGCGAGGTAGGCGGGGATGGTTGCGAAACCGCCGCCGTACATGGTGAAGATGATCATGGTCGCGGCGTAAAAGCCGATGAACGAGGCGGACATGGTGGTAGCGCCCGCATTTGCCGCGGCCCATGGGATGGAGAGGTAAAGGGCGCAGCCGAGGACGAAGAAGATCGCGTAGGTCTGTTTGCGCCCGATCCAGTCCGAGATGCTGGCCCAGAAGAAGCGGCCGACCATGTTGAAGACGGAGATCATGGCGACGTAGTTGACGAAGAAGAAACCTTGGCGGGCATCGGCGGTGAGACCGGGGCCGAAGATTTCATCGATCATCGTCTTGGCCACGCCGATGACGCCGATGCCTGCGGTGACATTCATGCAGAGGACGATCCAGAGCAGGGCAAATTGGGGTGTGAAGGTGGCTTGGCTGATGCCGACGTGGTGTTGGGAGATCATGCCTTTGGCTTTATCGGCGGAGGGAGGAGTCCAGCCTTTCGGAAGCCAGCCTTCTGCGGGGACGCGGTAGCAAAACGATGCGATGAGCATGACGATGAGATAGCTGACCCCGAGGGTGAGGAATGTCATGAAGGCTCCGGTGTTGCCGGTGCCGACCGCGTAGATGCCGGGGAGCGCATCGCTGCCGAAGGGGGCGACATCGGCTGCGGATGCGACGATGACTTCCACTTTTCCTGCGGCGGTCTGTGCATAGCGGACGCCGCTATCGGTGATGAGATTGATTGCCCCTTCCGCGCCGAGACGATCCGGGATGGATGAGAAAAATTCCAGTAGCTTGCGATTCATCGGGCCGCCGATCATGGCACCGCCGCCGAAGCCCATGATGGCCATTCCGGTCGCCATGCCCCGGCGGTCGGGGAACCACTTGATGAGCGTGCTAACTGGGGAAACGTAGCCGAGCCCCAGCCCGCAGCCACCAAGGACGCCGTAGCCGAAGTAAAGTAGGGGAAGGCTGTGGAATTTGATCCCGAGCGCACCGATGAGAAATCCCCCGCCCCAGAGCAAGGCGGCGGTCACGCCCACGCAGCGCGGCCCGACTTTTTCCAGCCAGCGCCCGGCGATCGCGGCGGCGAGGCCGAGGAACACGATGGCGATGCTGAAGATCCAGACGATGTTGCTGAAATCCCAGTCGCCTGCGGCGGAGCCGAGGACGCCGAGTTCCCTTGAAAGGGGGATGTTGAACACGCTCCATGCATAGACCGATCCGATGCAGAGGTGGATGGCGATGGATGCGGGGGGCACCAGCCAGCGGTTGAAGCCGGGCTTGGCGATGATGGATTCCTTGAGGAGGAATTTTGGGATGGGCATGGAAAGCGGTGGGGAGGGGTTTGGATAGGTTGGCCAGCCCTTCTTGTGGCTAACTGGCTAGCATTACATCATTGTCGCGTTGGATAGCAATGCGCCTTTTCGGGGATTCGGAATCGCATGGTTTGGCACTGGGCGTAGGTGAGCGGCCTGATGATCCCAGGTTGCCCGCCGCAGCCCGGAAACGGAATGGCTGGCATACGGCCCGGGCGGTTCTTGCTCTGATGATCGACGCTTCCCGCAAAACCTGGCAATAAAGAATCCCAGCAGTCAAAAGCCTGCGGCGTTCTTTGCTCGCTCTGATACAAACACACTTTTGGCAACCGGCCTAACGGCATAAGCATACAAAAACCGGTGATGCGCCCGCACCCGCAGGACCTGGCCCTTTTTGCCAGGGTAACGATTCCGTGGCACGAGTCACGGGTGTCCGGTTGACGGGATTTGGCATCTTTAAAGATCCTTGTGGCTGAATGAATTGCTAGGTTTGGGGGATTCACCAAAAGGGTGAGTTCGGGGTCTTTCGTAACTCTCTTCTTATCCGTGCCTTCTGTGCAATCCGTAGTTAAAAATTCTTAATTTGACAGCATTGGGCGGGACGCTATAGCCACGCCCGCGACCTTGGAGACATCGAGTTGCTGGAACGCATCGCCAAAAACCCGAAGGCATTCATTCTCAAACAAGGTTGGGCGTCGGTGTCCCTCAATGACGATCACGGACTGAAGGAACTGCGTTCGCTCTACGAACACCTCCAGGCGAGGATTCTGAGATGCTCGAGCCGTCCTCGCTGAAGCTACGCTGAGCCAAGGACGCTGGACGACCTGCGGGCGAGCGCCGACTATCAAATCTTCCAAGCGTTGGAGATGGACGAGGCGGTGATCGGGCACAATGTTTCTAATCGACAAGTGCCTTGACGATCTTTCCCGCCCGCTCAAAGCGGAAATCACCAGCCGGATGAGTCTCAATTTCCAATTCTTCCAGAATTACAAATCATGACGCGCAGTGGTATCGAACGATGGTTTCATAAATTTCGCAGGAGGCGAGCAGGGTTCCGTTGCCGTAGCCGCTGTCGGCTGGGACATTGAGCGGGGGGCAGTCCGAGGTCTTGCTTGGCTTGCCGGGCGATGGGGTCGAGGAATTGTCGTTTCCATCCTGAGTGAACTCGATGATGGCGATGAGGTGATGCTTTGGCGTCCGCGGCGGGCTGGGCGTTGTAGCCGACGGTGATTTTGCCGTTTTTGCATAGCAGGCGGTAGTCGGGGACTCGTTGAGGGTGGCTTGGCCGGTAGAACTTTCCGTGCTCTTCAGCGTCGTCCAAGGCAGCGGAAGAGGCAGCCTGAAGGCCGGACTCCGGGCGGCGGGTGATGAAATCATCACGGTCCGGCGGCAGGTCGGCTGGCATGCCAGAATTTCGGTAGGAAGGACCATTTGGACTTTCAGGTCGTCCGAATGCCGCCGGATTTGGACTTATATGAAAGTCCGAATTCTCCCGGGTGGCTCGCCGAGCTTTACTGGTTTCCCAAGCGCTCCACGAATTCGTCCAGCAGCGCTTTGAGGCGGGATTCTTTGGCGATGGCGGTGGGTTGGTCGAAGCCGAGCCAGATGGCGGTCGCGCCGGTGGGGCCGAGGCGCAGGGTCCAGGCGTCGCGCTCGGAGGCGGTGGCGCCGGTGAAGCAGCGGGTGCCATTAGTTCGTTTGAGGACGCTCGCGGCGTCTTGGGCGGCGGCGGGGCCGAGGGCGGGGAAGAGATCGGGCTCGGCGGAGTAGAGGAGGTCGCCGTTGGCATCGCGGATTTCCTGCACCAGAAACGGGCGCGGGCGTTTGCCGCCGTTTCCAAGCGTGGCGAGGCCGACGGACATTTCGAGCGCGGAGGCGCTCACGGAGCCGCGGAAGAGGTCCTCGGTGGGGAGAAATTTTCCATCGAATCCGCAGCGGCGGGCGATCCGCTCGACCTCGGCGGGGCCGATCTGGCGGCCGGTCTGGATCGGGCGGCCGGGCAGGACGAGCTTGCCGCGCTCGGCGGCGGCGGCGGCGATGAATGGCTCGAAGGCGGAGCCGAGGTCGCGCTTCGAGCGCGTGCGATCGAGCCGCGAATCGCTGAAATTCCGCCCGCCGATGAGCGCCAAGACCGCGCCGGTGCGCGTCTCGGTGGTGACGGCGGCGTATTGGAGATAGGCCGGATCCGAGCCCGCGACGTGGGTGGCCGGCGTCGGATGATTCCAGGATTTCTCCCGTTCCAAGTCATCGACGGCGCGGTTCAAATCGATTTCCAAGCGGTTCTGCCAGCCGGAATCCAGCGTCGTCCGCACGTGCAGCCCGCCGATCTGGATGTTGCGGTCTTCGAGAATCCGGTCGAGTTCGCGGCGGACGGCTTGCAGCGCATAGGATTTCTGGGTCTCGCGTCGGTCGTTCTCCACCAAGTGGATCGGCTTGGCTTCGATTTTCGCCCGCCGGGCCGGATCGATGAGGCTCATGGCGACGAGGCGGTCGAGCGTCTGGTCGCGCTGGGCGATCGCTCCATTAAAGTTCCGGAATGGCGAGAACAGGTGCGGGCCGCGGATGATGCCGACGAGCATGGCGCACTCGCCATCGTCCAGCTCGCGGACGGATTTTCCGAAATACGTCCGCGCGGCCTGCTCGATGCCCTCCGCGCCGGCGCCGAAGTAGATGCGGTTCAGGTAGTGGGTGAGGATTTCGTCCTTCGAGTAGCGCGATTCGATGCGGTAGGTCAGCGCCATTTCGAGGAGCTTCCGATGGATCGACTTGGCCTTGATGTCGAAGGAGTTCCGGGCGAGCTGCATGCTCAGAGTGGAGGCGCCTTGGGTGAAATCCCAGTCCTTGATGTCCCGGACGATCGCCCGGGCGAGGCCGCGGAAATCGACGCCGCCGTGCTCGAAGAAGCGGGCGTCCTCCCGCGCCTGCAGGGATTTCACGAGGAAATCCGGGATGTCCTGACGCGTCGCCAGCCGCCGCGTGGTGATGCCAGGCGCCGTGATTTCCACGCCTTTGCGATCGTAATAGGTGGTGCCGGCGGGCAGCCGGGCGACCTCGTCCAAGTCGAACCGCGCGGCCAGCATGAAGTAGAAAAACGCGATGCCGCAGAGCAGCACGAGCGCCGAGAGGCTGAGGATGAAGAGGAATTTCACCGGGCCATGCATCCACTCGGGAAGCCAGCGCTTCCAAAAAGCCGGTGGGTGGATGGGACGCCAGGTGGACATTCGGGAAGGTGCGTTGCCGGAAAGCGGCAGCGTGCGGCCCGGCACGAAGGAGGGCAAGGGCGTTGGTCCTTTGGAATGCGGCGGCAAGGCCGGAGGCTGCGGCATCGCTTCGGATTGCGATGGTTTTGGCGAAGGCTTCGGACCAAGCACTTCGCAACCCAAAGCGGTGTGGCGCTGCGCTTCCCACCGCACTCCAAGATGCGGCGCTTCGCGGCGCACGGCGCTCGGTCGCGGTGGCTGGGGCGGCAGACATCCGCGCTTGCCGCTCGCGCGGGTTCCACCTTGCATCCCGAGATGGATCTCGATGCGCTGCGGACGGCTTTGGCGGCCTCGCCGGAAAACATTCCGCTGCTGATGATGGTGGCGAAACTGGAGGAGGACCGGTTCGCTTTGGCGGAATCCCGCGCGCTGCTGGACCGCGTGTTGGCGCTCGATCCGCGAAACCGCGAGGCGTTGCTCGGCATCGCGCGGCTGCTGGATTTCTCCGGCGAAAGCTCCCAGGCGATCGTGCGGCTGGAGGATCTCTGCGCGCGCGATCCTGAATTTGCGGCGGCATGGCTGCTGCGGGCGAGGATTTCCCTGGAGGAAGGCGAGGCGGCGAGGGCGCGCGAGTTCTACGACAAGGCGGTCGATCTGGACCGCGCCCAAGCGGACGACGGACTGCTTGAGGAAATCCTGAAAGCCGGCGGCACCAAACGCAGCATGATGACCACCACCGGCCAGATCCACAACGACGCGGACGATGATGACTCGCCGTTCGAAGGCCTGGACGCCGCCGCCGTACACGATCTGGGCGTCGATTTCCGGGTCCGCACGGATTTGAAATTCGCCGACGTCGGCGGGATGGAGCGGGTGAAGGACGACATCCGGATGAAGATCATCCACCCGCTCAAAAATCCCGAGCTATTCGCCGCCTACGGTAAAAAGGCGGGTGGCGGCGTGCTCCTCTACGGCCCGCCCGGCTGCGGGAAAACGCTGATGGCGCAGGCCACGGCGGGCGAAATCGACGCGACATTCCTGTCCGTCGGGCTGCACCAGATCCTCGATATGTATCTCGGCGAGTCCGAGCAAAAGCTGCACAAAATCTTCGAACTCGCCCGCGGCGCGCGCCCCGCGGTGCTGTTTTTCGACGAGACCGATGCGCTCGCCGCCGACCGGCGGGACATGCGCCAGTCCGCCGGGCGCACGCTGATCAACCAGTTCCTCTCCGAGCTCGATGGCGCGGGCGCGCGTAACGACGGACTGCTCGTGCTTGGCGCGACCAATGCGCCGTGGCAGCTCGACGGCGCGTTCCTGCGGCCCGGGCGCTTCGACCGGATCATCTTCGTGCCGCCACCGGACCGGGCTGCGCGGGAGGAAATCGCGAAAATCCACGCCAAGGGCAAACCGCTGGCCGGCTTCGACCCGGCGGACCTCGCGAAACGGACCGAAGGATTTTCCGGCGCGGACCTGAAGGCGGTTTTCGACCAAGCCACCGAGGCCGCGCTCAGCGAGGCGATGCGCAAGGGGGCGATGGTCCCGGTCACCGGGAAAATGCTCGCGCAGGCGGCGAAGGAGGTGAAGCCCTCGACCAAAAAGTGGTTCGAAAGCGCGAAAAACCACGCGCTCTACGCCAACCAGAGCGGCTTCTACGACGACATCCTCACTTACCTCGGATTGAAGAAATGACCGCCGAATTTACCCGCGCCCAGCAGCTCCGTGAGCGCGGCCGTCATGAGGAAGCCGTGGCCACGATGCTTTCCCATCTCGCCCGCCACCCGGAGGACCCACACGCGTTTCTCGAGCTGGCGTTCAACCGCATGGAAATTTCCGGCCAGCTCGGCCAAGCGCTCGCGGATGCCCGGACCGCGACCGGTCTGCTGCCAGGTGACGCGTTTCCGCTTTCGCTCCAAGCCCGCATTCTCGCCCAACTCGACCGACCGAAGGAAGCCCTGCCGCTGGCGGAGAACGCGATCGCGCTGGAGCCGGATTCCGGCCACGCGTGGAATTCCAAATGCCTCGTGCTCGTCGGCCTCGCCCGCTGGACCGAGGCGGAGGAATGCGCCCGCACCGCGCTCGCGCTGGATGCCGATGACGAGGCCGCCTCGAACCTGCTTTCCCTCACGCTGCGGATGCAAAACCGGCTCGACGAATCCGTGGGCGAATCGGAACGCCGGCTGGCGCGCGATCCGGAAAATGCCTTTTCCTTCGCCAACGCCGGCTGGGCCGCCCTCCAGCGCGGCGATGTGAAGGGCGCGGAATCGCATTTCAAGGAAGCCCTGCGGATCGATCCGGAAATGGAATACGCCCGCGACGGTCTGAAGCAGTCCTACCGCGCCCGGTCCGCGTTTTTCCGGCTGTTTCTCAAGTGGTCGTTCTTCATGCAGCGGTTCTCGAAGGGCAACCGGCTGGCCATCGCCATCGGGCTGATCGTCGGTTTCAAAGTCCTGCGCGTGCTCGCCGCAAGCATCCACCCGCTGCTCGTCATCCCGCTGGCGATCGTTTACTATCTGTTCATTTTCGGCACCTGGCTGTCCGGCGGACTCGCCAACTTCTTCCTGCTGCGCGACCCCGTCGCCCGGCTCTCGCTCGATCGGGAGGAAAAAATCGAAGGCGCGGCGGTCGGTTTGTTGTTCTTCGGCGGCATCGCCGGGCTGCTCGCTGGCTTCGGCTTCGGCATTCACGCGCTGGCCGTCGCCAGCGGCGTCATGATGATTGCCACGCTGCCCGCGGCGCTGGTTTTTACAAAGGCCTCCGGCAGGGGCCGTGTGGTTTTCGGTCTGATCCTGGCGGCGATTTTCGTCCTCGGCGCGATTGCGGCCATCGACGTTGCGACCCATCCCGGCCGGAAAATCATGGATGACACCGCCGGTGCCTGCCTCAGCTTTGTGATACTCCTAGCCGTCGCTTCCTCCTGGCTGGGAACCGTGCCGTCCCTCCGCAAGCGTTGATCATGA
>JBBSUD010000057.1:0-33681 GCA_038235225.1 Verrucomicrobiales bacterium
CCAAGCCATTTGTGGCCCGTCTTGCGCGACACTCCAAACTCCCGGCACAGCTCCGTCACCGTAAAATGACCGCTGCCCGCCAAACTCACAAATCGCTGTTTTTGTTCCATCGGTGACACCTTTTCCCAGGGCATCCGCCCAGTTAGATGTGTAACCCATGTCCCCGGTCAACTTGTAACCCATGTCCTCGGTCCGAACCGGGGTGCTTCGGTTAGGATATTGTTTGCGGGGAGATCGGGAGAGGGCGAGGGGCTTGGCGGCTGGAAACCGCCGGCACGGTTAGAGCCAATGGCCGGTCGAGAGGCGGGGGTTGGTTTTCCGGACGATTTCGTTCCAAGTATGGCAGGGCGGGGGCGGTTGGTATTGGTTGCTATGGGTATCGTATTGGCCGGAGGTTCCGGTGATGACGGCCATGGAATCGGTGGCGGCGGCTTTGACGCCATCGTCAGTGGCGCGGCTGCAGATGAAGAAGTCATTGCCGGGCCAGGAAACGTGATCCCACGCGACGATGCTGAAGAGCATGCAATCGGCGAAGTCGTCCGGGGGAGTTTGGTAAGTTATGGGTTGGCAAAGCTGGGGCGTGGGTTGATTGCCGCGGCAGAGCGGGCGGACGAGTAGCGAAAGATTGTGATACTCGAAGCGGGCGTTGTCACACTCATCGTAGGGGTCATACCAGACGGCGCGGAGGTGAGGGAATGCGGCTGCATTTTCAGCCAGGATTTCCTGCAGGACGCTTTGCAGGGCGATGCCGAGCCGGCCGGCGAAGGGACCGGCGAACTGCCCGCAGCCGAGGCCGGGGATGGTGACGAGGGCGGATTTCCCAAGTCCGGCGGCACGGGTTTCGATGTATTGGAAAACGGGAAGGAGCCGGCGGCGGTAGAGCTGGAGGTAGCCGGCTTCGTTCAGTTTGCCGCCGGGGGAGACCACCTCGGCCCAATCGGCGGCTTCGCGGGAGCGGCCGTTGCGGAGAAGCGCGCCGGGGGTGAACACGAGTTCGCCGGAAAAGGGAACCGCGTGAACGGCCGGGCGGCGGTGGCGGCCATCGTCGAAAATCGTGACGGGGACGGCGATCGAGATATCACCCAAGATGCCGAGTTCGGTGAGATTCCAGTCCGAACCATCGCCGGCGACGGCGCTCTCGGCAAAGATTTGAGGGATCTTGGTATCGAGCAGCGCGGCGAGCTCCGCGTCGTTGGAGGAAATGCTCGCAGGCCCGGCCGCTTGGAAGAATTTGCCCGCCTCGGCGCTGCCCTCGCGGATTTCCCGAAAATAATCGGCGGCGCGCGCGCGGGTCTCCGGCGGGACGAGAATGGTGTGCTTCATCGGTGCCAGCATTTGGCGGATTTCCCGGCGCATCAATGCAGGCGGTAAGAAATTCGCCGTGATGCGCGATGCACGCGGCGTGGCGACTTGCACGCGGATTTCCGGCGGAAAACCGGCAGGGGCGGCGCGAATGCAGGCTGGCGGCGGCGGCGGGTGAATCCGGCACAGGCCATGCGAAGGCTCGCCGCTTCCGACTCGAAAAATCCGAATATCCAAAAACCATGTCATCCCATCCCCCGACTCCCGCGCCCGCCGCCCCCAAGCCTGACCGCCTTCCCGCCGAAACCCACCAGACCGCCGATCCAAAAGGCGGCACGCACCTGACGACGAATCAGGGGCTGAAGATTTCCGACAATCAGAACTCGCTCAAGGCCGGCATCCGCGGGCCGGTGCTGCTGGAAGACTTCATCCTGCGGGAAAAGATCACCCATTTCGACCATGAGCGGATCCCGGAGCGCATCGTCCACGCCCGCGGTTCCGGCGCGCACGGCTATTTCCAGCCCTATGAATCCTGCGCGGATATCACCAAGGCCGGGTTCCTCCAGGATCCTTCCAAGCGCACCGAGCTTTTCGCCCGGATCTCCACCGTTGCCGGCGGCGCGGGATCGGTCGATCTGGCGCGCGACGTCCGCGGTTTTTCCGTGAAATTCTATACCGAGGAGGGGAATTTCGACCTCGTGGGCAACAACATCCCGGTCTTTTTCATCCAGGACGCGATGAAATTCCCGGACATCATTCACGCCGTGAAAATGGAGCCGGACCGGGGATTTCCGCAGGCGGCCTCCGCGCACGCCACGTTCTGGGACTTCATTTCCCTGACACCGGAAAGCATGCACATGGTCATGTGGGTCATGTCCGACCGGGCGATCCCGCGCTCGCTGCGGATGATCGAAGGCTTCGGCGTCCACACGTTCCGGCTCATCGATGCGGAGGGCGTGTCGCGCTTCGTGAAATTCCATTGGCGTCCGACGATCGGCGCGTCCTCCGTGCTGTGGGACGAGGCGGTGAAAATCAGCGGTGCCGACCCGGATTTCCACCGGCGGGATCTTTGGGAATCCATCGACAAGGGCGATTTCCCCGAGTGGGAGCTGGCGTTTCAGGTGTTCGATGAGGAAATGGCGGCATCGTTCGACTTCGATATTCTCGATGCCACCAAGCTCATCCCGGAGGAAATCGTGCCGCTGCGGAAGGTCGGCAAAATGGTGCTCAATCGGAACCCGGACAACTATTTCGCCGAGACCGAGCAGGTCGCGTTCTGCCCGAGCCACATCGTCCCCGGTATCGGATTTGCCGACGATCCGCTGCTTCAGGGCCGCTTGTTTTCCTACCTCGATACGCAGCTCAGCCGGCTCGGCGGGCTGAATTTTCACCAAATCCCCGTCAACGCCCCGCGCTGCCCGATGCGGAATTTCCAGCGCGACGGGCTGCGCCAAATGGAGGTGCCCAAAGGCCGCGTGGCCTACGAACCGAACAGCCTCGCCCCGCCGGAAGCGCCGAAGGAATGCCCGATGCACGGCTTCAAAACGTATCCGGAAGAGGTCAGCGGCGAGCGGCTGCGGAAGCGCGCGGAAACCTTCGCGGACCACTACTCGCAGGCGCGGCAGTTTTTCCAATCCATGACCCCGCCCGAGCGCCGGCACATCGAGTCGGCGCTGGCGTTCGAGCTGGCCCACGTGGATGTGAAACAGGTCCGCTGCCGGATGTTGGGGCATTTGAAACTCATCGATTCCGGCCTGCACGACACCGTGGCGGATGCGCTGGGAATGGCGGGGCAGGCGGAGGATATCCAGCCGGCCGTCAAGCCGCGGGATTTGGAGAAATCCCCCGCGTTGAGCATGCTGGAAAAGGATCCGCACACGCTGCGCGGCCGGAAAATCGGCGTGCTGGTGAGCGATGGCTTCGACGCGGAGCTGCTGGCGGAAATCAAGTCCGCGCTGGCGAAGGAAAAAGCCGCCGTCGCGGTCGTCGCCCCGAAAATCGGCGGGGCGACCGGGTCGGACGGGAAGCTGATGGAGGCGGATTTCGCACTCTCCGGCGGACCGTCGTTTTTCTTCGATGCGGTCGCCATCCTCGTCACGGAAAAGGGCTGCGAGATGCTGCAGAAAGAAGCGGCGGCGGTCGATTGGGTCCGCGATGCTTTCGGGCATTTGAAAATCATCGGTCACAATCCCGCCGCGCAGCCGTTGCTCGACGCGGCAATGGTGAAGAAGGATGACGGGATTTGTGAAATCGCCGGAAAAGGGGGCGTGGAAGGATTCATTGCGAAGGCGAAACAAGGCCGGCGTTGGGAGCGGGAGGATATGGTGCGCGGCGTGTGAGAGACAAATGGGAGGAACAATTCGGGCCGGTGGGGGCGACTGCGCCCTCACCGGCCTTTACTTCAGAATTTCACCTGAGGAATTGCCGTCTTCGGAGAGGATCCGCCAGCGGTGGAGGGTGACGGGAACTTCGAACCAGCGGTTTTGATCGGTGTGGCCGTTCAGGGTGGCCACTTTTCCGATGTCGGGTTCGGCTTGGATCCAGCGGTCGTTGCCGGAGTAGGCGAGGATGTGCCGGCCGGAATCGGTGACGGCGAGGTCGCCGGGAAGGAGGGGTTGGTAATCCATTTCCTGGATTGTCCCAGAGATTCCGAGAGGGGAGGTGTAGTGGCGGTAGCCCTGGCCGAGGGCCTTGGCGCTGGCGTCATACCACCACTGCTCGGCATACGTGCGGATCGCGCGGCCGTTGCCATGGCGAATGCCGTAGGAAAGCAAGGCGTCGCGATAGGACCGGCGGGGCAGGCCTGAGCAATCGATGCCGCGGGCATTTTCGCCGCCCCAGCGGTAGGGGGTGACGGTAAAGGAATCCATCCGGCGGAGAAAATCCTGGCGAAGCTCCGCAGAATCGATCGGCCGGCCGGGGAGGAGAAAGGGAATGGCGAGGAGAACCGGGAGGATGAGGAGGGCGAATCGCAGGGGTTTCCATTTCCAAGCCAGTGCGGTGAGGCAGAGCCAGGCAATTGCGATGCAGGCGAGGAAGGCAAGATTGAGGAGCTTGCCGTTGGTCGGATTCCAGACGGTGACGACGATCCCGGCCAATGCGCCCAATGCGCCGATCATGAGAAGGCGGCGTGCGGATACGTTCATTTCAGAGATGGGGATCCAACCGCGGATGGACGCGGATGGAGTGGGATGGGATTTTTTGGATTTTGATGGGATTTTCAGTGGTCGGACTTTTTGCGGAAGGCGGTGGACATGAAGGCGATCAGGGCAAGGAGGGCTGCTAGGCCAAGCCAGCGCCAAATGGCGGTGTCGGCGGGTTCGAGATCGGCGTATTTGCCGGTGGAGGCGGGATTTTCGGCGGCCGGGGGCTTGCCAGGCTCGGCAGAATCGGCCGGGGCGAGGCCGGGTTCGGCGGCGATGGGGAGCGGGATGAGATCGGCGACGACGAGCTGGGGTTTGCCGACCTCGCCGCGGAGTGCGGTGATATCGGCCGGGGCGACGGGCGGCGCGGAGTTCCCGAAGGAATTCCGAACGTAGGTGAGCACGGCGGAAATCTGCTCGTCGGTCTGGTAGGCGAGGGGAGCCATGCCGCCCGCGATGTTGTAGGTCTGGCCTTTCACCTCGATCGGGCCGACGAGGCCGCGGAGCTGGATGCGGATGAGATTTTCGGCGGGGCCGCCGACCCATTCGGACGCGGCGAGCGGGGGACCGGCGGGGGTGCCTTCGCCCTTCTGGCCGTGGCATGCGCCGCAGAGCATGAACTGCTGGGAGCCGGTTTTCATGACGGCGGGATCCGGCGCGGTGGATTCCGCGGCAGGCTCGGGGGCTGGTGGAGCGGCGGCTGCGATGGCTGGCTCCGCGGGCTTTTCGATGGGTTTTTCCGCGGGCTGAGGTGCTGGCGCGGGCTCGGATTTCACCAAAGTGGCGGGATCGAAGGGCGCGGGTTCGACTGCGGCGGGACGTTCGCCGCCTTCGGTTAGGCCGGCGAGGAAGGCGATGACATCGCGCATTTCGGCGGGCTTGAGGAGGTCGCCCATGGGTGGCATCGGCGAAACGGGGGTCGAGACCGAGTCGATGTCGGAGCGGGAAAGCCGGAGGGATTTGCCTTCCGAATCCACGTCGAGGTGGTCGGCGGTGTCGTCGAGGACGTTGCCGGTTAGGGACGCGCCGTTCTTGAAGTTGACCATGACGGTGCCGAAGCCGGGGGCGATGGTCGCGCTGGGCTGGATCATGGATTCCAGGAAATAGGGGCGGTCGTGGCGCTTGCCAATGCCGGCGAGATTTGGAGCGGTTTCGCCACCGGCGGCGTGGCCGTCTTCGGCGCGGTGGCAGCGCATGCATTCGCTGGCCGGGTGCGACTCGAAGAGGGCGCGGCCGGCGGCGGGATCGCCGCCATCGAGCGCGATGTTCCATTTGGCGAGGGGATTGGGGCTGTCGGAAATCGCCTTATTATATGCGGCAAGCGCGGAAACGACCTCCGGGCTTTTGCGCTTGGCGGCGGCGGCGAGCAGCTCGATGCCGGACGTGGAGACGCCCTTGGCGGCGGTGAGGGTAGTGAGCTGTTTTACAAAAATCCCGTCGATGGCGGGGCCGCGCAGGTCGTCGAGGATGCGCCAAGTTTGCTGGGTGCGCGCGGCATCAGCGGAATTCACGGCCGCTTCGAGGGCGGGCGTCGCGGCTTCCGGAGTGAGCTTGGCAATGCTTTCGAGGGCGGTGAGGGCGACTTCATTGGCGGGATCGCCCGC
The DNA here is from genome assembly GCA_038235225.1 of Verrucomicrobiales bacterium. GTDB lineage: Bacteria > Verrucomicrobiota > Verrucomicrobiia > Verrucomicrobiales > Akkermansiaceae > Luteolibacter. The sequence goes on from JBBSUD010000057.1 coordinate 6,050, forward strand.
GAGATGTCCGAGGAAATCGGCCAGATTTTCCGGCTGCCGGGCGATCACGAGGCGCATGGCGGCACCACGTGCCGCGGCGGGCAGCGAGGTGTCTTCGGCGAGTTTTTCGAGTGCCGGGGAGTCGAGGCCGGGGGCTTCGAGCTGGTATTTCGCAGCGAGATCCAGAGCGGCGGCAAGCGCGAAATCCTTGCGGGTAAGCAGATCGGGCAAAGCTGCGGCGAGCGTCGGGGCGACAGTGTCATCGGCGCGTTTTTCCAGCGGATTCCAATGCCCGGTGAGCTGGTCCACGGGGAACGGCTTGGTCCACTCGCGGAGCAGGCGGAACGCTTCCTTGCGGACGATTTCCGGCATGCCGGCATCGGCGGCGACCTTGACCACGCGCGCGGCATCCTCGGCGGTGCCAACGCGAAATGCGTTCTCAATCAAGCGCCGCAGCATGAATGGCGACCATTTCCGCGCGCCCAGATTGTCGAGCAGGGCGGCGGCTTGCGGGCGGCGGGAGACAATATCGAGATCGCCGATGGCGCGGATGGCCTCGTCGGCCACGGCCGGGTCGGCATCGGCAAGGAAGCGGGAGACATCGGGATTTTTCAGGCGGCGCAGGGCGACGACGGCGGCGAGGCGGATGGCCGGCGATTCGTCGGCGACGAGGCCGGTGAGAATGTTCGGATTTTCCGCCAGGTGCTGGAGGGCATAGATGCCGGCGTGGCGCAGGTAGGCATCGCGGTTGTCGTTCTCTCTCAACAGGTCAAGAATGGGTCCGTAGAACGCGGTGAGGCCGAGCTTGCCGGCGGCGATGGCAGCGAAGAAGCGGACCCGGGGCGATGCGTCGGCCAGCAGCGGGCCGAGCGGCAGATCCAGCGTGGCGCGCGAACTGGCGAGGGCGCGCAGGGCCTGGGCGCGGATTTCCGCATCGGAATCGTCGAGCAGGGCGGCGAGTTTTTTGGCGGCGGCGGCGCCTTGAGCCGCGTCCGGGATGCCCTCGAACTCGCTGAAGGGGCGGGGTGTGAAGCCGCGGCGGGCGGCGATTCCGAGGCCCCAGATGCCATGAAGGCGAACGTGGAAATCGGAGGAATCGGCCGCCTCGGTGAAGCGCGAGACAGCGTCGTCATGCCGGGTCAGCGCGATTTGGGCGCGAAGGCGGATGCGCATGTCCGGGTGGCGGAGGAGATTGGCGAGCTCGGCCGAGCTGCGGTCCTCGAAGCCCTGCTTCATGATGCGGACGGTGCCGGCGACTTCGTTGGCGAGGAACTGGTCCTTGCCGGCATCGAGCGAGAGCAGCCGGCCGTCCTCGTGGGATTCCCAGCCGGTGACGAAATCGCTCACGAAAACCCGGCCGTCCCACGAATATTCCACGTCGGTGGCGGCGACGCCCCAGAGGAATCGCCGGGAATCCGCCATGGCCATGCCCGCGCCGTCCGGCTTCATCTGGAACGACCAGATGCCGGAATTCGCCGCGCCGCCGCGGTAGTCGCAGATCAGGAAGCGGCCGACCTCGCTTTTGAGAAATCCCGCACCGGGATGGAACGTCAGCCCGGACGGCCCGGCGGTGAGCAGCGCGGCGGGCGGGACGATGTAGGCGGGCTGCGACGGATTGCGCATTTCCCACATTTTCCCGTCCATCCAGCGGCTTGGCGGGTGCTCTTCCAGGCCGATCTGGCGGTGGAAGGTGTGCATCGCCTGGTGCTCCATCTGCCAGCCGGATTCGCCGCCCTCGACCAAATAAACGATGCGCGAGGCGTCGCCTTGGTCGGAATTGTTATCCACAGAGAAGGGATTTCCGAGATCGTCGAAGGCGATTTCCTTCGGGTTCCGCAGGCCGGTGTGGAAGATTTGGAAATCGCTGCCGTCCGGCTCGAAATTGTAAACCAAGCCCTCGTCCGGGTATTCGTATTTCCGACCTTCCTTGGTCACGAAGCTCAGCCCGCGGTCGCCGGTGGTGCCCCAGATGCGGCCGTCCGGGCCGAGGGTGAAGCCGTTCAAATCGTGCCCGGACAAGGAAATCCTCACGCCGAATCCGTCCTGCACGACCTTCCGCGCGTCCGCCGCGCCGCCGCCGTCTTGGTCCCGCATCATGTAGATTTTCGGAATGCAGGCGAAGTAGATGCAGCCGTCGTAGTAGAAAATTCCGGCCGCGGTGCCGTCGAGAACGTCGTTGAAATCGTCGGCGAACACCGTGGATTCCTCGAATTTGCCATCACCATCGGAGTCCGCGAGCCGCCGGATCAGCTCGGATTTCGAGGTCATGTGCTCCAGCGAGACCTTGTCTTTCCACTTCTCGTGGAGGGCGAGGCGATCGCTGGTTTTCATCGAGGCGAGGTCGTCAAGATACCAGAACAGATTGTCGCGATCGTCCTCAACGCCCTCGCGGAAGCGGTGGGTCTCCGCGACGAGCACGCGGCCCTCGTCATCGAAGGTGATCGCGGTCGGCGAGGTGATTTTCTGGCCCTTGTAATCCGCGGCGACGGTCAGGGTGGTGTCCTTCGGGATATTCGCGCCGGGCAGGGCCTTGGTGAGCTGGAGGTTATCCACGAACGGCTTCCCAGCGCGCGTCGTGGCGGGGAATTTCTCATTCGGATTATCCGTGAACATGATGTGGTCCACCGCGATGACGCCCCAGCTCCCGGTCGCGGCGTCCACCAACCTGATGGTCGCTTTTTTCCCTTTCAAATCCGCGACGTCCCACACCATCGGGGCCATGCGAAGATTGCGTGTGCCGACCGCCTCGCGCACCGGCTTGCCATCGACGATGAGCTGCGCGGCCGTCTTGCCGGCCTCATTTCCGCCGCCAATGAGGAAGGTGATGTAGGGCTGCTCGATGGAGAATTCCGGCGAGGATAGGGTGCCGGTGGCCGCGTCCCAGCCGTGCGCGGAGACGATCAGGCTATCGCCGGAATAGGCGGTGAACGGCGATTCCATGTCATCGGTCCTGCCGCCGGCCGGAGCCATGCCGAAGGCGGCGCCCTCCGCCTGCCAGCCATCGAGTCCGTCGCCCTCGAACGCTTGGAAAACCTTGGTGGCGGCCGGCAGGGCGGCGGTCATGGCGAGAAATGCGAACGTCGTGCGATACTTCATTTTCAAGAGCTGCCGGAGGTGGGACCGGGCCGCGGACTATCCGTGGCACTCCCGGATTTGCCAACCGCAAACCTCGCCCGGCCGAGCCCCGCGCGCGGGCATTCCGTTTGACAGCGGGCGATGCTCCGTGCCAGAACGCCCACCAATCCGCCGCCGTCGGCCACCACCGCTTCCGCCGCCCCGCATGCCCATTTTCTGAAATGATTTTCCGCAACGTCGCCATCATCGGGGGAGGGATGTGGGGGAGCGCCCTGGCGATCTGTTTCGCGAAAACCCTGGACGTCACGCTGGTCGTGCGCTCGCCGGACGAGGCGCGGGAAATGGCCGCCAGCCGGACGAATCCCCGCTATTTGCCGGACCGGACGTTCCCCGATAACGTCCGCATCGGCGCGGACATCGCCGGGGCCGTCGCCGCCGCGGATCTCGTCTTCATCGCCGCGCCGGTGAGCGCCTTCGAGGCGGTGCTGGAGACGGTGGCCGCCACGCGGACGGACATTCCGGTGATCTGGGGCTGCAAGGGATTTTGCCCGGTTTCGGGCGATCCGTTGTCGTACATCGCGGAGAAAATTCTCGGCCCGGACGCCTGCTACGGCGTTTTTTCCGGCCCCAGCTTCGCCGAGGGAATCGCCCAAAACGACCCTACCGCTGTTGTTGTCGCGACGAACCGCGGCCAGCACGAGACGCTGGAAATCGCCCGGATTCTCTCGAATTCCACCCTGCGGATCTACGCGAATAATGACCTCGTCGGCGTCCAGATCTGCGGCGCGATCAAGAACGTGTATGCCATTGCCGCCGGCATCATCGATGGCTGCGGCTGGGGCGACAACACCCGCGCCGCCATGATGACGCGCGCCGTCGCCGAGGCCCGGCATTACCTGAAAAAGCACAAATCCAAGCGCTCCACGCTCATGGGTCTGGCCGGCTTCGGCGACATCTACCTCACCTGCGGCAGCCGCCACTCGCGGAACTACCAGGTCGGCATGAGCCTCGCCGCCGGCCAGCCGATTGGCGAAATCCTGGCAAATCTCGGCCACGTTGCCGAGGGCGTGCCGGTCACCCGCCTGATTTGCCAGCGGGCCGCGCTGCTCGGGCTGGAAATGCCGATCGTCACCGCCGTCAGCCAGGTGATCGATGGCCTCCAAAGCCCCCGCGATTGCGCCGGCGCGCTGATGGCGCGGGACATCCGCCACGAAAAGCGCAAGGTTTCCGCCGCAGCAACCCATCTCGCCCGATAGTCCCGCCATGCGCACCGTCATCACCTACGGCACCTTCGATCTCCTGCACATCGGCCACATCAATCTGCTCAAGCGCGCCCGCGCCCTCGGCGATCGCCTCGTCGTCGCCGTCTCCACGGATGGGTTCAACCTGCGCGAGAAGAATAAGACCTGCACCCACAGCTACGCCGATCGCAAGGTCATCCTCGAGAGCCTGCGCTTCGTGGATGAGGTAATTCCTGAGGAGAATTGGGAACAGAAATCCACCGACGTTGCCCGCCACGGCATCGACGTCTTCGTCATCGGCGACGATTGGGCGGGCCATTTCGATTTCCTGAAACCGCAGTGCGAGGTCGTCTATCTCCCGCGCACCGCCGACATTTCGACCACGGAAATCAAGCGGCAAATCCTCACCGGCCCGCGCGGGTGAATGGCGCGGAATCCATCGGCGGCCATGGCGCCGCGGTTCCGGCGGTGCCGGGATTTCCGCTGGCGGGCTGCCTTTTCCACCTGCTGCGGCACGGCAGCTACCGCTCGATCAAGCGCGGCATGGCCCGTCTCCGCCGCGCCGGTTGCCGGCTCAGCCCGCGGCAGATGGTCCTCGTCCTCGATGCGGAAATCCACTGGGCCGCCGGCGAGCACGAGGCCGTCCGCGAGATCGCCCGCGTCCTCATCCGCGATTACGATTCCTCCCACGGCTACTATTTTCTCGCCCACAGCCACCACGTCGCCGGTGACCGCGTCCGCGCCATGGAGCGGCTGGAAACGCTGGTAAACCATTATCCCAAGCACGTGGACGGCCACTGCATGTATTCCCGCTGCGCCGCGGAATCCGGAGAAATCGAGCTGGCCTGGACGACTTTGGAGGGGATTTCCCGGCGCGTCCTCAACTCGAAAGTCTGGTCGCACCTCGCCCTTCTCGTCGAAAACCGCGCCGGCCAGGCCCGCCTGCTGCGCGCCCGGGAGGAAGCCATTGCCGCGATTCCCGCCGCCGTCCATCACCGGGGCGTCATCGAGGCCGTCGCCACCGCCGCCCTGCGCTGCGGCGATTTCGAATCGGCGAAATCCGTCTGGCGCGAGCACCTTCCGGCGATTTTCGCCAAACGCCGCAACCACGCCGCCCCCGCGAAAAGCCGCTTCACCAACTGCCGCGCCGCCACCGCGTTGCTCGATCTCCAGCGCGCGCTCGCCGCCTGCGGCGTGGAAATGTTCCTCGTCAGCGGCACTCTGCTCGGCTGCATCCGCGAGGGCCGCCTGCTTGGCCACGACAAGGACATCGACGTCGGCGTCTGGGACGACGTGCCACCCGCCAAGCTCCACGACGCCCTCCACGGCGCCGGCCTGTTCGATGAAATCCCATCCCGCTCCGGAGAAATCGTCCGCGTCCGCCACGTCAATGGCATCCCCATCGATATTTTCCGCCATTTCCGCGAGCCGGAAAATTGCTGGCACGGCGGCGTGAAAATGCGCTGGCACAACACCCCGTTCACCCTCCGGCCGGTTCCGTTTCTTGGCGGCGAATTCCTCATTCCCGCCGATCACGAACTTTACCTCTCGGAAAATTACGGCGACTGGCGCACGCCGAAAACCGTCTTCGATTCCGCGTTCGACACGCCCAATGGCGTCGTCGTCCAGCCCGACGAATTCCTCGTCCACGTTTTCAAATCCCTCGCCGAGGCGCGCGCCGCCTGTTCAACGGCCCGGGTCGATTTCTACCTCGACCGTCTCGCCGAAATGGGCGAATCCGGCGTCGTCGCCACCTGCCGCCGGACCAGCCGGATTTCTCCTGGTTAATATGAAGCGCTGCTGGATCCACATTGGCATGCACAAGACCGGGACCACCTCGGTGCAGGCGAATCTCGTCAAAACCGCCGCCCCGGACAACTGGCGCATCCTCACCGTCGGCGGCCGGCCGAACATGGGCATGGCGCTTTTCGCCATGTTCGCGACCGATCCGCACCAATTCCACCTCTTCGCGAAAAAGGGCCTCACCGCGGAATTCGTCGCCCGCCGGGGCGAGACGCTGCGTCGGCGGCTCAAGCGCGCCGTCGCGAAAGCCACCGAGGAAACGCTCGTCATTTCCGGCGAGGCCGCCTGCCTCATGGACCCCGCGGGCATCGCCCGGATGCGGGATTTCCTCGTCCCGCTTTGTGACGAGGTCCGCGTCATCGGCTACGTCCGCCCGCCGGCGGGATTCAAGACGTCCATCTTCCAGCAACACCTGAAATACGGCCCGTGCCAGTTGGATTTCAGCCGGATCCGCGTGAGCTACCGACGCAAGTTCGAGAAATTCGACGAAGCGTTCGGCCGCGAGAACGTCATCCTCCGGAAATTCGATCCCGTCACCTTTCCAGACGGCTGCATGGTCGCGGATTTCTGCCAGACGATCGGCATCCGCCCGCCCCCGCCCGCCTCGATATTCCGGGTCAACGAGGGGATGACGCGCGAGGCCTGCGGCATCCTTTACGCCTACCGGCAGCTCGGTCCCGGCGTCCCGCGCGGCAAGGATTTCATCCGCGAGAACAACCGCCTCGTCGCGCCGCTGCTCGCGCTTTCCGGCACGAAATTCCGCGTCTCTCCCGAGCTGCTCGAGGCCGGTTCTCCCGATAGCCTCCGCTGGATCGAGCGCCGCCTCGGCACCCGGCTCGACGAGAAGCCCGGCAGCGGTCCCGCCGTCCGCGATGAGGCGGACCTGCTCGCGATCGGCCGGGACGCATGCCTGGAATACCTGCGGAAATTCCAGGAAATCCACGGGATCAAGGTGCGCCCGCCGCGCAAAATCCCCGCTGGCGGGCCGGTTCCCCCGGAACTCGTCGCGGAACTCGTCGAGACGTGCCGCCTTGCGTTGCAAACCGGCGCCACGGATGCCAAATCCGGCGGCATCGCCCGGCTCGTTAAAAAAATCCTGAATTACAGATCCGGACCGGCGCACCCGGGCCGGCGGAGATGATGTCCGCCCGCCGCCTCACCCTGTCCGCCCTCGCCGGGACGCCACCCGCCTATTGGCTGGGATGGATCGATTACCGGCGCGGCCGCTGGGCAAGTGCCGAGCGGAAATTCGCCGCCGCTGTCCGCGCGAAGCCCGGCCACGCCGCCAGCCATTTCCAGCGCGGCATGGTCGAGTTCAAGCGCGAGCGCTGGGAAATCGCCTACTCCCACATGCGCGAGGCGCTCGCCCTCGCGCCGGATCGGACGGACTGGATGGTCCAGTTTTGCCAGGCTGCGCGGCACCTGAAAGGCACCCAGTCGAAGGCGCTGGAAATCTGCACCGGCAGTCTGCTCCAGCGGATTTCCGCCGATCGCGCGAATTTCCGCCTCCGCGACGAACTCGCCGCCATTTACCGCATCCAGGGCCGGGCCTGGCTTGAGCTGGAAGCGCTTTCCGAGGCCGCCGCGCTCCGGCCGGACGATGCCGCGCTTCAGTTCCGACTCGGCGAAGTGTGCGAAAAAATGGAGCGCTGGCCGGAATCCGCCGGTTTCTACCGCAGCGCCGCCCGGCTCGCGCCCCGCGATGCCGATTCCAGCTACAAGGCGGGATTCGCGTTGGAAATGACCGCCGATCCCGCCGGCGAAGCGCCCCGATTTTACGAAATGGCGATCGCCTCCGATGCCACCGGCGAGGCCTCGCGCTTTGGCATTGGCGCGTTTCATGAGAATTGCGGCCGATGGAAGCACGCGGAGCAAGCATACGCCGAGCGGCTCGCGATCCGGCCACAGGACGCCGGCCTGCATTTCAAAGTCGGCATGTGTCGCGACCGCCGTCACGACTGGGAAGCCGCCGCCCGCCACTATCGCGACGCCCTCGCGCTCGACGCCTCGCAGCCGGATTGGCACCGCCGGCTCGGATTCGTAATGGAGAAACTCGGCCATTTCGCCGCCGCCGCCGAATGCTACGCCCGGCTCCTCCAAATCCCCGACAAGGCTGGCCACGAGACCACACTCTACCGCCGCGCCTGGTCGCTCGACGAGGCTGGCCGACACGAAGATGCCTGCGCCGCCTATGCCGCCGCCCTTCCGGACCGAGGGAAATCCGCATCCGCCGACATCGCGCAAATCACCGCGAAGCTCGCAAAAGACGCCACCCGTCCCGCGCCTTGGGCGGCTCTCGGTGATGCCCGCGCCACCGCCGGTGATTGGGAATCCGCCGCCGCCGCCGCCGCTTTCCGCCAAGCCGCCGACCGCAGCGGCGATCACGAACCGGCCTACTATCACCAGCTCGGCCATGCCTTGGCGAAATCGGGGAGATATGCCGAAGCCTGCGCCGCCTACCGGAACATCCGCGTCCTCCAGCGGAATCCCGGCGCTTCGGAAGAGCACTTCCGGCGGAATGCCAAGTTTGCCCGCACCGCCAGTTATACCGAATACTCCGAGGTCCTCCCGCTGCGGGGAAAATCGGTATTATACGAAAGCTTCCACGGCCGGATGCTATCGGGAAATCCATACGCGCTCTTTCTCCACATGCTCGCCAGTCCGGAGTTCGCCGGCTGGACCCATATCTGGGCCGTCGAGGACATGAAATCCATACCCGTCCGCTTCAAGGGCATGGCGGATGTCATCTTCGTCAACCGCCAGTCCGATGCGTTTCTCCGCCACCTCGCCACGGCATCGCTGCTCGTTAGCAATGTAAGCTTCCCGTCGTTCTTCATCCGCCGCGATGGCCAGCTCTACCTGAACACATGGCACGGCACGCCTTGGAAAACCCTCGGACGCGATGCCAAAAGCGAGTTCATGACGCATGGCAATGTCGCCAGAAACCTGCTTCAAGCCACCCACATCGCCAGCCCGAACCGACATACTTCGGATGTCCTGATGGAAGCCTATGACCTCGGCGGGATCTTCCATGGCTCCATCACCGAAACCGGCTCCCCGCGCGTCGATCTAACCTTGAACGCCTCAGATGTGGAGAAGGCGGATTTAAGGAAACGCCTCAACATCCCGGAAGGCCGGAAAGTAGTCCTCTACGCCCCGACCTGGCGCGGCACGCTGGAATCGCCGAGGCATGAGATCGCCGCCACGGAAAAGGTCATCGAAACGCTCGCCGCGGAGGATTGCCACCTGCTTTTCCGCGGTCATTACTATGTGGAATCCGTCGTGGCGAAGAACGTCGTCCCCGCGGACATCTCCACCAACGAATTGCTGGCGATCGTGGACGTGCTCGTCACCGATTACTCCAGCGTCTTCTTCGATTTCCTCCCCACCGGCCGCCCGGTGATCTTCTACCTCGAAGACCACGCCAACTATGTGTCCGACCGCGGCTTGTATTTTGGCCTCGAAGAACTCCCCGGCCCCATCGCCACGAATTCCCGCGAGCTGGCCGCAGCACTGCACCAAGACGAAATTTCCGCGCAATACCAAATTTGCCGCGAGAAATACTGCAAGTTCGAAGACGGCGATGCCTGCCGCCGCACGCTGGAGTTCGTGTTTTCAAAAAAAGCGTTTCCCGCCCCCTGCGAATCCAAGCGGACCATCCTGATTTTTGGCGGTCACTTCAGTTTGAACGGCATCACCATCGCGCTTATCAATCTGCTGCGGAATGTCGATTACACCGCCAACCGCGTCGTCCTCATCGTGGAAATGGGCGGAATTTCCCTGGTGCCGGAAAGTGTGGACTACCTCAAATCCCTTCCTGCCGAAGTGAAGGTGCTGCCCCGCAGCGGCGCGGCCAATACCACCTTGGAGGAGCGTCGGACTTTGGGGGAATTCAACAAGCGCTACGAACTCATCGATGGCTCGCCGGCCTTCGAGATTTTACAAAACCATTTCCGCCGCGAGGAGCGCCGGATGTTCGGCTCCGCCCGCTTCGATGCCGGTATCGATTTTTCCGGATACAGTAGTTTCTTCGCCTGCCTCTTCGGCTTCGCCAGCCCGGAAACCGTGGCATACAAGTCGATCTACCAGCACAACGAGATGTATGGCGAGTGGAAGGTAAAATACCCGGAACTCGAACGGGTCTTCCACATGTACCGGCAGTTCGACCACCTGATATCCGTCAGCGCCAGCGCGCGCGATCTGAACCGCCAGCAGCTCGCCGCCGAATTCCGGATCCCGGAAAGCGGGTTCGAGTATGTCGAAAACCAGATCGACACCGCGGAGGTTCTCCGTCGCGCGGAAGAGGAAATGGAGCCGGGCGACGAGGAAAAGTTTTTCCAACAAGGCACCATCGTCTTCCTGACGATCGGCCGCTTGTCCGTGGAAAAAGACCACAAAAAACTCATCCAGGCGTTCGCCATCATTCACATGGAACGCCCGGAAACCCGCCTGCTGATCATCGGCGACGGTCCGCTGGCGGTCATGCTCGACATCCTCGTGGAAGAACTCGGATTGCATGACAAAGTCCTGTTAGCCGGCTACCGCCTCAATCCGTTCCCCTATCTCAAGCGGGCGGATTGCTTCGTTTTCTCCTCCAATCACGAGGGCCAGGGCCTCGTCCTGTTGGAAGCCATGATGCTCCGCAAACCGATCGTCTGCGCCGATATCGAAGTATGCCGCGGAGTCGTCGAAGGCCGCTCCGGCCTGCTGGTGGAAAACTCCGTGGACGGCCTCGCCGGCGGCATGCGCGATTTCCTCACCGGCGGGGTGAAGGTGCATGACGTGGATTTCCAAGACTATCGCCGGAACGCCATGGAAATGTTCTATGCCAAATCCTGCGGTTTCATCCCAGCCGGGAGGCCCGGATGAAGCGCTGTCTGATCCACATCGGGATGCACAAGACCGGCAGCACGACCATTCAGAAGAACCTGAAATCGGTCCGCGACGCCGCGGATTGGGATTACCCCACGATGCGTCCCGGCAAGATGAACATGAACGAAAACCTCTTCGCCATGTTCGCCGCCTCGCCGGAGAAATACCATATCTTCCGCAACGCCGGCTACCGTCCGGCGCGCGCCGCCCGGCTCGGTGCCCGGCTGCGGAGAAATTTCGAAAAGCGCGTTCGGAACATGGTTCAGGAAACCATGATCCTTTCCTCCGAATCGCTCTCCAAGATGGACCCGGCGGATGTCCGCCGGATGGGCGATTTCCTGCATCCGCTCTTCGATGAAATCCAAATCTTCGGCTATGTCCGCCCGCCGGCCGGCTTCATGGCGTCCGCATTCCAGGAACGGGTGAAGCATGGCAAGAAAGTCTTCGGCTTCGAAGACTGCTATCCCAAGTATCGATATCGTTTCGAAAAATTCGACGAGGTTTTCGGCCGCGAGAATGTGAAACTGGTGAAATTCCAGCCCGCCTCGTTCGTCGGGAACTGCGCGTTGCGGGAAATGTGCGCGCAAACCGGCATCCTCCTGCCCGAGGGGACCGTCATCGAGAAAGTTAATGAAAGCCTCAGCCGCGAGGCCTGCGGCATTCTTTTCGCCTACCGGAAGTTTGGTCCGGGATATGGCGTCGGGAAGTATGTCATTCCCGAGAATCGCGCCATCATCCGCGCGCTTTCGGAAATGGGCGGCCGCAAGCTGGTGATTTCCCGCAACTTGGTGGATCCCGTGCTGGAGGCGAACCGCGCCGATGTGGAATGGATGGAGGAGCGCCTCGGAGGATCGTTGCGGGAAGAGGCGCGCTCCGCGAAAGACGAGGTCGCCTGCGAGGAGGACTTGCTAATCATTCCGCGTCCGGCGCTGAAGGGATTTTCCAAACGCCTGCGCACCGGCGCGCGCATCCGGCTTCCAAAAATGCCACCAAACTCCGGCGGCGCCACCGACCCGGCGGACATTGCCGGCTATGTGCAGGCCTGTCGCAAGCAGGTGGGCCGGAAGTTGCGCAAAGCCGCCGAAAAGGCCGCCAGGCCGGAGACATTTTCCGAATCCATCCTCCGGCGCGTTCGGGATACCTTCCGCGGCCGGAAGAAATGACACTTTCATGAAACGCTGCTGGCTACACATCGGAATGCACAAGACGGGGACCACCTCGCTTCAGTCCACCTTGAAGAAAATTGGCGGCAGGCCGGCTTGGAAGTATATCTGCATCGGTGGTAGCTTGCACATGAACACGCCGTTCCACGCCATGTTCGCCACCGATCCTTTCAAATATCATTGGTTCGCCAAACAAGGCATATCCCCCGAGGATTTGCGGGAAAAGGGCGCGAGGCTCCGGGAGCGCCTGGCCGCCGCGATTTCCCAGACCCGGCGCCAAACCATCATCATGTCCGCCGAGGCCCTGCCCTTGATCGATGCGGATGGCATCGCCCGCCTCAAAGATTTTCTCGATCCGCTGTTCGACGAAGTCCGGGTCATCGGCTATGTCAGGCCGCCCGTTAGTTTCAAGATCTCCATCTTCCAGGAAATGGTGAAGGGCGGTCGCGGCAAATTCGAAATTGATGACATCCGGTGCAATTACCGGCGCAAGTTCGAGAAGTTCGATAAAGTGTTCGGCCGGGAGAATGTCGTGCTGCGGAAGTTCGATCCCGGCTCATTCGCCGATGGCTGCACGGTTTCGGATTTCTTCGCGGCCGTTGGTTTGAAGGCGCCCGATCGCGCCAAGATCGTGCGCGCGAACGAGAGCCTCAGCCGCGCCGCCTGCGGGATTCTCTATGCCTACCGCAAGTTCGGTCCCGGCTATGGATCCGGCCCCGGCGTGGTGGCGGAAAATCTCCGGCTGATCGATGTGCTGCTCGCCATGAAAGGTCCGAAGTTCACCGCCGCCAAATCCATGGTGGCCGCCGGACTCGCCGCCGAAACCAATGATCTGAAATGGATGGAGAGCCGCCTCGGCACCGATCTGTCCGAAGCCCTGGTCGACGGCGGAAACGCGATTTCCAGCGAGAGCGAGTTGTTGGAGATCCGCCGGGAGGATGCGTTGGATTTCGCCCGCTGTTTCGAGCGAATCCATAACTCCGCCGTTCCGCCGGACCAACTCCCGACCGCCGATCCCGCCGACCCGCAACAACTGGCGGACATGGTCGAATGGTGCCGCGGCCAGATCCGCGAGCGGCTTGCCGCGGACCGCGAGGACGTTTCCCGCAGCCGGCAGGGAATCCGCGGACTGCTGCGGCGCGCGATGAAAAAAATTCGCAGACTCGTCCGCCGTCTCTGACCACCCATTTGCCATCCGTATCCGGACTTATGCCATTTCCCTCGATTCCTCTGATCCGCACGCCGTTTGCTTACTGGCGCGGCTTGATCTATCTGAAGCTCGACAAGCTGGACGAGGCGGAGGAGTGCTTCAAAGCGTCCGCCGAAGCCGCACCCGCACATGCGGAAAGCTGGTTCAAGCAAGGGCTGATTCTGTGCAAGAAAAAGGAATGGCACGCGGCATTCCCGCATGTGCAGAATGCAGTGTTTTTGGATCTGGAGAGAGCGGACTGGCAGCGGCAATTGCATAACATCGAAGGCCGCTTGGAAGCGGGCCGCGCGCCCCATACCTTCCTGACTTCGGACGAGATTCAGGAGCGCATCGATACGCTCGGCGAGACCGCCTTCCTTTACAGCCAGCTTGCGTGGGCGTTGCGCAAGCAGTCGGACTGGTGGCAGCAGGTGGAGGCGCTGCGCTCCGCCGTGGAACTCGATGACGGAGATGCCCGCCTTCATTTTCGCCTCGGGCACGCGCTCGCCGGCATGCGCAGGTTCGGCGAGGCGGCGGTCGAATTCGAGCGCGCCGTCAAGTTGTCGCCGGGAAATGCGGATTGGTGCTATTTGTTAGGAAAGGCGCTCTCGGAAAGCGGCGAAACCGGCGGGAAGGCACGGCATTATTTCGAAATCGCCGTCACGGAGAAGACGAAGAAACGATTGAAAGGACTTGGCATCGGCGGACTGCATCATGAGGCCGGTAATTGGGTCTTGGCCGCGGAGGCTTTGGCGCGTCAGGTGGCGGAAATCCCGGAGGACGCCCGGCTACACTTCTATCTGGGCGATTCAATGCAAAACCTCTACCGGTGGCCGGAGGCGGCGGAGGCATATCGCAAGGCTCTGGCTTTGGATAACGACCGGCCTAAATGGCATTACCGGCTCGGCTTTGTAAACGAGCGCCTCGAGAATCTAGCGGACGCGGCGGACTCCTACTCGGCGGCGATCGGAAAATCCCCGGAGCCGGCGCCGCTGTGGAATTACCGTCTCGGATTTGTGCTGGAGCGGCTGGGCAGGCTGGAAGATGCCTGCGCCGCATACCGCCAGGCCGAGCCGGAGCCGGAGGTGGGGAATGAAACTCCGATTGAAAAGTCAAAACCCAGGTCGCTTGCCGGGATTGAGGAAATCCAGCGGACCGACGTGACCGATCCATTGGTCTGGGCCGAACTCGGAGAGCTGCTGGAAGGCGCGGAAAAATGGCGCGAGGCGGCGGACGCATATTTCCAAGCGGTGTCGCGGAGCGGGCCGCATCAGGCGGAATGGTATCATCGGCGCGGGTGCTGTCTGGCGGAAGTAGGCGAATTCGTCGAAGCCTGCGCGAGTTTCCGCTCCGTCCGCATCCTGCAGCGCCCGCACGGAGTTTCTCAAGGTCAGTTCCGCAGGAATGCGGGAGTGCGTACATCGGCGAGTTTCACCGAGTATTTCGAGATTATGGAAACGAACCCGCGGAAGGTTCTTTTCGATAGTTTCCATGGCGAGCAGATGTCCTGCAATCCCTTCGCGATCTTCCTCGAAATGCTCGAGGATCCTGCCTATCGTGGCTGGACTTTCGTGTGGGCGATCAACGAGCCGGAGCGCGTTCCCAAGAGATTCAAGCCTTTGCGGAACGTGTTCTTCGTTCCCAAAGCCAGCGATGGCTATCTGCGGCATGTGACCACGGCGGGCGTGCTGGTGAACAACATGACATTCCCGCCCTATTTCATCCGGCGGAAAGAACAGCTCTATCTGAATACCTGGCACGGCACCCCTTGGAAAACACTGGGCAAGGACGACGTCGGTCAGGATTTCATGGTCTATGGAAACCTCGCGCGGAATCTCCTCCACGCCACCCACGTCATCAGTTCGAACGAGCACACCACGCGGGTGCTGATGGAGAAATTCGACATTGGCCACCTCTTCGGCGGCGTGATCGCGGAGACCGGTTACCCGCGCATCGACCTCACTCTCAACGCGAGCGAGGCGGAGAAGCGGAATTTGAAAGCGCGGCTCGGACTAACGGGCGAGCGCAAGGTTCTGTTCTACGCGCCAACGTGGCGGGGCAAGCTGGGACAGATCGAGACCAATGCGGGGTACGTGCTGCGGGACATCGGGCGGCTGGCCGGCACAGGCTGCCAGATCTTGTATCGCGGGCACTTTCTCGGCGGCGAGCTGCCGGTCGCCAACGCCGTGCCGGAGGATATCTCCACCAACGAACTTCTGGCGGTTGTCGATATTCTGGTCACGGACTACTCGAGTGTGGCTTTCGACTTCATGGCGACCGGCCGGCCCATCGTTTATTACCTGAACGACTTTGAAGAATACAAGCGGGACCGCGGGCTCTACTTCGGAGTGGATGAGCTTCCCGGCAGGGTTTGTTACGATCTCGAAGGCGTTTGCTCGGCTGTGGCGGATACCATCCGGGATGGTTCCAATGTTGATGAGCGGCGCTACGCCGCAGCCCGCCGCCGGTTCTGCCCGATGGAGGATGGCAGCGCGGCGAAACGGGTGATCGATTTCCTTTTCTCGCCGCCTGCCGCGAGTTTGGCGAAGCAGGGCGGGCACCAAGTGCTGATGTTTCCAGGTGGTTTCCAGCCCAACGGTGTCACCACATCCTTGATTAATCTGCTGCGAAATCTGGACTACACCAAACTAACGGTGACCCTGGCTTTCCAGCCGTGGCAGGCGGATGCGGGCGCGGGCCGGCAGGAACAGCTCCAGCTCCTGCCTGCGCAAGTGAGAGCCTTGCCCCGGGTCGGAGGGATGGACCTGACCGTGGAGGAGCGCTGGGTCATCGACGATTTCAACACCAATCACGGCTTCTCCGGCGGCGGGGAGTTATGGGAAATCTACTCCCGCGCCCACGCCCGGGAATATATACGTCTCTTCGGGCACTCGCGTTTCGACGCTGCGGTGGAGTTCTCCGGATACAGCAGCTTCTGGGCTTCGCTATTCGCGTTCGCACCCGAGGGCGCGATCCAACACCGCGCGATCTATCAGCATAACGACAAGTATGGCGAGTGGACCACGCGCTTCCCGCAGTTGGAGCGGATTTTCCGGCTATATCCACATTTCGACCGGCTGATCTCGGTATGCGAGCCCATTCAGAAGGTGAACCGGGATTCTCTTGCCGAGCTTTTCGAACTTCCTCGGGAGCGGTTCGACTATTGCGAGAACATGCTGGATCCCGCCGGAGTTCTCGAGCGCGCGGAAGCGCAACTCGATCCGAAGGAAGAGGCGGATCTCTTCGGCGGCGGACATCGTATCTTCGTATCGATCGCGCGGCTGTCGGTGGAAAAGGATCATGAGAAGCTCATCCGGGCTTTCGCGAAACTATGTGAAACGCGCGGAGATATCCGCCTGCTGGTTGTGGGGGACGGCCCGCTCATGCCGGTGCTCAAGCGGCTGGTAGGCCGGCTCGGTATGGAGGAGCGCGTCCGCCTGCTAGGATATCGGCTGAATCCTTTTCCTTATCTGAAGCGGGCCGCGTGTTTCGTGATGTCTTCAAACTATGAGGGGCAGGGGCTGGTGCTTTTTGAAGCCATGATTCTGGGGATCCCGATCATTTCGACCGACATCGCCGCCTGCCGCAGCGTCGTCGAGGGGCGGTCCGGGTTGCTGGTGGAAAACTCCGCGGAGGGCCTCTTCCATGGCATGGAGGCGTTCCTGAATGGCGAAATCGAGGCCGGAGTGGTGAATCTCGATGCCTATCGAAGCGGGGCCCTCGCCGCCTTCTATGCCAAGACCTGCAATCTGGCGGCGGACATGGTTCCAGCCACTGAATCACCATCATGAAGAAGACAATCCGGATCGACACATCCTACCTCGCGGGGTGGATGAGGGATTACTACCTGGGCCTGCTTTCGGAGCGCTTCGATTTCGTCGAGGACTCGCTCAAGCCGGACTATGTGCTTGTCGGAACTTCGCAGCAAAACTGGGTGAGGGGCGGCGATTACGTCAGCCACCGGATCATCAATGATTTCCCTTCATCCGCCATTCGCATTTATCTGCAGCACGAGGCGGTGGGGTTCGACACCACGCTATACGATTACGCGGTCCTGTTCACGGACGACCTGAGGATGGAGGACCGGGTGTTCTTCGCGAATTTCCTGAGCGCCGGCTATTTTCAGGCGCTGGGCCACGACGTTCTCGAGCGCCTTCACGCGCCAAAAGGTGACCCGGAAGCACTTCTTCGGGAAAAGACGGCATTTTGTAACTTCATCTATTCGCACGGCGGTGTCCCGGAACGCGAGATCCTGTTCGATACCCTGAGTCGGCACGGGTTCGTTGAATCCCATGGCAAGATGTTGAACAACATCAATCCGGAGGAGAAAAGGGGAGCTGGTTCGCACTATCGTAAGAATTGGTTCGATGAAGGCATTGAACTGAAGAGACCGTCGAAATTCTCCATCGCCGCGGAGAACGCGCTGCACCCGAAAGGATATTACATTTCCGAGAAAATCGTCACTGCCATGCTGGCGAATACAATTCCGGTGTATTGGGGCAACCCTGGCGCGGGCGCCCGGTACAACAGCCGGTCGTTCGTGAATTGCCATGATTTCGAATCGTTCGACGCGGTGCTGGAAAGGGTGATTGAAATCGACAACGATGACTCGCTGTGGTGCGAAATGATGGCCGAGCCATGGATGACGCCGGAGCAATACCGAACCGCGGCGGACAACCGGGATCTGTTGAAAGAGTTCCTGATTCATATCTTCGACCCCCCTCTGGAGGAGGCGCGGCGGAGGCCCCGCGGCTTCTGGCCGGGACGGTATGAGAGTGCGAAGAAAAGCCTCCTCGCCGATGCCGCGAAATACCGGGAACAGAACCGGATCGACGTCCCGGCGCTGCGCGAGCAACATCGGCAGCGGCTGGAGGGCAAGCCCGGTTTTGCCGGGATCGAAGCGGCGATCGCCGGGCTGCGGGCACTGCGCCGCCGCTTGAACAAAGCCCAGTGGGGGGAGTTCACCGGTCCGCCGTCCGACCCGTTCAGCCGGATTGCCAACCTCGCCGTGGATTCCGCGAAGAAACCTTCGGCGGGCGTGAAGCTGGCGATCGCCTTCTATCAGGGTGGCGGAAAATGGGGCGTGGATCGCAACCGGACATTCAGCGCCCGCTGGCTGCGCGATCTGGTGGAAGGCGGGTTGTTGGAATCCAAGACATGTCCATCGAAGGCATATCTCCATTGGGGTATGATGCACATGACTGGCGAGCCGCCCGTGGTCGCCGCCAATCCGGAAGTTGCGCTCGCGTGTTTCGCCAAGGCGGAAAGCAGTGCCTTCTCGAAGGTGCGGGTCCTCGCGATGTATTATCGGGCGCAGACGGAATTCGAGCGCGGCGAGATGGGCAAATCCCTCGATGCGTTGGTGAGGTTGTTGCTCGCGCATCCGGCGGAAAAGGCGCACGCGCTGCTGATAGTGAATCTGCTATGTGATGGATTCACCCTGGGGGACGGCCAGCGAAAACTCCTTCGCTCGGCTCTTCGCGCCGAAACCATCGGAGACATTCATAGTTGGGAAAAACCGGCTTTCAAAAAGCTCCCTTGGGGATTGCGGAGAAAAATCAGCAGGATCCGGAACCTATTGGAAAAGCAAGGCTACTTCGCCGCGAAGGCATGACTACGGATTCATCCCGACGCGCCGCTTCTTTTGAAGTGCGCGTGGTTCTCGTCAGGGATTCCCGCGGCGCCGTGTGGCCAGCCGGCGGAGCATGGCGAGGAAGCCGGGAAGGCTGCGGGCGGCGGTGAGTTCGGAGCGGCAGCGGTAGTAATCGCGCATCTCTTTGCGGATGTATTCCTGCGTCTGGGTTGTGGGCGGACGTTCGATGGCGAGGCGCGCGAGGGCGTCCGCGGCGCGACGGGCGGAGTTATCGCCCGAGATGAAAAGTTCTTCCCGGAGCGCCACGGTCATCGGTTCCGCAATGGCGGCGCGGACCGTCTCGCGCAACGCTCCGGGATTTGCGGCGACGCGGCCGAGTTCGCTGCGGCGGGAGCGTTCGAGACTACGGCGATCGCTGGTGGAGAGATGCGCGGCCTCGGCTTCAGGAGGTTCGAGCAGGACTACCGGGATGCGGCATTGGATGGCATCGAAGATGGCCCCGCTGAAATCGCTGAGCACGACATCCGCGAGGGCGATGAGTTGCATGAGATCGTCCCAGGCATCGCACACAATCCCGAAGCGGCCTTTTGCGGCTGCGGCGAATTCGCTGCCGGCGAGCTGCGAGTTGTGATGGATTTTCAGGATGATGTTGTAGTCCGAAGCCATGCTTTCGATTGCCGCGGAATACCTGTCGAAGCTGGAAAGCCCGCCCCAAGTGGGGGCATATAGCAGGGTGGGTTTTTCGGGGTCGAGGCGGGCGCCGTAGCGGGCGAGGGCGGCGGCTTTGGCATCTGCCGGATCCAGGCCGCCGTAGCGGGGATTTCCGGTGGCGGCGCAGGGGCAATAGGGCTCGATTTTCCGCGAGGCATAACTCCCGTAGGTGAGGCAGAGGTCCGCGAGCGACCTCCACGGTGCGAAGTTATGGGCTTCCTTGGCATAACCATATTGCAACATGGCGACGCGCGACGACTTGATCGCCTCGATGGCGGTGAACGGCGTCTGGCAGACAAGCACGTCGTATTTGCCATCGATTTCCCGCATCTGCTTCCGGGTGTGGGATATTAGGGGAATCGTACCGCGCCGGAGCGGTGAGAAATCGTGGGTTTCCTTCGCCCGCGGGCGCTCCTCGATGATATAACTCGCGCCCGGAATCAACTCTGCCACCGGCTGGTAGTGAAGGAATTGAAAGGGATTCCAACCGATGAAGGCGACCCGGAGTTCTGCCGCAGTAGCCATGATTTCGGGTGCGGCGCGGCTCAGTTCACACGTTCGTACACCGACTGCACGAGCACGCGCAGAATGACGAAAAGCAGCAGTCCCGCGCCAATGATGGTGATGGTGGCGTAGGGGCGGAGCGGGTAGCCGACGGCTTCCGGGCGAATCGGATGCTGGATGACGGAGATGAACCGGGACTGGCCGACTGCCTCGACGCGGTGCTTTTCGTAAAGTGTCTCGGCTCCCGTGCGGAGTTTCATGGCGAATTCCAGTTTGATTTCCAGCTCCTTGTAGCGGGAAAGCACTTGATTGAGCCGGCCCTGCTCGGGACCGGAAAGACGGGTGGATTCTGCGGAGATCTGCTCGTCCAGCGATTGTAGGCGGCTCTGGATCGAATCGATGCGCGGAGATTCCGGCGAATCGCGCTGGATGGAGGCGAGTTCGGTCATCGTCTTGATGCGGTCCATTTTCAGTTCCTGAACCGTTTGCAAACTAGCGCGGATGGCGGCGTCGGGCGTGACGATGTTGTATTGATTTTGGAGCGCGAGCAGTTCGAGGCTGACTTCACTTACTTTCTTTTCCGAGCGGTCCACTTCGCCGCGGATGAATGCGAGCTGCTGGTCCGCCACGCTTTGATTCAGCCGGTTCACAAATTTCTCAATCCTGTCGAGCACGTGCTCCGCGATTTTCTTGGAGAGGGCGCGGTCGAAGGTATCGACGCTCAGCAGGGTGAGGCCGGAATCCTTGTCATAGTGGGCGAAGATGCGCTTGCGGTAGTAGTCGAGGCGATCTTCAAGCAGGGCATCGGACTCGAGATGAAAAACGAAATCCCTGGTGGGGGAGGCATAGTGTTCGCGGAGGTTGAATTCCTTTTCCAGACTGAGAAGCAGGTCGCTGGAATCGACGAACCCGATGGCCACCTGCGAGTCAGCGGAACCGGAATCGGCGAGGCCGGGGATACCGAAGCTGCCGATGGTTGCCTGCCCGGCGGCCGGGTCTTGGCGGGCGATCGTGAAGGATGCCTCGCTGATGAACCGATCCTGCGCGAGCAGCCAGACGTACGCGACGATGGCGGCAAGCAGGACGAAGTAGAGGAAGCCTAGCAGCCGGAGGACGAAAGCGGCCAGGCGGTTGGTTTTGTTGGGTTGCATGGATGGAGATCGGTTATGGGGGATTGCCGCCGGGCGGAGATTTGCGAAGGCGTCTCTTTTGCCGGCGGTTGGCGCGTTTGAGCCTTCGCAGCGCTTTCATTTCGGTGGTATGGCCGCTTTTGTTTTCCTGAATGAAATCCTGGTAGGCGTCGATGCCGTCCTGGATTTCCGGAAAAAAGCGGGCCTCGCCGTCATGAAGGAATAGCGCGGAATCGCAGCTCTGGCGGAGTGTCTGGAGATTGTGGGAGACGAAGATGAGGGAAGCGCGGCTGCGCAGCTTTTCGAAGGCTTTCTTTGCCTTGGAACGGAAAATGGCATCGCCCACGGAGGTGAGTTCGTCGATGAGATAGACATCGAATTTGAATGCCATGGAAAGCCCGAAACTGAGGCGGGCGCGCATGCCGGAGGAGTAGGTGCGAACCGGCAGGTCGAAGTATTCGCGCAGCTCCGCGAAATCCATGACCTCCTGAATCACCTGGCGGATTTGCGCGGGATTCAAGCCATTGATGCGGCATACGAAAAGCACATTCTGGCGGCCGGAAAGCGAACCTTGGAATCCGCTGCCGATCCCCAGAGGCCATGATATCGAGCGGTCCGAAATGATGCGGCCCTTGTTCGGCGCCTCCGCACCGCCGATGAGCCGGAGCAGGGTGGATTTCCCCGCGCCATTCGAGCCGAGGACGGCGAGATTGCAGTTGTCCGGCAGCGTCAGCGAGACGTCGCGCAGGATATACCTCACACCGTGCGTCACCGGATAATATTTGGTGAGATTCTGGAGTTCGATCATCGGTCGGAGGATTTCACTGCTGGGTGAGGAAATGCCGGTGGTTGCGGAAAATGCAGATGCCGAAAGCGAGCACGACGATCGCGCAGAGCGCGGGGTATTGCAGGTTCAAGTCCCCAAGATGATAGAAGGGGAACAGGCTTTTGCGGCTCAATTCGATCGTGTGTGTCAGCGGGTTCAGTGCCAGCGCCTTCTGGGCCTCTTCCGGCAAATCGAAATAAGGATAGAGCACGCAGGAAAGGAACATTAACGGGCGCTTCACAAACGCGACGATTTTTTCCACAGCCGGAAACTGGGCGGTGCCCACGCAGCACATGAGACCGAAGCCGCAGCCGGTCAGCCAAGTCAGAAGGAAACAGGCGAGCAGCACGTGGAGATTATCCAGCGAAAGCGAGATGCCGAACCAGACTCCCAGCAGGCAGAAAGCACTGAAGGATAGAAGCGAGGAAACCAGCTCGAACAGAAAGCGGGCGAGCAGCAGGTCGAGCGGCTGGACTTTCGGAAATACAAGCAGTCCGGCATTCGCGTCGATGGCTTTCATGCCGGCCATGAGCGGGCCGGAAAACGTCTGCAACAGGACGAAGCCGTGAAGCAGGAAAAAGGGATAAGGCATATCCCTGGCCGTCCTGCCGACGATGGGACCGAGCAACAACCCGAGCACGATCACGCTGACGAGCGGCTCCAGCAACATCCATAGCAGGCCAAGCTTGTATTCGCCGAAACGGGTGACGGCCTCGCGATGGAGCAGCGCGCCAAGCACGAGCCGCTGGTTCGTCCAGGGTGAGCGCTTGGGGATGGCGACTGGCATGGATTTCCGGCCGGAAGAATTTAGCGGTCCGCCTTGGATGCGGAGTAGGCGGAAACTACGGAAAACATCAGCTTCGCCTTGGTGGGGGAGACGCCGTAGGCGAGAAGTAGTTCATGAAACAGCCGGTCGTTCTCGCGGCGGGAAGTACCTTTCTGAGTGAATAGATAATCGTGGAAAACCGCGGCCCAGGTTTCGGGCGCGTCCACACTGTCTCCAAGAACGCGCTTCAGCTTGTCCGGCGCGGTGATTCCATTGGTGGAATAACCCTGCGGGATATGCCAGACGCGGCCTTCCAGAACGACGGTCCACGGGCGCTTGACCTTGTAGTGGCCGTTCTTTTTCCGAACGAGGACCGGCGCTTCCGGCCGTCCTCGGGCGGCCATGGGTGCGGACCGCACCTGCCCGTTGCGGGGCGCGCCATTGTAAGCGGCAGGCGGCGCGCAGGCCGTCAGGATCAGCGCCGCTGCCGGCAGGATTTCGAGAATTCGCATGGAGATATGGATTGCCGCCGGATCAGTTGCTGAAGCGGGAGGCGGAGTTGGCGGCATTCGAAATGGTGCTCGGCAGCAGTTGGCTGATCAGGCGGTTCCAGCGGGTGAGCGGCGCTTCCGTTACATAAACGATATCGTTCCCGACGATGGGAAAACGCTGGATAAGCTGGATGGTCGCTGGGTTTTTCAAATCAAACGTATATACGTAGTCCGGCGAGCCACGGCGGAAAATGAACACTCCGGATGGGTCCGAGCGGCGCTCGTCCAGCCCGGCCGCGGCACCCAGAGCGTCCGCCAAGGTAGGCGCGGGGATGGGGAAGGGGACGGTGGTGGGCTTGTTGATCGCACCCATGACATGGAAGCGGTTTGTCGTGTCCGTGGTAACGGTCAGCAGGTCGCCTTCCTCGACAGGGAACGGATGCTGGCGGAATCCGAGATAGTCGAACCCATAGTCGTGATTTCCCCGGCGCAGGTTGTATTTGAAGAGATATTCGGAATCCTTGGGACCGCCGGCCGCCGCCAGCAGCTCCAACGAGTTGATCTTCGAGCGCTCCAGCGGAAACAACCCGGGAGTCTTCACCTCGCCAATCACGCTCGCCGTCCGTGGGAGTCGCTTCGAGCGGCCTACGGAGACCTGCGCGCCATTGGAAATCGGTTTCACTTTTTCGCCTAGTTCCGCGGAAACCGCGGATAGCGAGCGGTTCTTCACTTTGATCGAGCCGAGGAATGGCACATCGATATTCCCGTCTTCCGGGACTTCCACGGGTCCCACCCGGTAGGAGTCGCCGCGCGAATAAAAGGGACTGTCCTCCGATGGGTCCGTGATGATGATGCTCAGCACGTCGCGGGGGCGGATATCGTCCGAATACGGCTCACCGCGAATGCTCGACGGGTGCTCCGCGAGGCCATAACTCCGGCCCGAGGAAGGTATGTCCGCGATCGATGTAACATGCACGAGCCGGAAGTCGGGATTGTCCGCCTCGATATTCCGTTTGATCGGGCCGGTTTCCGAAATCAGCCCGCAAGAGGAGGTTGCGAGCACGAACGAAGACCCGACGATGAATGACAAAAACCGGTGGAAGGTCATGGGAAACGTTTGTCGGAAGTGTGGCGGGGGAAACCCTCCCGCCGGGCGACGGCGCGGAGAATGTCCACCTGTCTTTCCGTGTCAAGCGTTTGGGAAATCCGGGCCGGCGGCGCCGGATGGCGGCACCCCCGGCATTGACATCGCTCGGCCCGCTGGGGATTTTCGCACGAATGGGCGGACGCAACAGGATATCGATCGGCTGGCCGTTCGGGAAGCTGCGCCGCCATCCGCTGCTGGCGGCGGCGGTCGATTCGCTTGGTCCGCACGGAGGTCCGCTGCACACCGGCTGGGGCTTGCGGCCGAGCGGGAGGGCGGCGCGGGCGGCCGCGCGGCGGTCCGGCGGCGGGCTGTTGCTATTGGAGGACGCTTTCGTCCGCTCGCTGCGACCGGGAAATGGCGGCCCGGTATATGGCATCATCGCGGATTCTCAAGGCATGCACTATGCGGCGGACGGCGAGTCGGACCTGCTCGATTTCCTCGATACCGGCGGGAAATCCGGCTGGCTGCGCGACGGAACCGGCGAGGATCCGGTGGAAATGATGGCCCGTTTCCGGGATACCGGCGCGTCGAAATACAACTGGTTTCCCGGCGAATTCCGCGACGAGCCACCGTCCGGCGAACCGGGAATCCTCCTCATCGACCAATCCCGCGGCGACGCCTCCCTCCGCTTCGGCGGACTCGCCGTTGCGGACTTCGGCCGGATGCTGCGCGACGCTCTCGACACCTCCGCCGGCTCGCCAATCTATGTCCGGGCTCATCCCGACCACGTCTTCCGGAAAAAGCACTCCTGCTTCCCGGCGGAACTTCTGCGCCACCCGCGTGTCACCCTGCTGGCGCCGGATTTGTCGCCCGCACAATGCTTTTCCCGCTGCCACACCGTCGTCGTCGGCAGCTCGTTGATGGGCATGGAAGCGCTCATCCATGGCAAAAAAGTCGTCACCTACGGCGTGCCATTTTTCGCCGGACGGGGCCTCACCGAGGACCGGGGCGGGGACATGCCGGTTCGCCGCGCGGCCTCGCTGGCCACGGTTTTCGATGCCGCTTATCTGCGCTATTCGCATTACTTCGATCCCGATACCCGCGAACCCTGCGGCCTCGCGCGCATCCTCGGCCACCTCGCGCTGCAGAAGGAAATGTTCCGCCGGAACCGCGGGAAATCCATCACCGCCGGATTCTCGCCATGGAAGCGCGGCATCGTCCCGCACTACCTCCGCAGCCCGGCCGGCGAGGTCGGGCACCTCGCGGAAATCCCCGACGCCGCGGCCTTTCCCGACGCCCGACTGCTCGTATGGGGCCGCAAGGCGGAAATTCCGCCGGCGTGGCGGGGCAGGGCGGTCCGCGTCGAGGACGGCTTCGTCCGCTCGAAGGGTCTCGGCGCGGCATTCAACTTTCCCTATTCATGGGTGCTCGACCGCAGCGGCATCTATTTCGACGGCGGCGCACCCTCCGATCTGGAGGAAATCTATCATAAGGATTTCACCGAATCCGACCTCGCCACCGCCAGCGAACTCATCCGCGTCCTCCGGGAAATGCGGCTTACCAAATACAATCTAGCCGGCGGGCGCGTGTCGCTCGACCAAGCCGCCGATGCCGGGCGGAAAGTGATACTCGTTCCCGGCCAGGTCGAGGCGGACGCGTCCATCCAGTTCGGCAGTCCCGAGGTGAAATCCAATCTCGATCTCCTACGCCGCGTCCGCGCGGCCGAGCCGGATGCCTACCTTATTTTCAAAGCCCACCCCGATCTCGTGGCTGGCGCGCGCCATGGCGATGTCATGCCCGGCGGCTATGGCGAAATCGCCGATCTGGCGGTCACCTCCGGCAATGTCCTCGATTGGTTGGAACTTTGTGACGAAGTCCACACCATGACCTCGACGGTTGGTTTCGAAGCGCTCGTTAGACAAACTCCCGTCGTCACCTATGGCATGCCGTTCTACGCCGGCTGGGGGCTCACCACCGACCGTTTGCCATGCCCGCGTCGGACCCGGCGGCTCACACTTGAGGAACTGGTCTCGGGCGCTTTGGTGAAATACCCCCGCTATTTGAATCCCGCGACCGGCGAGTTCACCACCGCGCTGAAAGTTGCCGGATTGTTAGCATCCGCGCACGCCGCCGGCGACGAGCGCGCGTGGCATCTGAAAGCCGTCTCCCTATTGAAGAAACTATGGGTGAAATCCGCGCGCAAACCCATAACCGGCTGATGAACGAACCTTCCGAAGCAAGACCGCTGTGGATCGAGGTCGTCACCGACACCTATGTCCCGGACATCAATGGCGTCGCAAACTCACTTGGCAGGCTGTGCACCGGCCTGCGCGGACTCGGCCACCGGGTGGAAATCGTCCGCTCCGGCCGCGCCGGAGGTCCCGGCGAATCGACCGTGCTGTCGTGGCCGCTGCCGGGCTATTGGGAGGTGAAGGTCGGCGCGCCGCTACCCGGCCAGCTTTACCGCCGCTGGAAACGCGACCGGCCCGATGTCATTTATGTCGCCATCGAAACGCCGCTCGGCTTTTCCGCCGCCGCCGCCGCGCTGAAACTCGGCATCCCCGTAGTCGGAGGATTTCACACCAACTTCAGCGAGTATCTTCACCAGTACGGAGCCCGCTGGGTTGGCAGGCAGGTGGGGAGCTATCAGAAATGGTTTCATGATCGGCTCGCCCGGACGCTCGTGCCATCGCCGGACGCGCTGGCGAAACTGCAATCCGCCGGCTTTACCAAGCTCGCCGTTCTGGGCCGCGGCGTGGATACGGAATTGTTCCATCCGGCCCGCCGTAGCGCGGAGCTGAGAGAGAAATTCGGCGTCCGCGGCGATGCGCCGCTCGCCGTGGTAGTCGGCCGGATTTCCTCGGAAAAGAACATCGGCCTCGCGATCCGCGCCTTTGGCAGAATGCGCGGTAAATGCCCGGATATGGCATGTCTCGTCGTCGGCGACGGACCGGTCCGCTCCAAGCTCTCGCGCGATCATCCGGAAGTATCGTTTCCCGGCTATCTGACAGGCGTGCCGCTCGCCGAATGCTATGCCTCGTGCGACATCATGCTGTTTCCCAGCGAGACCGAGACGTTTGGCAATGTATGGCTCGAAGGGTTTGCCAGTGGACTCGCCACACTTACTTAGGAGTAAGGTGCGGCAGCATGGCACGGAAGCGCCGGGGAAAACCTCTTGATAGTTACCAAAGGCGACGAAACC
>JBBSUD010000058.1:0-33420 GCA_038235225.1 Verrucomicrobiales bacterium
CCACGCGGGCCTTGAATTCGGGTTCGTGTCTTCTTCGTTTTGCTTTCATCTTGTGTGGTTTAGGTTCGGGTCAAAACCCGCTCCCAGCCACCCCAATCATAGCTTAGCCCCTGGCCCGAATTTCGGGGTCCGCCTCAGTCCGCCTCAATATGAAGCCTGGTGGCGACGCTACTAATTTCAACTTCGACCACATCGTAATCGGCACGAATGGAATCTTTCTGGTGGAAACCAAGGCCATCCGCCAACCCAACGGCGAGATGCCGGACGGACAAGAACGCCACAAGGTCATTGCCAGTAGTGACGTGTTGGAGTTTCCTACGGGTTACAAGGCGCGGAAGCAAATCGCGCAGGCGAAAAGCAATGCGGAGGATCTGTCGAAATGGTTGACTGGAACGTCCTCAACTCCCATTCCCGTGCATCCGCTACTCATACTTCCCGGTTGGTTTGTGGACGACAACAGAACCGGAAGTGTGCCTGTGTTGAATGGGAAGAATCTTGTCAAAGTCGTTCCGAAACTTGGCAAGAAGGACTCTTGGACCATTGAGGAAGTGCGCATGTTTTCAGATCGTATCGAAGCGCATTGCCGGAATGTCGAAGGTGCGTGAAGTTGGAGCGATGCTGAAGGAGGCAGAGTAATTGGTGGATGCGCAGACGCTTCTTATCGAAGCGCAGATTTGCGGGTTGAGGCACTGGGCAGGTTGGAGCATTCTGCCGTTGCGATTGATGAATTGGGTGAAATTGAAATCAGGATCGAGGGTTCCGTGGGCGCACAGAAGCTCACGCGCCCGCGCTGGTCGATATTGAGGGGATCCGGGAGATCCTTTCCCAAGCGTCCGGGCTTTTGTTCCCTGCGGAGAAGCGTTCGCAGCGACCACTGATCAGCTACGTGATCGATGAAGTCTGGTGCTACTGCTGAAGCTGCGCATCCTCGACGACCTACTTCGCGAGAAAGAATTTGGCGCTCCGCCTTAGCCAATTTTCATATCAAGGCAGTCAGCCAATGTCTCGCCACCTACAGCGCCGTCGGGGAACCGCGAATGTTTCGGCCTTCCTTTGGCAAGCACTTTCCCACGGATGGGGCGACACTCTTCTGGTGCCGCACTATAATGGACAAATGCGTGCCTGGATGGCATCAACGACGTGGTAACCGGAATCGACAGCCACGGCCCGCTCCGGAAACTTGACCGATAACTGAATGTGATTTTGCTACCAATCCGGCGACCTTGGGCTGAAGCACGGGGCTTTTTTTGATAAGGATTCCAGCCCGCATCTCCAGTCCATTCGGGGGTTTTCGAGTCTGGCGCGCTAGCGGCAGTCTGCGGTATGCCCGTGCTTCAATGGCGGAACCGAACCCAAGGTTGTTACGCAACCCGCAAATCGATTTTCGGACCTCGCTCCCGCCGATGAGATCGCCGGGCCGCGGTCGGTAGCCGCGAACGCGGCATGAGCCACTGAGCCGCGCGCTCTTTTTTACAAAGCATGATGCGCGGCTGCATCATTGGATCTGCTTGGCGGCGGGACAACGCCACTCCTTGATCAGAGGCACGGTCTTAGTTCCGCGACGACGGCGTCGGCGGCCTCGGCGTCGATCCAGGAGGCGAGGCGCACGACTTCTTCGCCGGCGATGAGTTCCAGCCGCTTCATCGGCCGGTTGCCGGACGAGCCGCTGGTTGACGCGCGGATGTCGCCGATTTGCCCGCGGGGAAAGGTGCGCTCTTTCCAGACGCGGCCGCCGCGGTAGGTGCGGAGGGCGATTTCCACCGCGTTTCCTTCCAGCATTTGCACGCTGCCGCGATTGAGAAGGAGGCGGGCGAGCATGACCGCGCCGCCGATCAATGCCGCCACGCCGACGAGGCTGAAGATGCCGCGAAAGCCTAGATCGGCCAGGTCGAAGAGGCGATCGGCCCAGGCTTCGCCGCCGCCCGGGCCCTCGAAGAACATCGTCACCACGACAAGGAAAACCGTGCCGAGCGCCAGCAGGACGATGGCGAACGCGAGCGATTGCTTGCGGGCGTTCGGGATTTCCACGGAGAAATCCGTGCGTTGGCCGAACGGGGCGGCGGGCTCGTCGCGCACCGGCGCGCTGCCGAAGACGGCTTCGCGCAAATCGGCGGTCAGCCAGCCTTTCTCCGCGGCTTCCAGCGTGGAGCCGAAGCGGAGTTTCGAGCGCGTGCTCTTGATCTCAATGCCGAAGACGGGCTGGTAGTTCTTTTGGTAGAATTCCTTTTGTTCGATCGAGCAGATTTCGCCCAGCGGCAGGCGCTTCTCGCTGCTGCGGCCGAACATCTCGCGCCGGAGGACCAGCTCGCCGCCGGCCACGGCGATCCGCTGCTTTAGCCACTTCTCGCGCAATCCTGCGTAAAGCATGCCGAAACCGACCGCCCAGAAGAGGCCGAAAAACGGGATTAAAAGCCACGTCGGCCCGTCGCCCTCGATTTTCCCGCCGGTGAGGAAGGCGAGGAGAAATCCGCCGCTCAGAACCGCGGTGATCGAGCACCAGAGCATCGCGAAAAACATGAAGAAGCCGAATTTCCCCCTCGCCGGGATGTGCCAGACGGTGCCGCCGGCTGCGTTTTCCCGCCGGATGCGGGTGCCGGCGGGCGGGTGACCGGCGCGGCCGGCGAGCTGGGTTCCGGCGGGCCATTGGGTCCACTCCGCCAGCGAGGCTCTGGTGTCGCACGCCTCACAGGTAATGACTTGGGCGCGCCGGTCGGGTTTGGCGGCGGGGCTGGCGCCGCAGTTCGGGCAGGCGAAGTTCCGGCCGGAATTGGCGGTCGATTTGAACATTTCGCGGCTGTCCTGAAGGATTTTCGGCAAAATCGCAATTTCTTCCCGCCGCCGCCGACTGTCTAGTCGGCGCATGCGCCTCGCCGTTCTCAACATCGTCGGTCTCTCGAAATCGCTGATTGGGCCGGACACGCCCGCCATTGCCGATTTCGCGGAGAAATCCGGCCTGCAATGCTTTCCGCCGGCCTTCCCGGCGGTGACCTGCACGGCGCAATCCACGATGGTTACGGGGAAATCGCCGGCGGAGCATGGCATCGTCGCGAACGGCTGGTATGACCGGGAAAGCGCGGAGGTGCGGTTCTGGAAACAAAGCAACCGCCTCGTCCGCGGCGAAAAGCTGTGGGAAACGCTGCGCCGCGAAATCCCGGGATTCACCTGCGCCAAGCTGTTCTGGTGGTACAACATGCATTCCAGCGCGGATTTCTCGATCACGCCGCGCCCGCTTTATCCGGCGGATGGGCGCAAGGTTTTCGACGTTCACACGCAGCCGATGGGCCTGCGGGAGGAGCTGAAAGCGGACCTCGGGCCATTCCCATTTCCCGCATTCTGGGGGCCGGCGGCGGGGATCGCCTCGTCCGAATGGATCGCCGCGTCCGCGAAATGGGTGGAGGAGCGGCACTCGCCATCGCTCTCGCTCGTTTATTTGCCGCACCTCGATTACGCGCTCCAGAAGGACGGCCCGGCCGCGCCGAACATCCCGGCGGAGCTACAGAAAATCGATGCGGTGGTCGGCGGCCTGCTGGATTTCTACGAATCCCGCGGCTTGCGGGTGATGGCGCTTTCCGAATACGGGATTTCCCCGGTGACGCGGCCGATCCACCTAAACCGGCTTTTCCGCGAGCGCGGCTGGCTGCAGGTGAAGGACGAGCTGGGCTTGGAAACGCTGGATTGCGGCGCATCGCGGGCGTTCGCCGTGGCGGATCACCAGGTGGCGCACGTTTACGTGAACGATCCGGCGATCCGCGGCGAAGTGCGCGCGCTGCTGGAGGCAACGGCGGGGATTGACGAGGTGCGCGCCGCCGAAGACCTGTGGGGACCGGGAATCGCGACGGAACGGGGCGGGGATTTCGTGGCGGTGGCGGCGGCGGACGCGTGGTTCACCTACTATTTCTGGAACGACGACGCGCTCGCGCCGGACTACGCGCGGACGATCGATATCCACCGCAAGCCGGGCTACGACCCGTGCGAGCTATTCATCGATCCGGCGATTTCCTTCCCGAAGCTGCGGATCGGGAAATTCCTGCTGAAGAAGAAGGTCGGCCTGCGCGGCCTGCTCGACGTGATCCCGCTGGACGCCGCCTTGGTAAAGGGTTCGCACGGCAGGGACGACGTGCCGGAGGACGAGCGGCCGGTGCTGATTGGCGGAGATTTCCCCGTGGAATCCGCAGAGGAAATCCACGGGGCGATCCTCGCCGCGGCGCGCGCCGGACTCAGCGTGGCACCGGCGTGACGACGATGGCGTGCTCGTCGTAGCGGACCTTGGCGCGGGCCTGGTCGGTAATGTATTTGATCACGCCGCGGGCGGGCATGTTCTTGAGGTTCATGGTGATTTTGGCGTCCTTCAGCTCGCCCTTGGGATCCTGGACGATGAAATTCGGCGCGACTTCGTCCTTGGACTGCTTTTCCACCATGATGCCGAGCGCGTCGAGCGCCTCTTGCAGCGTGGCGCCATCGAGTTGGAAAAGCGGCACGACGACGGCACCGAATTTCGCCTCGCGGCCCTTGGCGGCGATGGCTTTGGAGTTGATTTTGAGCTGGCCGAGGCTGTAGCGGGCCTTGGCTGAGTTGGGATCGGCCTTGAGGGCGGAGGTGTAGGCCTGCTTGGCGGCGATCGGGTCGCCAGCCTGCTCGGCGAGCTGGCCTTGTTTGAAATACGCCTCCGCCGTGGGCGTCTGGGCGAAGGCAAGGGGCGCGAGGACGGCGGCGAGGGCAAGTGCGGCAATGGATTTCATGGCATGGATTGGGGATTTCACAATTGCGACCCTACCCTGCCGGGCCGCCGGAGACAACCGGCAAAACCACCGCCGGAATCACTCCGGCACGACCAGGTCCGCGGCGGATGCCTCGGGCTTGAGCAGCGTCTTGAACTGATTTCCCCATTCCCGCGCGGCGGGGTGGCCGATGTATTTCTGGAGGTGCGCCAGCATGCGCAGCGCGGCGCCGCTTTGGTCGCCGCTTTGGAAGAGATCGACCTCCATCTGCCATTCGAGCTGGGGCTTGGTGGTCTCAAGAAACCGCGTCATTTCCGGGGATTGCACCGCTCCCGCGAGGCCGCGCTTTTCCTCGCCCGCCGCCTCGATGAGCATGCCTTCCTGCTGGATGCGCTGGAGCCAGGCCTCGCGCAGGGCGGCGTCGGTCCGCGGGCCGCGCAGCAGGGGGAAGAGGAGTTCTTCGTAAATCGACTGGATGGCAATGGGCGAAACCGGCCAATTCCGGACCTTCACGGTGTTCACGTCGTAGGCGAGCGCGAAGGGCGAGCCGAGGACGCTCTGGCTGAGGAGTTCGTTCTGGCCGCGCATTTTCGGCAGGTCGCGGAAGGTGGATTGCAGAGCCTCCCGCGCATCGGCGGCGAGCTTGGTGCGGTCCGCCTTTTCGGGGGCGGCCTGGAGCGTGAGGATCAGCCACTGAAGCTGGTGGCGCAGCGCGAGCCGCATGCCGGCGTCCGAGAGCTTTTCCGACTGCTTTCGTTTCCACTCGCGGAAATCGGATGCCTTCTTGTTGCGCTCCTCGAAGTTCACCTTCTCCATGCAGTTCAGATAAAGGTCGATCGCCGCATCGTCGCTGCCGGCGGCGCTTTTGTAAGCCGCCAGCGCCAACCGCAGCCGCGAATCGACCTTGGTATCGGCGGATTCCCGGATTTTTTCCAAGTTGTCCAACAGCGCTTCCCGATCCGCGTCCGAAAGCGATGCGGCGGGGACGGATTGGCAGGCCAGGGCGGTGACGATGAAGAGAATGGGAACTCGCATGGGGGATTTCATTGCAGAAGCCGCGGCAGGGGCCAAGGCGGAAGCGCGGGGAGCCCATCTTGCGCCGGCGCGCCGTTTCCGCGCTTGGAAAACCGCGATGCCGCCGCATGCTTCGCCCGCCTCATTTTCCCTCATGAAATCCTCCTTCGGCCGCCTGCTGGTGCTCATTGTCGTCTTTGTCGCGATGTTCTCCCTGGTCACGGTTTTCCGCACTTGGAAATCCGGCGGTAATCTCCGCAGCCTGGTCCCGTGGCTGGCGAAGGACGCCGGGCATTTCCACCCCGGGCCGTTCACCTTGCAGGAAGAAGCGCCGCTCAATCTCGGCGACGTGCAGCTTTTGTCCCGCCTGAACGACGAATACGCCCGCCTCACCGAGGCCGTGGTGCCGTCCGTCGTCAGCATCGATACGGCGGGCGTCCGCAGCGAGCAGCTCTTCGATTTCTGGGGCCAGACGCACATCCGGAACTACCCGACCCAGGGCCAGGGGTCCGGCGTGATCGTCACCGAAGAGGGCCATATTCTCACGAACCACCATGTCATCGCCGGCCAGCAGAAAATCCAGGTCACCCTCCACACCGGCAAGACCTACGCCGCGGAACTCGTCGGCGAGGATCCGCTGCTGGACATCGCCGTGCTCAAAATCAAGTCCGGGGAGACCTTCAAGCCGCTCAAACTCGGCGATTCCTCCCAAACCAAGGTCGGCCAACTGGTCTTCGCCGTGGGAAATCCCTTCGGCCTCGGCGAGACGGTCACCCAGGGCATCGTCTCCGCGAAGGAGCGCTCGCTTTCGGACACCCAGCGCGACCTCATCCAGACCGACGCCGCGATCAACCCGGGGAATTCCGGCGGTCCGCTGGTGAATCTGCGCGGGGAAATCATCGGCATCAACGCCGCCATCTACTCGCGGGATTCGCAGAACCCGGCCTTCCAAGGCGTCGGATTTTCCATCCCCTCGAATGACGTGAAGGACGCGCTCATGCAGATCCTCCAGCGCGGGAAGCCCGTCCGTGGCGTGCTCGGCGTGAAGCTGCGCGATCTCGATTCCTGGGTCCGCTCGCTCACCAACTACCCCGGCACGGATGGCGTCGCGGTGCTCAGCATCAGCCCCGGCTCCCCGGCCGATCAGGCGGGCTTGCAGCAGTGGGACATCGTCCGGTCCGTGGATGGCGAGGAAATCCTCACTGCTAGCCAGCTCCTCGAACTCATCCAGCGCGCCAAGGTGGGCAATGAAATGAAGCTCGGCGTTTGGCGCGGCGGGAAGGACCTGCAGCTTTCCGCGACGATCGCCAAAAGCGAGGACGCCCGCCCCGCCGCGCCCGAGGAACCGAGCCGCGGCCGCACCCGCGAGCCGCGGGAAATCCTCGAAACCATCGGCGTCCACGTCCGCGATCTGACGCCGATCGAGCAATCCCACGGCTACACCGGCGCCGTCGTCACGTCCGTGGCCACCAACGGCCTCGCCGGCGGGAAAATCCAGCCGCAGGATCTCATCGTGGCCGTGAACGGCCAGGCGGTGGCCACCGCCGCCGAGTTCGAACTGCACCTCGCCTCATCCGCCGCCGTCCGGGATACCGCCGTGGAGGTCGTCCGCGACAGCCGCATCCTGCGCGTCGTCCTGCCCGCCCTGCCGCGCGAGCAGTAACCGCTCATTCCCATGCACCGCTCCTTCGTTCCCTACTTCTTTTTCGGGCTCGCCGCCGTCATCGCCGCCGCCGCCGTGTTCGTGTTTTGGAAGCGCGGTGTCGTGGTCACGCCCGCTGTTC
Organism: Verrucomicrobiales bacterium; assembly: GCA_038235225.1. Lineage (GTDB taxonomy): Bacteria > Verrucomicrobiota > Verrucomicrobiia > Verrucomicrobiales > Akkermansiaceae > Luteolibacter. Next base: position 7,517 of record JBBSUD010000058.1, read on the forward strand.
CGGTTCCCGTGGTGGAAAATCCCGTCACCCCGGCGGTTGAACCGCCCGCCGCGGAAAAATCCCCGGAAATCCGTGAGGACCCCACCGCTGCCCTGGCCGACCCCGGTCCCGGCGCGGCCGCCGCGGATCCCGCCGCGCTCGTCGCCCAAGTCGCGAAATCCCTCGAAAATGGCGACCTCGCCAAAACCGCCCGCCTGCTCGGCAAGAACGCGCTCGATCCCGAAACCGCCCGCCAGCTCCGCGAGCTTGCCGATTCCCCGCTCAAGCTCCGCCCGGCCGGCGGATTCCGCGAGGTGGGCGAGCTCGAAATCAACGCCAGCACCCGCTGGGCGCTTGAGCTGGAAGGCCGCCCCGCTGGCAGCGACCGCATCTACCTCGACCTCCGGCGCATCGGCGGCAAATGGTCCGTTGAGAAGATTTCCCTGCCGCCCGCCGCGACCGCCGCGGACATTGCCAAGCCGCTGGCCGGGGATTCGCTGGGCGCGGCCGACGCCTTCATCCAAGCCGTGCTCCGGCAGGATTTCGAATCCGCCCGCGCTATCGGCGATGCGGAATCGCTCTCGGACGCCAAGATCGCCGGCCTCTGCATCCTCTTCGAAGAGGGCGAATACCGCCTGCGGAAATCCAAGCCGCTGCGCTCCCTTTTCCTCCGCCCGGATACCGCCGGCTACCTCGCCAATATCGAAAGCCGCGATGGCAAGCAAACCGGCCAATTCGGGATCACCCTCCGCCAGCCAGCCGCCGGCAAGGATTGGCTCGTCTCGGAAATCAATCTCGACCAGCTCCTCGCCGATTACGCCGGCCGCTTCGGCAACGGGGATCTCTACTACACCCCGCTCGTCAAGAACCCCGCCGGCGGTGACACGCTCGCCCTTTACTTCGATTTCGATGAGGACGAAATGCACCCCCGCACCCGCCGCCAGCTCGAAATCGTGACCCGCATTCTCAAGGCGGATCCCGCCAAGAAAATCACGCTCAGCGGCCACACCGACTCGCTCGGCACCGAGGATTACAACGATCTGCTTTCGTCCCGCCGCGCCGCCGTCGTCCGGGATTTCCTGGAGAAAAGCGGCGTCCCGCAGGCGCAGATCGTCACGGTGGGCAAGGGCTCCAGCCAACCCCGCCGCCCGAACGTCACCGAAACCGGCCTGGACAATCCGCAAGGCCGCCGCGCCAACCGGCGCACCGAGATTTACCTGGATTTCTAGCCGGGAGGGCGGGCCCCGAATGCCTCGACATCCCCCGGCCCCTCCCCCACAACGCGCGCGCCTCCTCCCGGCCCTCCGATTTCCATGGAACGACTCACCGCCGCCATCCAAGCCGAGCGGGGGCTTGCGGCCTGGCTGCTTTCCGGCCTCTGGAAGCGCGGGTTCGACCGCGGCAGCCTGTCCCGCGCCGAGGGATTGGCAAACCGGCATAGCGTGAAAATCGAGGCGGTCGAGCACGTCCGGGGTGAAAGCGTGATTTGCGACGCCGGCGTTCTCGGCTCGTCGGACAAGCGTTACCCGACGCGCGTCGGCTTCTTCCCGGTGCGGGATACCTGGAAAATGGAATCCGAGTGCGCCTGCCCGGTCGGCTGGTATTGCAAGCACGGCGCGGCGGTCGCCCTGCTCGCCATCCGGCCGTTTTCCGTCCACCCGACGCTGCCGTCGTTCCCCCATTCGAAGTCCTCGCCGCCCAGCCCCCCCGCCCCGCCCCGCGATCTCGACCCGATGTTGCGCGAGTGGCTCCGGCAGATCGATTGCGCCAGCCGCACCGCCGCCACCGCCAATGTCTGGGACGCCGTGCCGGCCGCGCCCACGCGATTTCTCGCCTACTGCATCGAACCGGCGCCGGGGGCCGGCTGGCGGCTCACCCTACACATCGCCCAGATGCGCAAGAACGGCACTTTCACGATTTCCAGTTCCAACGCCCAGGCCGACCCTTCGAATCCGCAGAAATACATGACCCGGGACGACATCGTCCCCACTTCGTTCTACCACCGCCGCGCCAACGGCATCGGCCAGTGGGGCGACATGCGGCTGGAGGGCGGCGGCTGGGAGGAGCTGCTGGAGGCCTGCCACGCCACCGGTCACCTGTTTGCCTATCGTCCGGCGGACGGCGAGTGGGTGCCCGTCAGTTTCGGCGAATCCGCCCGCGTCGAGGCGGTTTGGGAAATCATGACCGATGGCGGCGCCCGCCCGGTCCTGCGACTGCCCGGCGGCAACGGCGAAATCCTGCCTACGGATCCGCCGCGCTACCTCGATTCCGCCACCGGCGCGCTCGGCCTGTTGGAGGGCGATCTGCCCGCCGCCGTGCTGGCCGCCTGGCAGCGCGGCCCGCGCGTGGCCGCCGGAGCCATCGCCGAGGTGGCGGTGAAATTGCAGTCCATCGCCCCTGGCGCGCCGCCGCCGGTAGCGGTGGAAACCGTCGAGCTGCCCGCCATCCGGCCGGTCCCGCACCTGCGCATTTCCCGGGGCGATCCCGCGGATCCCCATTTCCCGGCCGATCTCATCCATGCCCGGCTCCGCATCCGCTATGCCGCCGGCCCGTTGCTCCCGCCCCTCGAGGGCCGCGAAAATTCCGTCCACACCCACCTCAGCGGGAACCGCCGCTGCATCCAGACGCGCGAGGCGGTCACCGAGCAAGCCGCCCTCAAGCGCGTCCTCCGCTTCGGCCTGTTCCACCTGCGGGAGGCCTACAACGCCCGCGTCCTCCTGCCGGACAATCGGGACGCCATCATCGTCGAGGACCCCGTCCCCAGCTCCGAGGCCGCTTGGCTCGACATCATTTCCAACCCGGATTTCCAACAGCTCCGCGACGATGGCTGGGTCATCGAGATCGACCCCCGCAGCGGCCTCGTGATCCACGATGCCGGGGATTTCTTTCCGGAAATCGAGGCCCACCCGGACCACGGCATCGACTGGTTCCAGTTCGACGCCCACTTCGAGCTCGATGGCCGCCGACTCAGTCTCATCCCAATCATCGCCCGCGCCATCCGCGAGGGATTTCCCGCTGCCGATTCGCCGGATTTGCCCGAATTCCTCGTCGTCCCCTGCGAAGATCCGGCCGATGGCCACCTCCGCTTCCCCGCCCGGCGGCTCATGGAAATCGTCGATCAGGTCCGCCACCTGTTCCACGGCAGCATCGGCTCCGACGGGCCGCTGCGCATCGACCGCGTGGCCGCCGCCGGCGTTGCCGACGCCTTGACCATCGATTCATCAGAAACTACGCGCGCCCTCGCCGCCCTCGGCCACAGCCTGAAAAACATTTCCAGCCTGCCGCCCGCCGAGCTACCCGCCACCGTCCGCGCCGAGCTCCGGCCCTACCAGCTCGATGGCTACCGCTGGCTCCGCTTCCTCGCCGGCCACGGCCTCCACGGCATCCTCGCCGATGACATGGGCCTTGGCAAAACCCTCCAAACCCTCGCCCACCTCGCCGCCTCCCGCGATGCCAAGCCCGGCAAGCCATCGCTCGTCATCGCCCCCACCTCGGTCGTTCCGAACTGGGCGGAGGAAGCCGCGAAATTCACGCCCAAGCTGAAAATCCTCGTCCTCCACGGCGCTGATCGCTCGCAAAACTTCAAGGCCATCGCCAAGGCCCACGTCGTCATTTCCTCCTACCCGCTGCTCGTCCGGGATCTGGAAATCTTCGCCAAGCAGGACTGGCACATTGTCGTTCTCGATGAGGCGCAATACATCAAGAACCCGAAATCCATCACCGCCCGCGCCGCCTGCGACCTGCGCGCCGCCCACCGCGTCTGCCTTTCCGGCACACCCATGGAAAATCACCTTGGCGAGCTCTGGAGCCTCATGCGCTTCCTCATGCCCGGCTTCCTCGGCGATGAGAAATCCTTCAATAGCCGCGTCCGCAAGCCCATCGAGCGCGATCGCTCCAGCGATGCCCAGCTCGCGCTGAACCGCCGCGTCTCCCCGCTCATTCTCCGCCGCACCAAGGACCAGGTTGCCACCGATTTGCCGGCCAAGACCCAGATCGTCCACCACATCGAGCTCACCAAAAAGCAGACCGATCTCTACGAATCCGTGCGCGCCGCCATGGACAAGCGCGTCCGGGACGCCATCGCCGACAAGGGCTTGGCAAAATCCCACATCGTCGTTCTCGATGCCCTGCTGAAGCTGCGCCAGATCTGCTGCCACCCCCAGCTCCTGAAAATCCCCGCCGCCCAGAAGGTGTTGGATTCCGCCAAACTCGATTTCCTCACCGACGAACTCCTCCCCACCCTGCTCGAAGAAGGCCGCCGCATCCTCCTTTTCTCCAGCTTCACCTCCATGCTCGCGCTGATCGAAGCGCATTTGGAAAAGCAGGGAATCCCTTACCTGAAGCTCACCGGCCAGACCACCGATCGCGCCACTCTGGTAAAGAAATTCCAAACCGGCGAAATTCCGATCTTCCTCATTTCCCTCAAAGCCGGCGGCACCGGCCTCAATCTCACTGCCGCCGATACCGTCATCCACTACGACCCTTGGTGGAATCCCGCCGCCGAGAATCAAGCCACCGACCGCGCCCACCGCATCGGCCAGACCAAGCCGGTTTTCGTGCACAAACTCGTCTGCGCCGGCACCATCGAGGACCGCATCCTCGACCTCCAGAAGCACAAAGCCGCCCTCGTCGAAGCCCTCCTCACCGAGGAAACCGGCAAGCTCCGCATCGACCACGACACCCTTTCCCACCTCCTCGCCCCGCTGGAGTGAGCGCGCCGGCCCGGCGGGTTCGGGAAATCGTTCGACGCGCCCCGCTGCCCGGCCTATCGCTGGCGGCACATGAAAAAGCTCGCGATCGTTCTCATTGTCATCGTCGGCCTGCTGGTCGTCCTCGGAATCACGGCCGCCGGCGGTTACAACGGCTTGGTCGGCAAAAAGCAGGCGGTGAATTCCTCGTGGGCGCAGGTGCTCAACCAATACCAGCGCCGAGCCGACCTCGTCCCGAACCTGGTGAAAACCGTTCAAGGCTCGGCCGATTTTGAAAAAAGCGTCCTGGAAAACGTCGTCAAAGCCCGCGCCTCCGTCGGCCAAGTCACCGTCGATCCAAACCAAGCCCCCACCGACGCCGCGACTTTGCAAAAATTCCAGCAGGCGCAAGGCAGCTTCGGCAGCGCGCTCAGCCGCCTGCTCGTCGTTTCCGAGCGCTACCCGGACCTCAAAGCCAGCGCCGGTTTCCGCGATTTGCAGGCCCAGCTCGAAGGCACCGAAAACCGGATCTCCGTCGAGCGCGGCCGCTTCAACGAGACCACCCGCGATTACAACACCGCCATCGGGAAATTCCCCGCCGTCCTTTACGCCGCCATGGCCGGCTTCACCGCCCGCCCGTATTTCCAAGCCGATCCCGGCACCGAAAAACCCCCGGAGGTCGATTTCAACTTTGGCGAGAAAAAGCCCGCCGGGCAATGAGCCTGAACCGGAACATCGGACCATCCCGGAGCGGACGATCACCCGCTGATTTCACCGGGAAACGAAGCGCCGGTTGATCCAAGCTCTGGAGGCGCGGGCCCCGGGAATCTACTCTTAAAAATCAGTGACCTCCGTGAAATCAGTGGTTGAAATCTTCTCTCTTCGGAAGCCCGCCGCGCGCATCGTCCTGGCCTTCGCCGTTCTGCTTCTCACCGGCGGCCGGCTGCCCGCCGCCGAGGCGCTGCCGCCCAGCCCGGACCCGCACTATGTCCTCGATCAGGCGAATTGGCTCAGCCCCTCGGAATATTCCGCGCTGGACGCCAAGCTGGAGCGCTTCGAGCGCGATTCATCATCCCAAATCGTCGTCGCCATTTTCCCAAAACTGCCGCAAGGCGCGGAGTTGTTCGATTTCAGCCAGCGCCTCTACGCCGCGTGGAAACTGGGTGGGGAAAAGCAGGACAACGGCGCGATTTTCCTGATTTTCGCCGCGGATCGCAAAATGCGCATCCATACCGGCTATGGCCTTGAAGGCGCGCTGCCGGACGCCCGCGCCAAGCAGATCATCGCCGATCGCGTCGCCCCGCTGCTCCGCGAAAACCGGCGCGCCGACGGTGTGAACGCCGGCGTGGACGCCATGATCGCCGCCACCAGAGGCGAATACCAAGGCGACGGCTCCACCAACCTTGACCGCCAGGGCAACGGCTCACCTGGCTGGGTGTTTTTCCTTTTCCTTGGCGTCATCGTCTTCGGCCCGATCCTCCGCCGCCTCTTCGGCGGGGACCGTGTCTATTCGGACCGCGGCGTCGGCCGCAGCCCGTGGATCGGCGGCGGCTGGGGTGGCGGCGGAGGAGGATTCGGTGGCGGCGGCGGCGGCGGCGGATTTTCCGGCGGCGGCGGGAGCAGCGGCGGTGGCGGCGCGAGCGGAGGCTGGTAGAATTTATGGCGGATTTCCTGACAACCGAAGAAGAGGCCGCGCTGGTGGAAGCCATCCGCGAGCAAGAACTGCGCACCAGCGCGGAGATCCGCGTCTGCATCACCGGCCGGCTGATTTTCCGGCCGGAGCGCTACGCTTGGCGGGTTTTCGAGAAAGCCGGCATGCGCGCCACCAAGCGCCGGAATGGCGCGCTCATCGTCATGATGCCCCGCGTCCGCCGCGTCGTCGTCCTTGGGGACAGCGGCTTGGACGCCGCCGCCGGCCCGGATTTCTGGAAGGAAACCGTGGCCGCCATGGTCCGCCGCATGCACGACGATGGCCCCTTCGAATCCCTCTGCGAAGGCCTCCGCCGCCTCGGCGACACCCTCGCCAATCACTGGCCCCGCGAGGAAAACGACATCAACGAACTGCCGGACGAAATCATCCGGTAGCAGCGTGTCAGTCCGGCGCCGTTTCCCGGGAGGAGTGCGTTTGGGGGTTTTGTCCGAGTTGTGATGGATGTTTATACGCGCTTCTATGGATGAATGAGCGCCCCTTGGAAACGACGGGGTCCGGGAACACAAACGGGAACTCCATGACCCGAATTCTCCGTGGAATCGACCGGCGGATTCGCGGCGGCTACCTGTTTTATGAATGAAAGCGTCACTGGATATCGACACGGATCTTCTATCCTGCCGCGCACCATGATTTGGGGTTTTCGCCGGCTCACGGCGCATCAAGGAGCTTGAGCATCTTGCCCGCAGACCATGGGAAGCCCATGAGAAGCGTGAATGCACGGCCCATGGACTTTTCATGGGCGGGTGTGGGCAGGATGCCCACGCTCCTTGGCTTCCCCAAATCCTGATGCGCGGCAGTATAAGAAAGGCTGCGGAAATCGCTGCCAAGGACGGGCGGAATGCGGGTGACGTGATTTCCGAGCGGGCGCGGCGCGGCTCCCGATCAAAGCGGTCGGAAGGTGACACGCCGACGCGCAATGGCGTGCGATTTCTTCCCAGTCGTGGCGAGCGCGTCACATCCGCTCATGTGAGGAAGTTGATGGATGAGGAGGACGGCCTTCGTGCCATAGGGGATTCAGTGCCGGATTGGCAGGCTGCAAGCCTGAGGGAACAAAGCCCCGGGCTTCAGTCCGGGGTCCCGGTTACGCCAGAATTGCGGCCTCATCGGGAAGTACATTTGGAAGTCATTGTTTGTCAGGGATGGTGGAATTTCCGAGAAGACGGGTTCCGTGGGTCGGTCAGACGGTGGTGACAGCGGAATCAGGAACGCCGCTTCAGGGTCAAAGACCCGGCGATCCCTCAGCCCAGCCCAACGGGCTGGGTATTGGAATCCCGAAATGCCCGCGGCCCAACGGGCTGCGATACGGGCGGTCCGCCACACCCCAAATCGCGACCCTTCGGGCCGCCGATCAATATTGCCCCATTACCCGGCCCGTTGGGCCGGGCTGAGGGATGGCAGGACCTTCGGCCCTCAAGGACGACTGAAACCGGCGCCGCCTCGGGACGCCGACCGACTTCCCAGGGAAATTGATCCGCGCCACGCGATTATCGGCGCTGAAAGGTCGCGGGAAATCCTCCTGGGCGGCTTGGTCCTGTAAATGTGGACGTGCGAATCGCTTCGGTGGTTTTATACCTCCCCCGTGCCGGAAATACGGGAAATCGCGGAGCGGGTGTTGTTTGCGGACACGCTGGAGGAGAAGCTGCGGGCCGGGGCGGCGGCGGTTTCGGACGATGCGCCGGGTCCGAAAATCGCGCTGCCGGAGGGACCGGGCAGGCCGCCGGAACTGCGGGTGCGGGGCGACGGGGTGCGGGTGGATTTCCCCGGCACGCACCGGCTGGACGACGATCGGGAACGCGGGGTGATGCTGCATTTCCTGGCGAACCATGAGCTGCTGGCGGCGGAGCTGATGGCGCTGGTTTTGCTGCGATTTCCCGATGCGCCGAAGGATTATCGGGCGGGCGTTTACGAAGCGATGCGGGAGGAGCAGGCGCACGCGCTGATGTACATCCGGCGGATGCGGGAGTGTGGGATCGCATTCGGCGAGCTGCCGGTGAACGACCATTTCTGGCGGCTCGTCGCGCCGATGGAAACGCCGCTGGATTTCGTGACGCGGCTGAATCTGACCTTCGAGCAGGCGAATCTGGATTTCTCGAAGCACTACGCCGGCTTGTTCCGGCAGGTCGGGGACACGGCGACGGCGACGGTGCTGGAAAAGATTCATCTGGATGAAATCGGCCACGTCGGCCACGGGCTGAAATGGTTCCGGCGGTGGAAGGCGCGGGGCGAGACGGATTGGGATGGATTTCGCCGCTGCCTGGCATTTCCGCTAACGCCGGCGCGGGCGAAGGGATTGGCGCCGTTTCATGCGAAGAGCCGGCGGGCGGCGGGACTGGACGAGGATTTCATCCGGCGTCTGGAAGTGTGCGAGCACTCGCGGGGCAGGACGCCCGTGGTGCATTATTTTAATCCGAATGCGGAGTCGCACGCGCGGGCGGCGGCGCTCGGAAAGCCGTGGCAGCCGGACAAGACGGCGCTGGCGCTGGAACTGGATTTGGAGGCGCTGATGCTCGGCGTCTGTCGGCGGGATGATGCGGTTTTGCTGCGGCGTGCGCCGTCGGTGGAGCATCTGGGCAGGCTGAAAGACGCGGGATTCGAGCTGCCGGAAATCCTGACGCTGGGAACGCCGGCGGGCCGGAAACTCGGCGGACTGCGACCGTGGGCGTGGAGCCCGGACGCGGTGGAAACGCTGCGTCCGTATGCGGCGGATGTCGCACCGGGAATGGCGCAGCCGTGGCGGGAAGCACTGCCGGCGGAGTGGTTTTCCAAGGACATCGGGCTGCGGCTTGAGGCGGCGCTGGGCGCGCAGGCGGAGACAGGGAAGCTGTTTCTCGAAGCGGAATCGGCGGCAGCGGAGATTTCCCGGCTACTGGAAACCGGCCAAGCACTCTTGAAAGCGCCAATGGCATGCGCCGGGCGCGGGCACTTGCGGGTGAACGCGGCGAGCGTCCCGGAGCGGACGCGAGGGTGGATCGCGAACACGCTCGCCGGGCACGGTTCGGTGGTCGTCGAGCCATGGCTGGAACGCGTGCTGGATTTCTCCGCGCTCTATGAAATGAAGCCGGGCGGGGAGGCGGATTTGCTCGGACTCACACGGATGGAGAACGACGCGGCGGGCCGATTTGTCGGCATCCGGGTCGGGCCGAAATGGGGTCGGTTGCTGGAACCGGAGCACGCGGAGTTCTTGTTCCGGGAAGGGGCGATGGAAATTTATCGGAACGAAATGCCGAGGCTGTTGGCGGATTTGCTCCCCGGCTACGTCGGGCCGCTCTGTGTGGACGCGCTGGTCCACCGCCGCCCGGACGGCTCGCTGGCGCTCAAGCGGGTGGTCGAGCTGAACGTGCGGATGACCATGGGCCGGATCGCGTGGGAATGGATGGCCCGGAAGCCGGGGAGCGGGGGCGGCACGCTGCGGATTTTGCGGAAAGGCGGTCCGCTGCCGGAGCAGGGGATTTTTCTGAATGACCCGGAATTGGCCGAAGCGTTTCTGGCGCTCTGGACTAGGGAAGGGTCTTGACGAGGGGCGGTCTTTACGGCATGGATTACCACATGAATTATGCCAACCCGCTCAAGCGAACCAGCATGGCTCTGGACGCCGGCACCTTGAGTGCCTTGGACAGCTTGGCGAAGCGCCACGCCGTCTCCAAGGCCGAGGTCATGCGGCAGGCGATTCGCAAACTCCGGCTGGAGGCCGAGGCGGAAGACAGGCGGCCAAGTCCGCTCACGGCACTCGACTGGCTGCAGGACGGGGGCGGCCTGAGCTTGGCCGAAGGAGCAGAATTCAAAGCGGACATCCGGGCGGAGCGGGAAGCGAAACGGATGTGGTGGGAATGATCCACCTCGACACGAATCTCCTGGTGGATGTGGCAACGGTCGGCTCGGAGGGCGCCGGGAAAGTGCGTGGTTGGCTGGCGGCGGGTGAGAAAGTGACGACCAGCGCGGTCGCGTGGTCGGAATTTTGCAACGGCCCTCTCACCCAGGCTCGGAAAGATGCGGTATTCGCGGTGCTGAATCGCTCGATTGCAGACCTTACTTGGCGAGAGGGCGAGGAGGCGTCGCGGCTTTTCAACCTCGGTGGCCGCCGCCCCGGGTCGCACCCGGACTGCATGATCGCGGCGACCGCCATCTTGGCCGGATTTCCCCTCGCCACTTTCAACACGGACGATTTCAAACGGTTCGTCCCGTTCGGCCTGGTGTTGATGGAGTAAGGTAGCGAAATCCTGACCCGATTCGCAACGCCGTCAGAGTAAGAATTTTCAATCAAAGATCAAGCCGATGTACGTAGATGGAAATCCACAGATATTCTTCCCGATCTGTGTCGGCCTGATTTCATCTACGGTCTTATTTTTTTTGTAAGTGAAACTGACCGTATCGGCCGTACGCCGAGCCAAATCCGGCGCGCGTTTTGGCTAGAACATGCAGTTCCCTTTCCTCCATTCACTCCGCAGGCGCTTCAGGGACGCCCTTGTCCGCCTCAGACTTCGCAGCGATCACGGACCCATCCAACTTCCTGCTAGCGTGCGTCTGATCGTTGCCGTCGGGGACGTTGAACCAGCGATCCGTTTGAAAGACCCCTTCCGCGGAGGCTTGTCATCGCGGATGCTAACAGCATTTGATTCGCTGTCGCTCACCCCTCGCGGGGCTCCCCTCCGGGGACTTTATGTCCGCTACGCTCCCATTCCCAGTTCTCGCCCTCCTTTACTTGGGAATTCTGAGGCGCATGCTCAGGTTCTCCGACTCCGCCGCGCCCGCCCTCTCCTTGCCGTGGCGGTGAGGATGATGTTGCCTTCCCCCTGTCAGTATAAAGTCGCAAAACGGGAACTTTGATTTCGGAGCTCAATGGCTGACTGTTCTTTGTAAGGCTCTTTCATTCGCTATTCCAAGGCGGTTTATCCCGGCGCTTTCGCTGACTCTTTTGACTCGTGATCCAATCGACCTTTCCGAAATATAACCCCTCCTCATTCCCGTAATCCAAGCCAATGCTGTGTTCCGCTTTCCCTTTCCGCTTCCTGCTTCCGGCCGCCATTTTTCTCAGTGGAAGCGCATGGCTTCGGGCGGAAGGGGATCCGGCGCTCCTGCCGTTTTTGGAAAACCATTGCTACGATTGCCATGACTCGGTCACCCACAAGGGTCGCTTCGATCTGGAGGCGCTTTCCGGAAATCTCTCGGATCCCACCGCGATGGCCGCTTGGGTAAAAGTCCACGACCGGCTCACCAGCGGAGAGATGCCGCCGAAAAAAAAGAACACGCCACCCGAGGAGGAAAGCGCCCCGTTCCTGAAAGCGCTGACCCAATCGCTGGACGCCGCCGATCAGGGCAGGGCGGAGACGGAAGGTCGCTCATCCATGCGCCGGCTGAACCGGCTGGAATACGAGAACTCCCTGCGCGATCTGCTCTCGGCACCATGGCTGGACATCCGCGAGATTCTGCCGGAGGACGGCGAGTCCCACCGTTTCAGCAAATCGGGCGAGGCTCTGGACATTTCCCACATTCAGATGGCCCGCTACATGCAGGCGGCGGACCAGGCATTGCGCGCCGTGATCGCCACCGGCCCGGGCAAGCCGCAGGCGAAGACGATCCGCTATTATGCCCGCCAGCAGAATGGGATGCTTGGAAAAATCGTTTTCAATAAGTTCAACGGATCCGCGTATCGGGCGATGTTCCCGATGCTCGGCACAGAGGCGCAGCCGGAACTGCTGAAGGGGAAGCGGCCTTTCACTGTGGGTAAAAAAGACCCCGCCACCCGCGAGCTGGAAGCCTTAGGGGTGACGGCAAGCAGCTACGAACCGATCCAGCCGCGCTTCGACCAATTCAAAGCGCCCTTCGATGCCACCTACAAATTGCGGTTGCTGACGCAGACTTTCACCGCGGAGTCCATCATCGATAAAAACGGCGTCATCAATCCCTCGCGCGATAAGACCTTCCCCGGGAAACGCGATGAACCGGTCTGCCTCTACGCGATCCATGCGCGCACCCAACGGAAGATCGGTTCCTTCGATGCCACGCCGGACGCGAACGTCTCCGAGATGAAAGTCATCCTCCGGCGAGGCGAGACCATTGGGCCGGACGCGGCGCGGCTCTTCCGCTCCAGGCCACCGGGGCCGTTCCGCAATCCGCTCGCGACGAAGGAGGGTGTCCCCGGTGTGGCCTACCGATGGTTGGAAGTCGAAGGTCCCATCATCGCGCAGTGGCCGCCCGCCGGGCACAAGCTGCTGTTCGGAAACCTACCCATCAATCCGCCGACGAAAGCGAAGACGGAGGGCATCGTCTCTTCGGAAAATCCTGCCGAGGACTCGAAGCGTTTGTTGGAAAATTTTCTCACCAAAGCCTACCGCCGCCCCATCACCCCTGCGGACAGCGAGCGCTTCCTGCCAGTCGTCAAAGCCGCGCTCGACTCGGGGAGCACATTTTCCGATGCGATGATCGCAGCCTACACCGCGGTGCTTTGCTCGCCGGGCTTCGTGAGCCTTGAGGAGCCTGTCGGGAAACTGGACGGCCCCGCCTTGGCATCGCGGCTGGCGTTTTTCCTCTGGAACTCTCCGCCCGACGATACTCTCCGCGATCTGGCGGCATCCGGGAAACTCTCCGATCCCGACGTGCTCGGCGCCCAGACGGATCGCTTGCTAGCCGATCCCCGCTCGGAGCGTTTCAGCACCGCTTTCCTCGATGCCTGGCTGGCTCTGCGCGACATCAACTCCACCTCCCCGGACGCGAATCTCTACCCGGACTACTACCTCGACGACCTCCTCACCGAGTCCGCCCTCGATGAAACTCAAATGTTTTTCACCGAGCTGCTGAGCAAAAACCTCCCCGCCCGCAATCTGATCGACAGTGATTTCACCTTTCTCAACGAACGCCTCGCCGAGCACTACGCCATCCCCGGAGTGAAGGGCGTAGCGATGCGCAAGGTGGCCATCCCGGAAAACTCCCCACGCGGTGGCCTCCTCACGCAGGCGAGTATTTTAAAAATCACCGCCAACGGCACAACCACCTCCCCCGTCCTCCGTGGCGCTTGGATTCTGGAGCGCATCCTCGGCCAACCCTCACCCCCGCCACCGCCGGGCACACCCGCCGTGGAGCCAGATATCCGAGGCGCGAAAACCATCCGCCAGCAACTCGCAAAACACAGTGAAGACAAGTCCTGCGCCACTTGCCACTCGAAGATCGATCCACCCGGCTTCGCCCTGGAGTCCTTCGACATCTTCGGCGGCTGGCGAGACCAATACCGGGCCATTTCCGAAACGAAGAACGAGCACGCCAAAGGTTTCGGAAAAAACGGGCAGCCCTTCGCATTCGCCTACAAGCTGCCCGTCGATTCCACCGGAATGACCGCAGACGGAGCCGCGTTTTCCGACATTTCCTCCTATAAAAATCTCCTCCTCCGCGATGAACGAGCCATCGCCGCGAACCTTGCCACGCAGCTCATCACCTACGCCACCGGCACCCCCGTCCGCTTCGGCGACAGGCGAGAGCTGGAAAACATCCTCAACAAATCCGAGAAGTCGGGCTACGGTATCAAGACCATCATTCAGGAAATTATCCAAACTCCTCTTTTCCAGAACAAATAGCGCGAGCCACTTCCTTGAAATTTAAAGTTTAAAGTTTCCATGCCCTACATCGCCACCGCCCGCCACCTCTCCCGCCGCTCCGTTCTCAAAGGAATCGGCGTCACCCTGGGGCTGCCATTACTCGACGCAATGACTCCCGCTTTCGCGAAGGGCGCGGCTCCGGAAGTCCCACGCCGTTTCCTAGGCATTTGCAACAACCTCGGCCTCCTCCCCGAGAAATTTTTCCCAACCGGCAGCGGACTCGACTACGCACTCTCGCCCTACCTCTCGCGGCTTGAAAAAAACCGCGACCAATTCACCGTCTTCAGTGGCGTGTCCCACCCGGATGTCGATGCCGGACATCCTGCCGACATCTGTTTCCTCACCGCAGCTCCGCGCCCTGGCAGCAGTGGCTTCCGGAACACGATTTCCTTCGACCAATACGTCGCGGAGCGAATCGGCCACCTCACGCGGTTCCCGTCCCTCAGCCTCGGAGTGAACATCAAGGGCGGCGGAAAATCGCTTTCCTTCACCGGTTCCGGCGTGCAAATCCCATCCGAGGAAAGCGCCGCCGCACTTTTCCGGAAACTATTCATCCAGGGAAGTCCCAAACAAATCGCCGAGCAGCAACGCAAGCTTGAGCTCGGGAAATCCATCATGGACGCAGTCGCCGGAGAAGTCAGCGGGCTGAAGCGCAAGGTCGGAGACCGGGACAAGGAGCGCCTCGACCAGTATTTCACCGGAGTGCGCGAGCTTGAAGTCCGCATGGAGGAGTCCAAGGAGTGGGAGGGAAAACCCAAACCGAAAACCACAGAGCAAGTGCCTGTGGATCCGAAAGACCCCATCGAATACATGCGGAAAACCGAGCTGATGTATCATCTGGCTCACCTCGCCTTCGAGACGGACTCCACCCGCATGATCACCCTCATGCTCGATTCCGTTTCCTCACCCGCCATCATCGTGGATGGGAAATCCGTCGGCGACGGCTACCACAGCCTATCCCACCACGGAAAAAATCCGGCGAAGATGGCCCAACTCGAACGCATCGACAACGAGCACATGCGCCTGCTCAACAACCTCATTTCCAACCTCCGCTCCACCCCGGAAGACCAGGGCACACTCATCGACCGCACCATGGTTATGTATGGAAGCAACATGGGAAATGCCAGCAGTCACGTCACCACCAACCTCCCCGTCATCTTCGCCGGCGGTGGCTTCAAGCACGGCCAGCACCTCGCCTTCGACACCGAGCGGAACTATCCCTTGCCGAACCTTTTCCTCTCCATGCTCCATCGCCTCGGAATCGACGCAGACAAGTTCGCCTCCTCCACCGGCACCATGCGCGGGCTGGAGATCGCGTGATGTGGCTGACGCATCCTGCGCCAGAACGTTAGGGAGGCATCCTGCCTCACAATCCCCCCAGCACACTATAAAGCGAACCCGGCAAGTTCCGTCGCGGCACAGACTGCCAAACCCTCCTGCTCCCACCGCGACCGGGGCGATGCCGAAAACAGCTTCGACGAACTCAAGAACCAATGGGGCTGGAACAGTTACACCTCGCGGCGGCTCGCCTCCAACCGGCTCATGGCCAACCCCGTCGTGCTGTTTTACAACTGGTGGAACCTCGATCTGCGGTTTTACGACGAGGATTGCCACCGCGAAGCCATCCGCACTCGTCTCATGCTCATATCCGGAGTTGGACGGCAGACCCGGAGCGACGGCCAAAAGACCGTCAAAGTCAGCATCCTGCGAAAAAAGCGATCTAATCGCCCAAGCTGTCACTCGGACCAGCAACGAGTTGCATCACATCCGGGCCATCACGAGGCGATGGAGCGTGGAGCAGCGCTGGATGTTGCTATTGACCCGGCTATTGCGTCGTTGGTTGGGCGGAAAGTGGCTGCCCGGTCTGCCTGGCGACACACGACTGCTGCTCAGCGGATATAGAAACGTCCAGCTCGGCCCATTCCAAGCCATCTCATACCGCCCTCTCAAGGGCGCTCAAAAACCGCGCCCACTTTCCTTTCTAGGTTTGAGTATCGAGAGAGACATGGAAGAAAATATCAAAAACAAGATTGCTTAATTGCGACCTGTATATGACCGGGTGATCAAGGCAATTCGAGCATGAGGAAATTACCTAACAGACTTATCGCGATCGGATAATTTGCTTATTGCACTGTGCAAATTCCCGATGATGCAAGGCGTTGATTTATTTTCGTGAGTCTGACGCGAGTTTCGCCGATTTCGATGGTTGTAGAAGTGGACCAATTGTTTGCCGGTTCACGGTCAGAGGGAATTCCAGGAACCCTTCCAGAGCGCAGTCCCGTTCCAGATAGTCGAACAGGAATCTTATCGGAACCCAGGTTCCTCGAAACGCTGGCGTGCAGGCTACAACGTCCGGGTCGATGGATATCAATTCATCCCGATTCATAAACCGCTTTTTCCCGAGCGGAATCATGAGTATAGCCGTCCGCTCCCAGTCCGCGATTCTAGGCAGCGATCTTCCCCAGCGAAAGCGTTGCGCCGCGACGGACGTATGGACATCTCCGAGTTCCTATTTCGATGATGTTGTCTCTTCCGTTTTTTCGCCCCGCCGGGGTTCCGCTGTGGCTTCTGCTCGGGTTGCCATACCTTTCGGCGGCGGAAAAGCTGACTTACAACCGGGACGTCCGGCCAATCCTTTCCGACAAGTGTTTCCAGTGCCACGGGCCGGATTCGATGAAGCGCGAGGCCGATCTCCGGCTCGATATCCGCAAAGACGCTCTGGCTGCGGAGGCTTTTGTTCCATTTAAGCCGAAGGAAAGCGAGTTGATCCACCGCCTCCACGAAACGCGGCCGAAGAAGGTGATGCCGCCGCCGAAGTCGCCGCGTCAACTCACCGACGCGGACCGCGAAACGCTCGCCCGCTGGATTGCCGAGGGCGCAGAATACGAACCGCTGTGGTCGTTCGCGTCGCTGCCGGACAAAGTCGCGGTGCCGGAGCCGAAACAGGCGGGCTGGGCGAAAAACGAGATCGATCATTTCGTCGCGGTGCGGCTGGATTTGGAAGGGCTGTCGCCGTCGCCGGCGGCGAGTCCGGAGCGCTGGTTGCGGCGGGTTTCCTTCGATCTCACTGGGCTGCCGCCGAGCCAGCCGGAGCTGGACGGATTTCTCGCCGATGCTGCGCCGGACGCCCGCGAACGGGTGGTGGACCGGCTGCTTGCATCGCCCCGCTATGGCGAGCACATGGCGGTCGATTGGCTGGACGTCGCCCGCTACGCCGACTCGTTCGGCTACCAGTCCGACTTGGAAACGCAGGCTTGGCCGTATCGCGATTGGGTGATCCGCGCGCTGAACGAAAATCTGCCGTGGGACCAGTTCATCACCTGGCAGCTCGCCGGCGATTTGCTGCCGGAGCCGACCCGAGACCAAATCATCGCGACCGCTTTCAACCGCATACACCGGAAAACCCAGGAGGGCGGCAGCGTGGAAGCGGAATACCGGCAGGAGGGGATATCCGACCGCGTCCACACCGTCGGCACCGCGTTCATGGCGCTGACTTTCGAATGCACCCGTTGTCACGATCACAAATACGACCCGTTGACGATGAAGGACTACTACTCAATGGGCGCGTTTTTCAACTCGATCGACGAGTGGGGCCTGCTTCACGGCACCGGCTCGATCCAGCCAAACCCCTGCCTGTTTCTCACGACTCCGGAGCAGGAAAAAGAGCTGCCGGAGCGGCAGGCGGAAATCCTCGCCGCCGGGCAGGCGCTCGCGGAGGGAGAGCGCGTCCGCGAGCCGGAATTTCAGGCATGGCTCGCCAATCCGACGGCGGCCAGCCCGGACCTGAGCGGTTCGTATGACCTGGATGCGGCGGATTTCGCCAATGCCGCCGACCCGGCAAAGCCCGGGAAATCGAACGCAAAAAGCCAGCTTGTGCCCGGCCACAGCGGCCAGGCGCTGAAATTCACGGGCGACGACCCGCTTTCGCTCGGGCCGCACGGCGTCGTGAATTGCGAGGATCCGGTCACGGTCGCATTCTGGTTGAAACCCGGCGAGCCGACGAAGCGGATGGTCGTTTTCCACAACAGCGCCGGGTACGACCCGGGCTACAACGGCTTCGAGCTGCTCTATGAAGACGGCAAACTGCGGTGGATGGTCGCCCGCGAGTGGCCGGGAAATTGCATCGCGATCCGCAGCAAGGCCGAGGTTCCGGTCGGCGAGTGGACGCATGTCGCGGTGACGTACGACGGGTCGTCGAAAGCGGCGGGGCTGAAAATTTTCCTCAATGGCGAGGCGGCGCCGGTGGACATCGTCCGCGACCAACTCACCCGTAACTCCGGCAGCGCCAACGCGTTCACATTCGGCGAGCGCGTCCGCGATTCGGGATTCCGCAACGGCGCGGTCGATGAAATCCGGATTTTCACCCGCCCGATCACCGCGCTGGAAGTCCGCTCGCTGCACGACGGGAAACCGCTGGCCGAAACTCTCGCCGCCGCGCCGCGCGACGACGCCGGGCTGGCCAGCCTGCGCGACTATTATTTCAGCGCGATCGACTCGGAAACGCGGCGACTGGCGGGCGGCGTGAAAGCCGCGGATCTCCATCTCCGCCAGCTCAGCGACGGCTTTGCCGAGATCCCAGTGATGCGGGAAATGGCCGAGGCGCGCCCGACGTTTGTCCTCGCCCGCGGCGCGTACGATCACCCGCAAGGCGAACCGCTGTCGCGCACCACACCCGCATTTTTGCCGCCATTTCCCGCCGACCAACCGCGCAACCGCCTCGGTCTCGCGCGCTGGTTGATCGCGCCGAACCACCCGCTGACCGCCCGCGTCCAAGTGAACCGCGCATGGCAGCATTTCTTTGGCCGGGGGCTCGTCGCGACCTCGGAAAACTTCGGTTCGCAAGGCGAACTTCCATCGCATCCCGAACTGCTCGATTGGCTCGCCCGCGACTTCATTTCCCATGGCTGGGACATGAAACGGCTGTGCCGCGAGATCGTGCTCAGCGCGACTTACAGCCAGGATTCGAAAGCCTCGGAAAAACTCCGCGCCCGCGATTCCGCCAACATCCTGCTCGCCCGCGGCCCGGCGAAACGCTTGTCCGGCGAGGATTTGCGCGACCAAGCGCTGGACCTTTCCGGCTTGCTCAATGCCACCATCGGCGGTCCGCCGACGCGACCATATCTACCGGCGTCCGCGGATTGGAAGGTGCTCAACAGCTTCGTCCCCGGCTACACGCGCGACGCCGCGCCGGGGATTTACCGGCGCAGTTTGTATTCGTTTTGGCGGCGCACCGCCCCGCCGCCGAACATGCTCGCGTTCGATGTGCCGGGCCGCGACGTCTGCACGGTCCGCCGCCAGCAAACGAACACGCCGCTCCAGCCGCTGGTCATGATGAACGACCCGCAATTCGTCGAAGCGTCGCGCGGCATCGCCATCCGGATGTTCCGCGAAGGCGGAAATGACCTCGCCAGCCGCGTTCGTTGGTTGTTCCGGGAAACCCTCGATCGCGCGCCGGGCGAGCGGGAAACCAAGCTCCTCAACGAACTCCACGACGAGCAGTTGGAAATTTTCCGCCAGGATCCGAGCGAAGCCGCAGCCTTCCTCAAAGTCGGCGATCTCGCCCCGCCGCCCGACCTCCCGCCCGTCGATCTCGCCGCCGCGACCGTGCTCGCCAACGCCATCCTCAACCTCGACGAAGCCATCACCCTCCGCTGAACCATGGCCCCAGATCCCTTTTTCATCACCCGCCGCCACTTTTTCTCGAAGCTCTCCGCCGGTCTCGGCGGCCTCGCGCTCGGCTCTCTGCTGGCGGAAAAATCCGCTGCGGCCACGCCGATCGCGATCCCCGGTTTCGCGCCGAAAGCCAAGCGGATCATCTACCTTTTCCTCAGCGGCGGCCCGGCGCAGCACGACCTTTTCGACGAAAAACCGCTGCTGCGCGAACGCAACGGCCAGCCGCTGCCCGACTCGGTCCGTGCCGGCCAGCGCCTCACCGGCATGAGCGGAAACCAAGCCGTCCTGCCGCTCGCCGGCTCGCATTTCGACTTCACTGCCTTCGGCAAATCCGGCACCCGCCTAAGCAACCTGCTCCCGCACACCGGCAGCATGGCTGACGACATTTGCCTCGTCCGTTCGATGTTCACCGAGGCGATCAACCACGATCCGGCGATGACGTTCATCCAAACCGGCTCGCAACTCGCCGGCCGCCCGAGCATGGGATCGTGGATCCACTACGGCCTCGGCGCGATGAACGAAAACCTCCCGGCCTTCGTCGTGCTGGTCACCGAAAAGCCCGCCGACCAGCCGCTTTATTCGCGGCTTTGGGGCAGCGGGTTTCTCGATTCCCGCTACCAAGGCGTCCGGTTTTCCTCCGGCAAAGAACCGGTTTTCTACCTCACCAACCCCGACGGCATCTGCGGCAGCGGTCGCCGCGCGATGCTCGACAAACTTGCCGGCCTGAACCGGATTTCCTTCGAAAACGAGCTCGATCCGGAAATCGAAAGCCGCATCGCCCAATACGAAATGGCTTACCGGATGCAGACCAGCGTCCCGGACGCCACCTCCATCGAAGGCGAACCGCAACCGGTCCTCGACCTCTACGGCCCCGACGTGAAACAGCCCGGCACCTTCGCCGCAAATTGCCTCCAAGCCCGTCGTCTCGCCGAGCGCGGCGTGCGATTTATCCAGCTCTATCACCCAGGTTGGGACAGCCACGGCAACCTTCCGCAAGCTCTGCCGAAGCTCGCCAAAGAGGTCGATCAACCCTGCGCCGGCCTTCTCGCCGACCTGAAACAACGCGGTCTGCTCGAAGACACGCTCGTCGTCTGCGGCGGCGAATTTGGCCGCACCGCCTACTCGCAAGGCGTCCTCACCAAGGATACCTACGGCCGCGATCACCACCCGCGCTGCTTCTCCATGTGGCTCGCTGGCGGCGGCGTGAAACCCGGCATCGTCCACGGTGCGACCGACGATTTCGGTTACAACATTGTGGAAAACCCCATGCACGTCCACGACCTCCAAGCGACCATCCTGCACCTCCTCGGCATCGATCACACCCGCCTCACCTATTTCCACCAAGGCCGCCACTTCCGCCTCACCGACGTGCATGGGGAAGTGGTGAAACGAATCTTAGTGTGAGCGCGCGGAACGCGAACCGTCGTCCCCGGAAAAAGGCGAAGGCGTATAGCCAAACCGAGCACAACCCGCCTCCATCAGATCCTTCCTGCCGTAGCGGTCCTTTTCGTCCTCGAGAACCGTCTTGCCGCCGTCGCCACGGATCATCGCGTGGTAAATCGCCCCTGCCGCTCCAGATCTCAGGAGTCTGGCCGTGAAAGTTCCCTGCAGGCTCCGTGTGGCTGAGGCAATGCTTGTTAGTCGGGACTGGTACTCCTTCGAAGTACGTCTCCCTCGGCACACCTCCTGTCCCGAGATTACTGGCTGATTAGGCAACGTTAACCTCCAGGAGAGGTACAGAAGACTCGCCACCCACCTGAATGCTTGGCATCGCCGTTTGACCATCCGAAGATTCGGACAATGAAGGTCGCTCTGGAAGTTTTTGATTCCAGCGAATCCGGATCTTTGCCAATGTCCTTTCGTTACCGTTCTCCCTTAAAATTTGAAATCTCCCCTGAAACGCTATGAAAACCACTTTTCGCAACCTGATTACCTACCTGCTTCCCTTGATTCCAGCCACCCTATTGCAAGTGGCTTCCGGTCAGAACCTGTTGACGAATCCTGGTTTCGAAATGGGAACATTCTCTGACCGGGGTGACGGATTTCAGATCCTGACTCCAGGCTCCACCGTCATCTCTGGTTGGACGGTGATCAACGACAGTCTCGCATGGGGCAAGTATCCCAATTCTGCTCCGAATGTGCATCCGGTTGTCCCCCTTGAGGGCTTGTTCTTTCTGGATTTGCAGGGAGATAAGCTGTTTAACAGTCCTTACGGCGGCGTAACGCAGAGCATCGCCACCGTGGTCGGTCGGAAGTATGCCCTAGCCTTCAATTTGGGTACTCAGGAGGATGTTGGGTCACCCGCCACTCACGGACCGGTTTCATTGACCGCGAGCGCAGGAAGCACCTCATCGGTTTTCACGTTCACCGCTTCGGGAGAGGGTTCGCAGTGGAAGGAGTTCAAATTGAATTTCGAGGCCACCAGCACCAGCACCCAGATCAGCCTGACCGGACAATCCACCTCCGGTGGTGCTTACATCGGATTGGACAAGGTTTCCGTGGTGGAAGTGACCACGCCGGAATTGAGCATTGATACTGCTTCGGGCCAGGCCGAACTGACGGTCACAGGCTTGGTTGGAGCTGCCTATCGTCTTGAATACACCGATTCGCTGTCACCATCGGCCTGGACGAAGCTGACGGACATCACCTTGACAGTTCCATCGCAAACCTACCCGGACCCCGATCCGATTACCGCGATCGGCCGGCGATTTTACCGTCTGGCTTACTCTATCGAAGGGCCCAGTCCCGACTAACATGCATTGGCATTTAAAGCGGCCGAAGGGATCATTCCCGACTAGCAAGCACCACAAAAATCCATAACCTTTCAGGCATTGGATTAAATTCGGCAGTTGCCGCCTGCGGCTTCGCTTCGAAGTCTTAGGCATTAAGCCCCTTTTTCCCGCCATACGGTTTCCGGCAAGGCTTCTGCGGGCGGGTCGGATCAGCTTGGAGAAGGGTAGCACTGCGAATTCCTTTCCCGCGGCGGTCTCAGATGCGTCCCGCAAAATGCAAACTCCCGGCAAACCTCACCGAAGGCGCGCCAGCAATTGGGAGGTGACGGATTCCGACATGGGGAAGTCCACCGCCGCCAGCCTTCTAACCACCTCCTCAAAGTTCACCAGTCGTTGGTTTGCGGCAACCGCGAGGATGGCGAGCACACCCGTCTTGGACAGCCCGAGGACAGCGGCAACGGCGGGGCTTTGACCCTGAAGACCCGATCAATCCATTTGTCTCCATTTCAATTCTGTCCAATCTCTGCAAGCATTGTCCCTCGACCAAAGCTCCTTGAGCAGCGGCCAGCTTTGTCGGCGATGGAGGGAATTGTGGGCGGGCCGTAGGTGATGGTGTGGTGAAGACGGAATTCGGATAGGTGCGTCGGTTCCGATCCGTTTTTTCACTTCGGATGCACCCGCCCCGACGTGTGAAATCCCCCGCAGATGAGATCCTTCCTTCGCCGCCACTGGCGCGCCATTCTCGCTGCCGTTGTGCTGCTCATTCCCGCGGGCACCGCCGGATTGATTTTCTACGGAGCCGATCGGATCGCCAGCCCGCCGAGGCGCGAAATCCTCGCCTACCACCGCGAATTTCTCGCCCATCCCGCCGCTCACGGCTTCCGGCTCGACCGCTTCCTTGCCGCCGATGCCACACCATGCCTCGTTTGCACGCCCGACCCCGCCGCTACCCCGGGCAAGCGCGGCCTCAAACTCCGCAGCCAGCTCGCCGCTCGCGGAATTTCCCTCGGACCCATCGGGGAAATCCGTGGCACGCTAGTCCTCCTCCATGGCCGCGCCGGCAGGAAGGAAGACTATCTTCCCGTCGCCGAGCGCTTCTGCGCCGCCGGCTTCCGCTGCGTCATCCCGGATTTGCCCGCGCATGGCGCAAATCCCGGAAAATTTGCCACTTACGGCGTCCGCGAATCCAGCCTGCCCGCGCGCGTCCTCGCCGAAGCCGCCGCAAAATACGGCTTCAATCCCCAGCCGGCCGGCCTCATCGGCCAATCCATGGGTGGCTCGGTCGCCATCTACTCCGCCGCTCTGCCCGGCTCGCCGTGGCGCGCATTGGCCGCGATTTCCACGTTCGATTCCCTCGCCCCCGTCATCGAAGACCAGACCGCCGGCTACGTCGGCCACACCCTCGCGCCGGCCTTCACCCGGGCCATCGCCGCGCTCTATTTCCGCAAAACCGGCGTGCGCCTCGCCGAAATCCGGCCGATCAGCCACCTCCCCCAAATCCGCGTCCCCACGCTCATCGCCCACGGCACCGCCGATCGCTCCATACCCCTCGCCGCCGCCCGCCGGAATTTCGCCGCCCTCCCCCGCGGCCTGCCCGCAGCCTTCATCGAAATCCCCGCCGCCGACCACGACAACGCCCTCATCACCCCCTACCCCATCTACGCCGATCTCGCCGCCTGGATGCTCAACCACATCCCGAAAAAATCACCTCGCCGGCGGTGACCGTGCCGCCGGACCCAGCCCCCAAAAAATCTTCCCTTTGCGTCCCTCCCCAACCTCCGCGCCTTTGCGTTTTAAAAAAAGCCAAGCCCCCTCACCGGTCCACCAGCACCGCATACCGGTACCCGAGCGATTTCTCCCCGCCCGCCGGCACCTTGACCGTCCACTCCAGCTCGCGGCGCGGATTCACACTGGAAATTACCTCGGTGCGCAGCGATTTCACAGGCTCGCCCTCCGCCTCCAGCAGCTCCCCGGAGAACTCCGCGTGGATGACCAGCGTGGCCTCCTTGCCGCGGAAGTTCCTGACGGTCAGCGTCCCCTTCACCGTCGTCCGCTGGTAATCGTTCCCGCCGATCCACACCATTTCGCGCTGACCCTCCTCCTCCACCTCGCCTGCTTCGGTGCGGACGCTCAGCGCCTTGGTGATGCGCAGGCACGTCCGCTGGCCGGGATTCACCCAATCCGATTGGCTCTGCCCGCGGAATTTCCCGCCCTCCACGATCGTCGCCGCCGCCGTGGTCATGGGAAATCCGAAAGGATTCGCGAAGCGCACCGCATCCCACGCATCATCCGCGGCCAGCGCGCCGGACCGGTAGCGGCCGCGCTCGTCGCGCGGGTCCGGCACCGTCCATTCCACCACCCGCTCGTAGTCCGCGGCGGCCGCCGCCACGTCCAGCGAGAGGCTGTCGCCCGCCTTCATCGAGCGCTTGCCGATGCTTTCGTAATGGATGTCATCGCTGGCATTTCCCGCCTCCGGCATCTCCACCGGCGCCCGCGAGACCACTGAGGAATTCAAATACACGGCCTGCTGGGTGGCCGCGTTGGAGAGAACGCCCGCCGAAGCGAATCCGGATTGATTCACCTGCTGGAAAAACGCGGCCAGGCTCGTGCCGGGCCACAGTGGCGAATCCACCCCGCCGAAGCGCACGTTCGGGTAGCCGGAAATGAGCTGAAGCTCCGCCTGCGAGAAATCATCCATTTCATCCCGGATCACCGCGTTCTGGCGGATCGTCAACCTTGCCGGATCCGTCAAATCCACCCGGTACGAGGGCATCCACGCCAGCCCGTGGGTCAGGTAGGAAACCCGCACCACCCCGCCGCCCGCCGGCACGTCGCGCGCGTCGAAAACCAGCACCGGCCGCTCCTCCCGCCGCGCGACCGGCGCGAAGGTCCCGCCTACCGACACCGAGGCGATCGACCCCCGGTCGATGTAGCTCCGGCCGCCATCCGCAGCAGTCAGCACCAGGAAATTCCCGGCCGCCGCCGTCTGCGGAACCGGCGCCGTCCGCCCCCCGCCGAACGCTCCCGGCGTGCCTGTAAAATCGCCCGACCACGAGCGGGCCGCCGCCGGTTCCGGCGCTTCCCACACCGTTCCGGCAATGGCCTGCCCGTCCGCCGCCGCCGATTTCAGCCGCACCGCCACCGCTTTCCCCGCCAGATCCCGCTGCAAATCCCCGGTTGGCAAATCGTTCGCCATTTCCACCGACCGCGTCGTCGCGCGGATCTCCACCGCCCCGTCGCTCTCCACCCAGAGCGACCCATGCACCACGCGCGGCACCGTGTCCCACCGGTACAATCCCGGCCCGTTCACCCGGAACGACACCCGCGCCACCGCCAGCCCGTTTTTGAAAAGCCCGAGCGAATCGAACGCGGGAACCACGGTTGTCTCCTCCGCCGCGGTGGCGCAGGAAATCACGGCAAACAGGATTGGTATGGCTTTCATCCCGCCCACCCTGCCGGACCGGCTCCCCATCTGTCTGTAAAGGCCGGGTAAATTTCCCCCGGTCTCAGGACGGCGCTTCCGAAGGACAACGGA
>JBBSUD010000059.1:0-33280 GCA_038235225.1 Verrucomicrobiales bacterium
AGCGAAGTCTTTCACGAAGGTAACAAGCCGGCCGGCGGCCCCGGCAATGTGCCGCGAGGCATCGGCAGACGAGGGCGGGCAGTGGGAATCCTGGGGGTCAGGAAGAGTTTAGCGCGTGCATGGCGGCGATTCTTCACGCCGGAGCTGCGAACGCGAGAAGAATTTCCGGCAAATGACAGAGTAGAGCTAGTTTCCCCAAAACTAGGGGAACCGATGATTCACAAGCGCACTTCCCGGTGGGACCGCGAACGGACTACGCTTTTCTCCGCCGCAGGGACGTTGCTGAAGAGCAAGCTGAAGCTTGAACTCCGGGCGGCCCGGAGTCCGGGCTTCAACCTGATTCTTCCGGTGCAAGGGCATCGCGGAAGAGCAATCTGAAGGTTGAACTCCGGGCGGCCCGGAGTTCGGGCTTCAGCCTGCCTCTTCCGGGAAATTGGATGTAGGGACGAAATCTGCGGCGGCCCAACCGTCCCCGATTTCCACGGCGTCACCGACCATCGCCTTGGCCATTTCGAAATCGATCTCGGTGCGGGCGTGAATGCGGCAAATCGGATCGCCGCCGTGGATCGGCTCGCCGCATTTTACCAAGCGATCGAAGCCAACGGCGAAATCCACGCCGTCCGTCGCGCGGGCGCGGCCGGCTCCAAGCTGGAGCACGGCTTGGCCGATCAACCCGGCGTCCACGCGACGGACGACGCCCGCCGATGACGCGGGGATTTCCCGGATGACGGGCGCGCGGTGAATTTCCAAAAGGCGCGGAAGATCGGCGGGATTTCCGCCTTGGGCGGCGACGATCTGGTCGAAGCGCTGGCGGGCGCTGCCATCGGCAAGGAGGCGCTGGAGTTCGGCGCGCGGGACGCCGGCGATCTTCTCCGCGAGGTCCAGAACGATTTTCCGCAAGTCGTCCGGGCCGCGATTTTCCAAGGTTTCGAGGGCTTCGGCGACTTCGAGGGCATTGCCGATGGCGCGGCCGGTCGGCTCGTCCATCGGGTGAATGAGGACGCTGACATCGACGCCCATTTCCGCGCCCACGGCGGTCATGCTGGCTGCGAGTTCCTCGGCCAGCTCGCGCGTCCGCATGAAGGCGCCTGCGCCGAATTTCACGTCGAGCACGAGCCGGTCCGGCGACTCGGCTAGCTTCTTGGACATGATGGACGCGGTGATCAGCGGGATCGACGGGACGGTGCCGGTGACGTCGCGCAGGGCGTATAATTTCTTGTCGGCCGGGCAAAAGCGATCGGTCTGGCCCATCATGACGACGCCGATTTTCGCAAGCTGCGCGGCGGCTTCGTCCATGCTCAGGGCGACGCGGAAGCCGGGAATGGATTCCAACTTATCCAGCGTGCCGCCGGTGATTCCAAGGCCGCGGCCGGACACCATCGGCACGCGGCAGCCGGCGCAAGCGACCAGCGGCGCGAGCACCAGCGAGGTCTTGTCGCCGATGCCGCCAGTGGAATGCTTGTCCACCACGGGTGGACCGGGCGGGTGCGTGAAACGGTCGCCGCTGTCGATCATCGCCAACGTGAGCGCGGCGGTCTCGGCAGGCGTCATGCCTTGGAAAAACACGGCCATGGCGAAGGCCGACATTTGATAATCAGGGACATCGCCCACGGTGAAGCCGGCCACGAGGCTCGCGATTTCCGCGGCAGTCAGCTCGCCGCCCTCGCGCTTCCGGGAAATGAGTGTGGGGACGTGCATGGCGATTTCCCGGTTCATTCCATTCCCGCAAGCACGGAATCGATCCACGCTTCGTCGTCCTCGGCGAATGGCGGGTCCGGGCGGCGGCGGTAATCGGTGGCGTCGTAGTGGCCGTTGATATAAGCGAGATCGACGAGCGCCTGGAGGTCCAGCGCGACGTCGGCGTCCTCCTTGCGCAGCGGAATCGCGATGACCGGCAGCGGTTCGCGGAGCGGCATCGGGTAGCATTCGCCTTCGTCCGGCTCGGTGGCGCGCCAGACGCTGGCATGATATGGCGTGGGGAAATCGAGCCTGAGAATCACGTCGTGGGCGAGCGTGGTTGGCTTGCCGCGGCGCTGGAGATCGATTTCCACAAAGTTCACGTCGGCCTCCTGGCAGGCCTCGCGCTTCTTTAGGTAAAGCTTGCGGCCCTTGCCCGGCAGCTTGTTCGACGGGCTGAGGAATTCGATGGTGGTGACGACGCGGTTGCCGTTGGAAGCGTCGATGATTTCAAGAAATCGCTGCACCGTTTCGGACAGCGGCACCTTGAATTTCAAGGGCTTCGCGACCGGCCGCCCGGCCACCGCCGTGCCACCGCCGCCTGCCCAATCGGGGTGCTCGACGACCACGACATCCGGCGAGAAACCGCCACGGGATTTCCGGTCATCAATGCGCTCGAGGAAGACGCGCTCCTCGGCGCGGGCGCGAAGGGCGGGCGGAAGTGATTTCTGCACAGTATCCCGCGCATAGGTGACGAGCGATGTATGCAAATCCCGCCAGCTCCGCTCCAGAAACGGATTCATGCCGGGAAACGGGTTCTTCTTGGCGGCCATGACGCGGAGGCTAGCTCCAGCCGCCCGCCTCTGCCATGCCAATTCAAGCGCCGAACATTTCCCGCGCCGTGTAAGCCATGCCGATGGCAGCCGCCGCGTCGCCGCCCGCGGCCCATTCGAACCGGGTCGTGACGCGTGATGGGTCGAGCGGGCTGTGCCGGTAGGCCGGCCAAGCGCGCTCGGTGAAGCCTTCCTGAATCCACTCCATGTAGCGCTCGCGAAAAGACGTTTCCGCCAGCCCGCCACCGATGACGACAAGGCCGGGGTCGAACGAACGCACCATGTCCGCGATGGCATAGCCGAGGATGAATCCCTGACGTTTGAAAATCGAGACGGCGAGCTGGTCCTCGCGTTCGGCGAATTCGCGGAGCTTGAAGGCCTTTTCCTCGACCGGGATTTCGGCGGAATTCAGCTCATGCTCCAACCATTCGGATTTCTCCAATTCCAAACGGAGGCGGCGGCGCAGGGCGACCAGCGAGACCCACGCTTCGACACAGCCGCGCAGGCCGCACGAGCAGACTGGAAGCTCGCCATCGTCCTCGCGGAACGGGACGCTGATGTGGCCGATCTCAAGCGCCAGGCCGTTCGCTCCCTCGTAACCGCGGCCGCCGGGCAGCACGAATCCGCCGCCGAGGCCGGTGCCGGGGGCGACGAGCAGGAGGCTGCCGATGTGCTTGTGGCGCAGCGCGTATTCGCCGAGCGCGGCAGCATTGCCGTCGTTGGTCATGTGGACGGGCAGGCCGGTGCGCTGGGAAAGCTTGCCGCGGATGTCCGTGCCGACCCAGTCCGGCCCGAGATTTGCCTGGCCCCAGATCACGCCCTCGCTGCTGGGAGCCGGCACATCGAGGCCGATTCCGCGGATGGCATCCCGGCTGATTCCCGCACCCGCCGCAAGCTGGTCGAGCGCCTTGTCGAGCTGGGCGAAAGTGGCTTCATAGCCGTCTTTCACATGGCTCCGCACCTCCGCCAGCGGGCCGGCCTGCTCGGCCAAATCGTTTACCAAAACCGCTTTCACGGTCGTTCCGCCGATGTCCAGGCCCGCGTAATAGGATGAGTCGTTCGCCATGCCCGGCAGCCTGTTTTCCACCGCCGCGGGTGTCAAGGGACGGCTCCCCGCGCCGGTTCGCACAGCCCGCGAGCTGCAACTTGCGAGAATCCTTCATACCAAAACGGCGATTCCCACCATCCGTGCTTTCACACACGGCGGGTGGTCCGCCGGCGATGGGAAAAGTCCGTGGCGGCTTTGGATTGCGCTTCGGCAGGCACCTCACGGGTCCCAAAGCGGCATAACTTCAAAATCGGTATCCGGCTATTTGTCCCCATCCTCCAGCTTTGCAAAAACCACCACTTTCCGGCTGCGGTCGATGCCTACCAGGCCCCCGGATTTCGGATCGATCGCAATGCCTTGCCCGGGAAATGGCGATGATATGGCATCCACCAAACACATGGTATTTCCCTGCTCCGGCAACTTAAGCCGGTAGATCGATTTCTTGTCGTGCCCGGTGACCAGCAGCCGGTCGCCCAGCCAGATTCCGCCCGACAAACTCATCGTCCCCCACTCCTTCACCAGCTCCGGCGGATAATTCCAGCGACCGGTTTGCCGCCATTTCCCATCATACCGGACGAGTTTCGACAGTCCGTTGTTTTTTCCATATATTGCAAAATGACACCACCAACTTCCCGCATGCTTCACCGCCCACGTCAAACTGCCGGGCGGGCTGTCGAACTTATGGTAGATTTCCAACTTCATGGTGTTCGGATCCATCACCCGAATGCCCCCCCGATCCGGCTTCAGCGGGAAATTCGAATGCGCCGCATAAATCTTTCCACCGATCAACACCGCGCTGTTGAGGTGGGATGCCTTTCCCGTGCTAACCGCCACCCGCGCTCCCGTGGACCGGTCGTGTTTGGCGATCCCACCGCTGGCCACCGTATAGACGAAATCCGCATCCGCAGCCGCCGCCTGGGTCGCGTGGTCCGATGCCATGGTTGCCGTTTCCACATATCGTTCCCCCGCCATGCCAAGCGATGCGAATGACAGCCACATACCATAAATAATCCACTTGCTCATGCCGGAGGATGATCCATCCACGGTCAAACGAAAATCCATTTCTTTGCGTAGCATCCGCCCCGGCTGCGCTAACCGACCGCCGCGATTACAATTCCCGAACGGATTTTGCAAAGTCCGGGTTTGGGATTGCCATGAATCAGCCAGTTGGACGAAATGGCCCGCATGAAATCATGGATGCTCCTGTTTGCTTTCGCCCGCATCGCCGCCGCCGGGCCGCTGGAGTATGATTGCCGCTTTTCCCCGGAGCCGCCGGCCATCGATGGCGACATTGCCGACGCGGTGTGGAAGGACATCCCGTGGACCGCGGATTTCATCGACATCCGGGGCGGAATTTCCCCCAAGCCGCGGTTCCGCACCCGCGCCAAGATGTTGTGGACCGCGGACGGCCTGTGCGTCGCGGCCGAACTGGCCGAACCCCACATCTGGGGCACCCTGACCGAAAAGAATTCGATCGTTTTCCACGATAATGATTTCGAAATCTTCCTCGATCCCGAGGGCGACGCCGTGAATTATTATGAGTTCGAAATGAACGCCCTCGGCACCATTTGGGAGCTGACCCTCGACAAGCCGTATTCCAAAGGCGGCACCGCCACCCACGGCACTAACCTGCCCGGCCTCCGCAGCGCGGTGCAAATCCATGGCACCCTCAACGATTCCGCCGATACCGACACTTCTTGGACCGTGGAAGTTTTCCTGCCTTGGAAAGACCTGGCCCGATACCGCGGAAAAGTGAAATCCCCTCCTCTGCCCGGCGACACCTGGCGCATCAATTTTTCCCGCGTGGAATGGAAACATGAACTGCGGGGCGGACAATATCTCCGGATCCCCCGGCATGGAACTGTCATTCCCGACGGCGCCCACCCGGAGGACAACTGGGTTTGGAGCCCCCAAGGCGAGATCAACATGCACATTCCCGAACAATGGGGGAGGCTTCGTTTCGTCATGCCGACGGCGACGAAAAACAAATGAAGCAGATATGGCAGGCATCCATAAACATCCCCATCGCAATTCCCCACAACCGGTCCCGATTCCGGATGGAAATCCGCGCATCCTGCCTGAAATTCCAATTACCGAGCGAGGCGGATTCAGAGGATTTACGATGACCTATTCTGGTGCAGACCAGGGAAGTTTCGGCATTGACAGCGCTGCGAGTCCACCTCGACGCTGACAAGCATGAGGAAATTCTACCTACCGTTCCGGGTGATGCTTTTGCTGGGGCTTCCCAACCTGGCCACCGCTACCGAGCCGGGAATGGAGGTCACGAAAAACGGAAACACCGCGCGCGTGCGGTGGAGTTTGACGGCGTCCGGTATACCAAACTCGCTTTCAAACCGTACCTGGCAGCTTCAGAGCGCCACGAATCTGCAAGGCTGGTCCGACGCGGGCGCACCGTATCTCTCGGACAGCCGCTCATCCGGAATCACCGGCGTCAATCTTCCCGCCACCGGCGACCGGGGATTTTTCCGCCTGAAAATCACGGATCAGCCCGCCTACCTCGCCAGCGGCGGGGCGGAAGTTTTCGGCTATGGCACCGCATTGCTAGAGAAAGCGGCGGCCAATTCCACTCTCCGCCCCGCTGACATTCCGGCGCTATATCCTGCCGCGCCTGCCTTGAACGGCATCGGCTTCGATCCCACCACCGCCGATTTCTGGACGGAATGGAACACCGATCCCGCGGTCTACAACGCCACATTGCCGCCCAATTCGCCGGACCGGCGCCTGAGTGATTTCCGCCCGAACGCCGCCGAACTCGCGCAACTCACGCAGCATGGATTCACCGTCAGCGAGCGGCGCGGATCGATTGGTTTCACGGATTTGTATTACCGCATCTGGACGGACGACCTGCCGGTTTATGTAACCAGCGATTCGCTCTTTCACGCCTGGCATCGCACCTGGATCACGATGCTGGAGGAAATCGAGGAACTCTGGGTGCGCGAGCACCTTCAAACGTTTCTCGGCAATCTCGACCAAGCCATTCCCGCCACCGGCGGCCTCGCATTCGTGAACCAAGCTTCCGCCGACGCCAAACTGCAGGTGCTCGTCGCCCGCCAGCTTCTGCACGACCCGAACGTCGCCTTCCCTTCCAATCCCGCAAGCTTAGCTCGAAAGGCCGAGGCCGCGATAGGCATGGACTCGGATTTCCCGATCTACGGCGGCTTCCATTCCATCGATTGGACCCAGTTCGCCCCGCGCGCCCACTACACGAACTCGACCGACCTGGAGCACTATTTCCGCGCCATGATGTGGCTGGGCCAGATCGATTTCCGGCTCGATCAACCGGCCACGGACCAGTCGCTACGGGAACTCGGTGCGGCCGTCGTCATGACGCTGCGGATGCAGGAAAACGGGCTGATGGACGATTGGGAACAAATCGACAGCGTCATCACCCGCTTCCTCGGCAATGCGGACTCGCTAACTCCGCCACAGCTCATGGAAATCCTCGCTGCGGAGGGAATCACCTCTGTTTCCTCGCTCACCTCGCCCGCCCAGCTCGCCACACTTCTCGCCCGCATCCAGGCCGGCCAAGCCGGCGTCCAGCAGATTCTCGGCAGCCCGATTCCCGCGCCGCTTTCGGAAACGAAACTGGTGCTGCCAAGATCCTTCCTGCTTTTCGGCCGCCGCTTCACCCCGGAAAGCTGGGCCATGGGGAATTTCGTTTTCGATAACATCTGGCGGGAAAATCCGGATCCGAACGGGCCGCCGGTTGTTAGAATTCACCGCCGCCTGCCATCGGCTCTGGATGTGAATTTCGCCGTTATGGGAAACAACACGCCCGCCGCCCTGCTCGCCGAACGCATGCAAAACCCCGGCGTGCCTTACCGCGATGGTTTCGATTTCTCCCGCGAACTCGTCTCCATGCGGCAGGTCATGGACAGCCAAGGCCCGGAAGCTTGGACCGGCCCGGTATACAATCACGTCCTCGGCGCCATCCGCACGCTTTCCAAACCGCTCCCCGCCAGCGCCCCCCAAGCGATGCGGACCCAAGCCTGGCAATGGAAAACCGTCCAAACCCAACTCGCCGCCTGGACCGAGCTCCGCCACGACAATCTTCTCTATGCGAAACAGAGCTACACCCCTCCGGTGCTCTGTTTCTACCCAGCTGGCTACATCGAACCTCGCCCCGCCTTCTATTCCGCGATGCAGCAACTCGCCCTCGCTGCCAAAGCCGCGCTCCAGCCCATGGAAATGACCGGCGTTTGGAGCCGTCATTACGATTCGCCCTATTCTTACGATCTGAACGTGGACCGCGCGGCCCGGAAATCGCAATGGCTCCAGCATCTCGATGAAATGGCCGGGACCTGCGGCACCCTGCAAGAATTGGCGGAAAGCGAGGTGGCGCATGTTCCTTTCACCCCCGGCCAGACCGATTTCCTCCAAGGCACGGTTCAAGCAACCGCGGGATCCTACAATTCGTCGGGACGCACCTACTCGGGTTGGTATCCAAAGCTCTATCTCCAAAGTGTCTTCGCCGGCAATTTCGACCCCCACCCCTCGGAAAAGTGGGATCCGCTGGTTGCCGACATTCACACAGACAGCCCGGACGGAGTGTTCACCGAAGACCCTGGAGCCATCCTCTACAACGCCACCGGCAACGCCGCCCTCCTACTCGTGGCGGTGGATGTAAATGGCGACAAATGCCTCTACGGCGGGCCGTCGTTCACATACTACGAGTTCACCCGCCCGCTCGACCAGCCCCGGCTCAACGATCAGGACTGGAAAACCCAAGTCCGCAACAAGCTCCAGCCCGCGCACCCCGCTTGGACCCAGGATTTCCTGACCCCTGAACCCATCGACATTCCTGCCGGCATTAACTGAGCGGTGGCCGACAAGCTGTAAAATTTCACGCGTGATACTCCTGGATGCTCTTTACGGTCAGCTCGTTTTCTTTGAGCGACCGCATCCCCTTCACCGAGGCTTCGGCGGCGGAGAGGTTGGTGGCATGGGAGATTTTTTGGGCGATGCCGGTGGAGCGGATGAGGATTTCATCGGCACGGGATTCGTGGGTCGCGGGGGTGTTGATGATGAAGTGGATCTCACCGTTTTTCATCATATCGATGATGTTCGGGCGGGCCTGCTCGGCGACTTTATAGACGCGGTTGCAGGAAATCCCTTCCTCGGTGAGCCGCTGGTGGGTGCCGCCGGTCGAGCAAATCGTGAATCCGAGTTCGACGAGTTCGCGGGCGACCTTGACCGCGCGGTCCTTGTCGCGATCCGAGACGGAGAGAAACACGGTGCCCTCGCTCGGTAGCGGATTGAAGGCCGCCATCTGGGATTTGGCGTAGGCCATGCCCCAATCGGCGTCGATGCCCATGACCTCGCCGGTGGATTTCATTTCCGGGCCGAGGACGATGTCGATGCCGGGGAAACGGTTCCATGGGAAGACGGCTTCCTTCACCGAGAAATGCGGTGGGACAATGGTTTCGGTGTAGCCGAGGTCCTTGAGCTTTTCGCCGACCATCACTTTGGCAGCGAGCTTGGCGAGGGAAACACCGGTCGCTTTCGAAACGAACGGCACGGTTCGCGAGGCGCGCGGATTGACTTCGATGACGTAGAGCTGGTCGTCCTTCACCGCGAACTGGATATTCATCAAGCCCTTGACCTTCAGCTCTCTAGCCAGATCGATAGCGGCGCGGGTGATCTCCGCTTTAATTTCCTCCGAAAGGGAAAACGAGGGGATCACGCAGGCCGAATCGCCGGAATGGATGCCGGCCTGCTCGATGTGCTCCATGATCGCGCCGACGACCGAGGTCTCGCCGTCGGAAATGCAGTCCACGTCCACTTCGGTCGCGTTGTCGAGGAAACGGTCCACCAGCACCGGCCGCTCGGGCGAGGCGATCACCGCTTCGCGCATGTAGCGGGTGAGCTCGGCGTCATTATAAACGATCATCATGCCGCGGCCGCCGAGGACGAACGACGGCCGGACGAGCACCGGGTAGGAAATGCGGTTGGCGATGGCAATGGCCTCCGCCTCGTTGGTCGCGGTGCCGGCTTCGGCCTGCTTGAGGCCGAGTTTGTCGAGCAGCGCGGAGAAAAATTTCCGGTCCTCCGCCTGCTCGATCGACTTCGGCGAGGTGCCGATGATCGGGACGCCGTGTCGTTCCAGATCGGCGGCCAGGTTCAGCGGAGTCTGTCCGCCGAACTGGACGATCACGCCGTGCGGTTGTTCTTGGTCGCAGATGTTGAGCACATCTTCGAGCGTGAGCGGTTCGAAGAACAACTTGTCCGAAGTGTCGTAGTCGGTGGAAACCGTTTCCGGGTTCGAGTTCACCATGATGGTTTCGTAACCCAGCTCTTTCAGAGCGAAAGCGGCGTGGACGCAGCAGTAGTCGAACTCAATGCCTTGGCCGATGCGGTTCGGTCCGCCACCGAGGATGATGATCTTTTTTTTGTCCGACTGACGGGCCTCGTTTTCATCGCCGTAGGTCGAGTAGAAATACGGCGTGTAGGCCTCGAATTCCGCCGCGCAGGTGTCCACGAGCCGGTAGGTCGGGATGATGCCGAGCTGCTTGCGCTCGTTGCGGATCGTGTCTTCCGTCGGCACATCGACGACCGCGCCCTCGGGCTCGGCGCGGAATTCCGCGAGGGGCGCGATGTCCTTTTCGCCGTGAATCGAGGCATTGTGAATCGCCGGCGAAGCGGCGCGGGCCTTGGCGATCTGGCGGTCGGAAAAGCCCATCTTCTTGGCGCGCCGCAGGTCCATCGTTGCGAGATTTTCGCCCTCCTTGGCGATCTGCTGGAGGTGGCCGAGGAACCACGGGTCGATCGCCGTGGCGTCGTGGATTTCCTCCAGCGTCCAGCCGTTCACGAATGCGGTTTGCAGCCAGAAAATCCGTTCCGCGTTGGGTATCTGGAGCTTGCGGGCGATTTCGTCCCGCGTCGGCGAGTGCGGTTCCTTGTCGTCGAAGCCGAAGCCCCAGCGGCCGGTCTCCAGCGAACGCAGGCATTTCTGCATGCTTTCCTTGAAAGTGCGTCCTATTGACATCGCCTCGCCGACCGACTTCATGGAGGTCGTCAGCACCGGGTTCGCAGTGGGGAATTTCTCAAACGTAAACCGCGGAATCTTCGTGACCACGTAGTCGATCGTCGGCTCGAACGACGCCGGCGTCTCGCGGGTGATGTCGTTCGGCAGTTCGTCAAGGGTGTAGCCGACAGCGAGTTTCGCGGCGATTTTCGCAATCGGAAATCCGGTGGCCTTCGACGCCAGCGCCGAGCTGCGGGAGACGCGCGGGTTCATTTCGATGACGATCATCCGTCCGGTTTTCGGGTCGGTCGCGAACTGAATATTCGAGCCACCGGTCTCCACGCCGATCTCGCGGATGACGGCGAACGACGCGTCGCGCATGATCTGGTATTCGCGGTCGGTCAGCGTCTGGATCGGCGCGACGGTAATGGAATCGCCGGTGTGGACGCCCATCGGGTCGAGATTTTCGATCGAGCAAATGACCACGCAGTTGTCCGCGCAGTCCCGCATAACCTCCATTTCGAACTCCTTCCAGCCGAGCAACGACTCGTCGATAAGCACCTCGGAAACGGGCGACAAATCGAGTCCGCGGTGGATGATTTCCTCGAACTCCTCCCGGTTGTAGGCGATGCCGCCGCCTTGGCCGCCGAGCGTGAAGGCCGGCCGGACGATCAGTGGAAATGACCCGATTTCCTCCGCCACCTTCTTTGCCTCTTCCATCGTGTGGGCGATCCCGGACCGCGGCATGTCGAGGCCGATCTTGGTCATCGCCTCCTTGAAAAGCTGCCGGTCCTCGCCCTTGTCGATCGCCCCGGCATTCGCGCCGATCATTTTGACGCCGTATTTCTCCAGCGTGCCGGACTTGAAAAGCGACATCGACGTATTCAGCGCAGTCTGCCCGCCGAGCGTCGGGAGCAGGGCACCCGGCTTCTCGCGAGCGATGATCTTCTCCACCACCTCCGGCGTAATCGGCTCGATGTAAGTGCGGTGCGCGAATTCCGGGTCCGTCATGATCGTCGCCGGATTCGAGTTCACCAGCACCACTTCGTAGCCTTCTTCCTTGAGCGCCTTGCACGCCTGGACGCCGGAATAGTCGAATTCGCAGCCTTGGCCGATGACGATGGGGCCGGAGCCGATGACGAGGATTTTCCGGATCGAGGTATCTTTGGGCATGGTGGGAGCGGGTTGGCGGGCGTGGTGCCGCGCTGAAATTCGCGGGGGTTTGGCAGGGATTTCCGCGCTTGTAAAGCGGTTGGGGTGGGATCGGCGGGAGCGGCCGTTCGCGCGGGAAATCCCCGGCCGGCGCGTCAGCTCGGAACGATTACCAAGGTGACCTCCACTCCATCGGAGCAGCGCCGGACTGCGCGCGGCGGGAGATAAAATCCCGGCCATGATGGTTGGAGGATGCCGCCGGGAACATGGCCATTCCACCCAAGCCGGCGAGAATGGCGCGCAACGTCAGACAGCCGGATTCCAAAAGCCGATAGACCACGCAACCGCGAATTCCGCAGTTAACCCTTCCGCTCTAACCGCAGACTGCGCGACCAATTGGTCTGATGAGGTTCGGAGCCGGGATAGCTGAGAATGCCCCACTAATAAGTCCGGGGAGTCGTCCGTCGTTCTGACAGAGCAAATGTGAGGGAAACGATTTACCGACGCCTCTTCCGATATCTCCCAAACGCTCTTGCGGGATCGATTCTCCAGGGTTCGGGGCGCCGCCGGATTTCGCGCTCCGCTGTGGCCGAACCTACTTCTCCGTCGTCCGGAAAATCCCGAAACTATGATCGGCCAGCACTTTGGCCGCGTGTTCTTTAAGCCCATAGAGCGTGTTGTGTAGCGGGCAGGGTTCCTCGACCATGCACCAGCCCGGGCCGAATGGGCATGAATTCGTATCGCGGTGCCCCTCGAAAAGTTTCACCACATCGAATATGCTGATCTGTGACGGATCCTTCTTCAATCGATAGCCGCCGCCGGGACCGCGGGTCCCGCTCACGAATCCAGCACCCGAAAGAATTGTCAGAACCTTCGCAACAAGGGGTTGCGAAAGATTCCGGCTCTCTGCGATCTGGAGCGAACTGAGGTCCGTTCCGGCATCATATTTCTCCGCTAGCGCGCTCATCGCGGCCACGGCACATCCGCTCATCTTTCCGTAACCAAGCATCTGTCTCGATTTTTAGGATGGCATGCTCCCATGTCGAAACATTTCCCTTGGACCGTCAGATCTCCGGCCCGGGTGCGCGATTTTCCTCAAATGGCCGGCATGGCAGCGGGCAGCATACCGAAAAATGGCCAATTTTCCACTTTCTAGCGCGGATCTGGTCTCCGCCAAATGATCGGGCCGCCTACTGCTCGCGCGGCCCGGCGAACGCAACGTTCCGAAACTCCGCGTTTCGATTCATTTCCATCACTTCACCGCGATCAGTTCGATTTCAACTGTCTTGCTGGTCGGCGTGCCGCTCCCATCGGCCTGGCTGTCCACCGGGACGAGCACATTCGCCTCGGGGAAATAGGCGGCTGCGCTCCCACGCGGCATTTCGTAGGGCACCGCGGTAAATGATTTCGCCACCCGGCGCTCGTCCTTCCACACACTTACAATATCCACCTGCGAGCACGGCGAGATGCCGCGTTCCGCCAGATCCTCGGGATTTACAAACACAACCCGGCGCGCGTTGCCGATGCCGCGGTAGCGATCATTGAGACCATAAATCGTGGTATTGAATTGATCGTGGCTGCGAATGGTTTGAAGGATCAGGCGGCCCTCGCCCGCCTCGAAGCGATCCATAGCTCCCGCAGCGAAAACCGCGCGGCCTTGCGGGGTATTCCAGACGCGGTCCTTGGCGGAATTCGGCAAGTAGAATCCGCCGGGTTGCAACACGCGTTCATTATAATTATCGAAGCCCGGCACGACCCGCTCGATCACGCTGCGGATACGATCGTAGTCCTCCGCGAGCCATTTCCACGGCACGGGATGGGTTTCACCGAAAAACTCCGCGGCCAAGCCCGCGACGATTTCCACCTCGCTGCGCAAGTTGTCGGAAATCGGCTGAAGTTTGCCCCGCGACATTTGCACGACGCCCATCGAATTTTCACAAGTTACGAATTGCTCATCGCCATCGCGCTCGCTGCGGCCGAGGCACGGCAGGATCAGCCCGGTGCGGCCGGTGACGAGATGGCTGCGGTTGAGCTTGGTGGAGATATGACATGTCAGCTCGCATTTCCGCAACGCTGCGGCGGTGAAATCCGTGTCCGGCGTGGCCTGCAGGAAATTTCCGCCTAGTCCGATAAACATTTTGGCATCGCCCCGGTGCATCGCCCGCATCGCCCCGACGGTGTCCCAGCCGTGTTCGCGCGGCGAACGGATGCCGCACTCGCGGTCCAGCGCGGCGAGGAAACTCTCCGGCATTTTCTCGAAAATCCCGACCGTCCGGTCGCCCTGCACGTTGCTATGGCCGCGCACC
Source organism: Verrucomicrobiales bacterium (assembly GCA_038235225.1). Taxonomy (GTDB): domain Bacteria; phylum Verrucomicrobiota; class Verrucomicrobiia; order Verrucomicrobiales; family Akkermansiaceae; genus Luteolibacter. Next base: position 14,002 of record JBBSUD010000059.1, read on the forward strand.
GGGCAAAGGCCCGCGCCTTCCCGGCCGATCGCGCCCAACATCAGGTGGACATTAACAATCTCCCGAATGGTTGCCACCGAGTTCTTGTGCTGCGTGAGGCCCATCGCCCAGCAGGTGATCACCCGCCGCGAGCCGCCGGCCATTGTTTCCGCCAGCTCCCTGATATCAGCCGGAGATATGCCGCTCATTTCGGAAATCCGGTCCCAGGAAGCGCCCGCTATCAGGTCGCGGTACTCATCAAAGCCGACCGTATGATCATGGAGAAACCGCTCGTCCAGCGCGCTGCCAGCCATGCTTTCCTCCATTTCCAGCAGCGCTTTCGCAACCCCGCGGAAGAGCGCCAAGTCCCCGTTGATGCGCACCCGCAGATAGAGCGAAGCCAGTTTCGTTGGCTTCGCCAACAACGTGGCGATCGGATGCTGCGGATGCACGAATCCTACCAACCCGGCCTCCCGCAAGGGATTCACCGCCACCAGCCTCGCGCCGCCCTTCACCGCCGCTTCGAGCGTGCTGAGCATCCGCGGGTGATTCGTCCCGGGATTCTGGCCGACGCATAGGATGGTATCCGCCTGCAGAAAATCGTCCAAAGTAACCGTCCCCTTCCCCACGCCGATCGCGTCATTCATGGCGAGACCGCTGGACTCGTGGCACATGTTGGAACAATCCGGCAGATTGTTCGTGCCATAACTCCGCGCCAGCAATTGATATAAGAACGCCGCCTCGTTGCTCGCCCGGCCGGAAGTATAGAATACCGCCTCGTCGGGATTTCCCAGCTTGTGCATCTGCGCCGCGACGATCCGGAAGGCGTCCTCCCACGTCACCGGCGCATAGTGGCTCGCGCCCTGCCGCAGCAACATCGGCTCACCGATACGACCCTGCTTCTCGTGCCAATGGTCGGGCTTCGCTGCCAGCTCCTCGACGGAATGTCCGGCAAAAAACTCCTCGCCGATCACCCGCCGCGTCGTCTCCGAAGCCAGCGCCTTCGCCCCGTTTTCGCAAAATTCCGCCAGCGACCGGTGCTCGTCCGGGTCCGGCCACGCGCAGCTCGGGCAATCGAATCCGCCCGCTTGATTCATTTCCGCCAGCCCCCGCGCCGCCCGCAGCGGCCCGGCTTCCAGCATCATGTGTTTCAGCGAGGCGCCAACGGCCGGCAGCCCGGCCGCCCATTCCTTGGGCTCGTCGAGTGTTAGTTCTCCATCCTTTGCCATTGCTATGGAACAAGCCCGCTCCGCCGCAGCATGCAAGCCTGAATCGCGGCGGAGCGGTACAAATCCTGGCGCGGCCGTCGCCGGTCAGAGATATTTATCCGTCACCGCGCCCTCGCTGGCGGTGGCGACGAGCTTCGCATACTTTGCCAACACGCCGCGGGTATATCTCGGCGCGGGCTGCTTCCAGTTCGATTTCCGCCTCGCGATTTCCTCGTCAGAGAGCCGCACGTCGATGCGGTTGTTCACCGCGTCGATCGCGATTTCATCGCCCTCTTCCAAGATGCCGATCGTCCCGCCGCAGAACGCTTCCGGCGTGATGTGGCCGACCACGAAACCATGGCTGCCTCCGGAAAACCGTCCATCGGTGACGAGCGCCACGTCCTTGCCGAGCCCCAGCCCCATGATGGCGCTGGTCGGTCCGAGCATCTCGCGCATGCCCGGGCCACCTTTCGGACCTTCCATGCGGATGACGATTACATCGCCCTTTACGATATGTTTCGCGAGTATGGATTCCATTGCCAAATCTTCGGAATCGAACACCCGCGCGCGGCCGGTGAACACCTCGCCCTCCTTGCCGGTGATCTTCGCAACCGCGCCGCCTTCTGCTAGATTTCCATAGAGAATCCGCAGGTGGCTGTCCTTCTTGATCGGGTCTGATAGAGGCCGGATGATTTGCTGCCCATCGGGATACGGCGTCGCCAGTTTCTCCAGATTCTCCCGCATCGTGCGGCCGGTTACCGTCATGCAATCGCCATGCAGCAGGCCGCCATCGAGCAGCATTTTCATCAATGGAACCGTGCCGCCGATCTTTACCAAATCCGCCATGGCATACTTCCCGGAAGGCCGCAAATCAGCCAGCACAGGGACATTTTTCCCGATTCGCGCGAAATCGTCGATGCTCAGATCGATGCCCGCGGCGTGCGCCATCGCAGGCAGATGGAGGCATGCGTTCGTGGAGCCGCCGAGCGCGATCAACACGGTGATGGCATTCTCGAAGGCCTCCTTGGTGAGGATATCGCTCGGCCGGATGCCGAGCTTGATGAGATTCAGCACCGCCGCGCCGGCGTCGAAGCAATCCCGCATCTTGTCGTCGGAAATGGCAGCCTGCGCGGAGCTGTTAGGAAGCGAAAGCCCCAGCGCTTCGATCGCGCTGGCCATGGTGTTCGCGGTATACATCCCGCCGCACGAGCCGGGGCCGGGAATCGCGGACGATTCCACGATTTCCAAATCTTCATCCGTGAAATCCCCTGCCGCATGTTTGCCCACCGCCTCGAACACCGAGACGATGTCCAGATTGTCCCTATCCTCCCCCTTCAACTTCGCGCAGCCGGGCAAAATCGTGCCGCCATATACAAAGACCGAGGGCCGGTTCATCCGCGCCATCGCCATCACGCAGCCCGGCATGTTCTTGTCGCAGCCGCCGATCGCCACAAATCCATCCATCCCCTCGCAGCCGACCACCGTCTCGATGGAATCCGCAATCACCTCGCGCGAAACGAGCGAATACTTCATGCCTTCGGTCCCCATCGAGATGCCGTCGGATATGGTGATGGTATTGAAAATCGTGCTCTTGCCGCCCGCGGCATCGATGCCCTTGGCGGACTCCAGCGCGAGCTTGTCAATGTGGATGTTGCACGGCGTGACCTGGCTCCAGGTTGAGGCGACGCCAATCTGTGGCTTGGCGAAATCCTCCTTTTTAAATCCGACCGCGTAGAGCATCGCGCGGCTGGGCGCGCGGTCGGGACCATCAAGCATCAAACTGGAATATGGACGTGTCGTGTCATTCATCGCGTGCGGATCATCCGGCGGTTGGCGTCCCGCAGTCAAGGCGCGGGATACCACACGTCCGCTATCTCCTGCGATTCACGAGAAATCCTGCCACGGCGAATCCCGCCAGCGCCGCGCCGGCCAATGCCAAGGTCGTCCCCAGGCGTGGCTTCACCGGCGCGTTCCTTACTCCCGGATAGCCCCGTTCCGGGAAATTCCCCACCGGCCCCCGCGGTCCCTCGCGCAGCGCCATCTGCATGACCTGCGCCACGTGCAGCGCCTTGCGGCCCGTTAGTTGCTCGATTTGCTCGCGGCAACTGAAGCCATCGGTGACGATAATCGTATCCGCGGCCGCGTTCCGCACCGCAGGCAGCAGCACGCGCTCGCCGCATTTCACGGAGATATCGTACTTATCCTTATCGAATCCGAAAGCGCCGGCCATGCCGCAGCAGCCGCTTTCGGGAGCCTCGATTTCCATACCCATTTTCTTCATGAGCTGTTCCTCGTCCGCCATTTTCATGATCGCATTGTGGTGGCAATGGCCATGCACCAGCGCCTTCCGGTGGAGCTGCGGAACTTCGAAATCCTCCGCGTGCTTGTTGAGGAACTCTGAAAACAGAAACACCTGTTTCGACAATCGTTTCGCATCCCTGTCATGGGGAAACAGATTGCACAGCTCGTCGCGGAATACCGAAACGCAGCTCGGCTCCAACCCGACGATGGGAGTGCCCGCGCGGATTTCCTCCCGCAGATTCCCCAAGATTTCTTGCAACAACTTCTTCGCCAGCGGCAGCATGCCCCAATCGTAGAGCGGCCTGCCGCAGCAGAGATTCGCCCGCGGCACGACCACGCGGAACCCGGCAGCTTCCAATACCTCCACGGCGGCTTTCGCCGTCTCGGGGAACATGTGATTGTTGAACGTATCCGCCCACAGGATCACCCGCTTGGCCGCACTGGTAGGCGGGCGCGCGAAGAACCAGTCCTTGAACGTGCGCCCGGCGAAAAGCGGCATCTTCCGTTCCGGCGCGATGCCTCCCACCAGCTTCGCCACAGTGGAACAGGGCGGCGTCTGCGTAAGGAAATTCGTCAGTCCCGGAATATGGGATGCAATCCGCGACCACCAGTAAATCAAACCCATGGCATAGGCCGCCGGCGGACGCACCCGGCCTTCGTAATAGTGCGAAAGAAACTCCGCCTTGTAAGTCGCCATATCGACACTGACCGGGCATTCGCTTTTGCAGCCCTTGCACGCGAGGCAAAGGTCGAGCGCCTCTTTCACCGATTCGTCGCGCCAGCCATTTTTCCCGATCGTCTCCCCGCGCAGCATTTCGAATAGCAGGTGCGCGCGGCCGCGGGTCGAATCCTCCTCCTCGCGTGTCACCATGAAGCTGGGACACATCGTCCCGCCATTGAGCCGCCGGCATTTCCCCACGCTCACGCAGCGCATCGTAGCGCGCGAAAAACTTCCCTGATCATCCGGAAATTGGAAATGCGTTTCCGGTTCCCATGGTGCGTAATCCGCCCCGAGCCGGAGGTTTTCCAAAATCGGCATGGCATCCACCCCCTTGCCCGGATTCATCTTTCCCGCCGGATCCCAGATCGATTTGAACTCGCGGAAGGCGGTCATGATTTCCTCACCATACATCTTTGGCAGCAGCTCTCCGCGCGCCTGGCCATCGCCATGCTCGCCGGAAAGCGAGCCGCCGAAACTCAGGACCAGATCGGCGGCCTCGTCCACAAACGCGCGGTAATCCTCAAGTCCCCGCGGCGTCACCAGGTCAAAGGGAATCCTGCAGTGAATGCAGCCCTGTCCAAAGTGGCCGTAGAGCGACGCTTCGTAATGATACTTATGAAACAGTTTCCTGAGTTCGCGCAAATACGGCCCCACCTTTCCCGGAGGTACTGCGGAATCCTCCCAGCCAGGCCAGGTATCGTCCATACCCGGCACGAAAGCCGTCGCGCCCAGCCCGCTCTCCCGTATCTCCCAGATCTTCTCCTCCTCGTTCTTGTCATCGAATAGCTTCATGTTTGGCGGGTTTTCCTCCGTCTTCAGGATGTCCATTACCTTCCGCACTTTCGCATCCGCATCTTCCTGGCTGTCACCGCCGAATTCGACGAGCAGCCAGCCCTTTCCCTCCGGCAGGAGCTTGATATCATCCGGGTGAATCCCGGTGTCCTTCATATAACCGATCAACTTGTCATCGATTCCTTCCAAACCGATCGGACCATGCTTCATGATTTCCGGGCAATGATCGCCCGCCGAATAGACATCCTCATATCCCAGCACCAGCAGTGCGCGGGCTTTCGGCAGTGGAATCAAATCCAGCTTCGCCTCCAAAATCGTAACGCAGGTCCCCTCGCTTCCAACCAGGGCCTGAGCGATATCGAAACCGTTTTCCGGCAGCAGCGCGGGCAGGTTATAACCTGAAACCCGCCGCGGGATGTCCGGGAATTTCTCCCGGATGGCATCGGCATACTTGTCCCGCAGCGCGCGAAGCTGGGTATAAATTTCTCCACGCCTGCCGCCTTCTTTTACGATTTTATCGAATTCTTCATCGCTCGTCGGTCCGACCGTCATGCGGCAGCCGTCATACGTGGTGATTTCCAGTTCACGGGTGTTGTGCGAAGTCCTCGCGCCGCGCCCCTTCAGAGCCGCCATCACCGAATGGACGCCACAGGAATCGTTACCAAGCATGCCTCCAAGCGTGCAGTGCGAATGCGTCGCCGGATCGGGGCCGAATGTCAGTTGATATTTCTCCGCGGCATCCCGCAAATCATCAAGAATGCAACCCGGCTGGACACTCGCGCAGCGGTTCTCCGCATCAATCTCCAGCACGTTATGGAAATACTTCGAGGTATCGATGATCACCGCGACGTTGCAGCACTGCCCGGCCAAGCTGGTCCCACAGCCGCGCGAGGTGATCGGCGCTCCATATTCATGGCAAATGCGGATCGCTTCGAGAAGGTCCTGCTTGTCCTTGGGCAGCACCACTCCGATGGGAGTCTGCCGGTAGTTCGATCCATCTGTGGCATACAAGGCGCGCGATCCGTCGTCGAACCGCACTTCGCCGCGCAGGCGTTCGCGCATCGCATCCGGCAGGGTTTTTCTCTCGGTGATGGTCATAATGTTTGTGAGGTGTGTCTAAATACGAAATCGCTCCGCGTCTGCGGATTTGAAACTGATCCCAAACCCGGGAGCGGTCAAATGACGGACCGATTGGCCTACGCTGGAAGCAAGCGCCAGACCGCTGGATTTCCGTCTATTCGATGCATCCTAGGACGAATCATTACCAGGACCTCCAAATCCCCTAACTCCACCGTCTGCTATCCAAGACCTGAACTGATATGCCGTTCTCACGATAGACAACCGGGGAAAGCTGCGTTGCGGAGTGCATGTCTTTCATGCAATTTCGAGATTATTTCCCAAGTATGAAGTTCTCCGATCCCCGGTGAGCGGCCTTTCCGCAGGTCTCCTTTCGGTGGCACGGAAACCGCAGACAGCGCCTTCCAACGCCGCTACCACGACCGATTTCCCAATGCACCGCCCCAAAGCCGACATGCGGGAAAAACCTCTCTTCCCGGCTTCCACCAACGCCTTCGTGCGCTGGATTATCTTTCTGATTCTCATGTCCGGAGCCACCGTAACCGCCTTTGCCTGGTATGGCTACAGATCCGACTGGTGGCAGGGCCAGAACCTCGCGCCTGATCAACCGGTCCTCTTCAGCCACGAGCACCACACAACCCAGCTCGGGATCGATTGCCGATTTTGTCACGGGTCCGTAGAGAAATCCTCCTATGCGGGGATGCCCGCCACGGAGACTTGCATGACCTGCCATTCCGGCGTTTTCACGGACAGCCCGATGCTCGCGCCGGTCGTCGCCAGCGCCCGCACCGGGACGCCGATCGAGTGGAACCGCGTCTATGATTTGGCCGACTATGTATATTTCAATCACAGCATCCATGTCACCAAGGGCATCGGCTGCACCACCTGCCATGGCGAAATCGGCGCGCAGAAACTCACCCGCAAAGCACAGCCGCTTTACATGGGATGGTGCTTGAACTGCCACCGCGACCCGGAGAAATATCTCCGGGAAAAGACGGAGGTGTTCTCCCCCGGCGCTCCCGCCGTGGCGGATCTTTCCCAAGACCGCCGCGCCGAGCTCGCAAAGGCCTATCACATCGGCGGCAAACATCTGACCGATTGCACCACATGCCACAGATGACCCGCGATACCCATAGTAATTCAGGTGTCCCATGGCGCTCGCTTGACGAACTCGCGGGTATGGCGGATTTCAAACAATCTCTGAAGAGCGAATTCCCCGCCGGCGCCGCGTGGCTCGATGAAGTGGAATCCGGCTCGACCACCTTGCGCCGCCGCCGCTTCATGCAGCTGATGGGCGCTTCGTTCGGAGTCGCCGGTCTGACCAACTGCGGGCGGCAACCGGTCGAGAAAATCGTTCCCTATGTCGAGCAGCCGGAAAACCTCCTGCCCGGCGATCCGAGTTACTATGCCTCCGCCGTTTCCTTCCGCGGCCACGCGCGCGGGATCCTCGTGAAGAGCGATATGGGCCGCCCCACCAAGATCGAGGGAAATCCCGATCACCCGTCCAGCCTCGGAGCGACCGACGCGCAAGGCCAGGCCGCGGTCTTGGACCTATACGACCCCGACCGCGCCCGCGCGGTGAAGCAGGGCGCGAATCCATCCACCTGGAGCGCTTTCGAAAACGCCCATCGTGTCCGCCGCGAGCTTCACAAGCAAAACGGCGGGAGCGGTTACGCCGTCTTAATCGAGCCCACTACTTCCCCCACCCTGCAACGTTTGCTCGCCGAACTTCTGGTGGAAATGCCGCGCGCCCGTATCTATCAGCACACCCCCTATTCGCTTCGCGCACCCGAGGTTCTGGCGGATTTTTCCAAAGCGGATGTCATTGTTTCCATGGGTGAGGATTTTCTCGCGGACCATCCCGAAAGCCTCCGCTTTGCCCGCCAGTTCGCGGAACGCCGTCGCGCGGGGGGTGATGTTAGCCGGCTTTATGTCATCGAATCCACCTGGTCCCTGACGGGTGCGATGGCGGACCACCGATTGCTGGTGAAGCCGTCACGGATTGCCCAGCTCGCCCGCAACTCCTCAGATCCTCATACAACCGCGGAGTCGGATTTTTTCAAAATGCTGGCTGCCGAGCCGAAATCCGCGAACAAGATCGTACGGGGAGACGGCCCTGCGATTGGCCAAGCGGTTCCTCCCACGCTAACGGATTTCCCGGACCTGGCGTCGTTGTCCGATGCGATTTCGGCCGGCGAAATTGAAACGCTTGTCATTCTTGGCGGTAATCCGGCTTATACCGCGGCCGGACCGGTGGATTTCGCCGCGGCATTGCGGAATGTGGATTTCACCGCTCACCTCGCATCGCACGAAAATGAAACCTCCGCACTGTGTGAATGGCGCCTGCCCGAAACGCACTTCCTCGAGACCTGGGGCGATATCCGCTCCTTCGAGGGTCGCGCCACCGTCCAACAGCCACTGATCGAGCCGCTATATTTGGGTCGCTCCGCAGTGCAGATATTGGCACCGGATCGCCAACCGCGCGACCTCGTGCGTGAAACTTATCAACAGACGGGTGCAATCGGTGACGCTTTCGAAACATTGTGGAGAACGATGCTTCGCGACGGCATCACCCCGCCGGATTACCAACTTCCCGCCGCGGCGGTTCCGTATCTCACGAGCAAATCTCCCGCCCCACCACCGGAGCCTGCGGAAATCGAACTCATTACGATTCCTTCTCCCCATGTTAGTGCCGGAGAGTTCGCGAACAACGGCTGGATGCAGGAATTACCGCAGCCATTCACCAAGCTCGTCTGGGACAATGCGGCGCTGGTCGCTCCTGCATTCGCTAAGCGGCATGACTTGGAAAATGGCGACGTGATCGCAATTCGGAAAAGCAACTCCCCGGAAATCGAGGCTCCGGTATGGATTCTTCCAGGCCAAGCCGATGGCACGATTACCGCGCATCTCGGTTACGGTAGGGAGCGCGCCGGGGAGCTGGGGACGGGAGTGGGATTCGACGCATTTCCCCTGACCGGCCGGAGTGGCGAAACCATCATTCGCAAGACGGGGCGGAAACACAAACTGATAAGCACCCAAAACCATTCGAGCATGGAAGGCCGCGAGCTGATCTGGCGGCTCACCGCAGCGGACGCCGCCAAGGGCGATTTCCCCAACCGCCCGCCCGCGGTTCCTGAAATCACTTTATATACCGACCCGAAAGCCATGCTCAACGGCCGCCACGCTTGGGCGATGAGCATCGATCTCAGCACCTGCATCGGCTGCAACGCGTGCATCACCGCCTGCCAGGCGGAAAACAACATCCCGGTCGTCGGGAAAAGCGAAGTGGCCCGCGGGCGGGAAATGCATTGGATCCGGCTGGATCGCTATTTCATCGGCGATGATGAAAATGATCCGGCACTGGTTCACCAGCCGGTTACCTGCCAGCATTGCGAGCAGGCGCCCTGCGAGGTGGTTTGCCCTGTGGAAGCAACAGTGCATACGGCCGACGGCATCAATGCGATGGTGTATAACCGCTGTGTCGGCACCAGATATTGCTCGAACAACTGTCCCTACAAAGTCCGCCGGTTCAACTTCTTCGACTATCGCACCAAGAGTCTGAAATCCGACCCCCGCTCGCTTCAGGCAAATCCGGATGTGACAGTCCGCGGCCGCGGGGTGATGGAGAAATGCAGCTACTGCATCCAGCGGATCCAGCGCGCCGTCATCGGAGCGGATCGGGACAACCGTCGGGTGCGCGATGGAGAAATTCTCACCGCCTGCCAGCAAGCCTGCCCGGCCCAAGCGATCATTTTCGGAGATTTGAAAACGAATGGCAGCAAGGTCTCTGTCCTGCGCAACGGCGTCACCGCCTATTCCCTTCTTGGAAATCTCAACACCCGCCCGCGAACCACCTATCTCGCGAAAATCGTGAACCCGCATGTCTGATCCCGATCACGATTCCGACAAGCTTCTCAGCCGCGACGTCACCGTTCCCGAGCTGGACAAGTCCGTGGCCGGTGCCGTGCTGGAACGCCCGCTGAAGCGCGGGTGGCTGCTGGGATTTCTCCTCGCATTTTCGCTGATGATGCTGCTGTTGGTTTCCATAGCATGGCTCTTCATCAAGGGAGTGGGAGTTTGGGGAGTGAATGTTCCGATCGCCTGGGGATTCGCCATCATCAACTTCGTATGGTGGATCGGCATCGGCCACGCTGGCACGTTCATTTCCGCAATCCTGCTATTGCTCCATCAGGAATGGCGCACTTCCATCAACCGATTCACCGAGGCGATGACGCTTTTCGCGGTCGCCTGCGCCGGCATCTATCCGATCCTTCACCTCGGCCGGCCGGAATACTTCTATTGGCTTGCACCCTATCCGAATACCATGGGTCTTTGGCCACAATGGCGCAGTCCGCTGATCTGGGACGTCTTCGCGGTTTCCACCTACGCAACCGTGTCGCTGGTGTTCTGGTATATCGGTCTCGTGCCGGACTTGGGCGTCCTTCGTGACCGCGCGCACAAACAGGGGAAAATCCTCCGGGCGAGGCTGTTCGGCGTGTTCTCGCTCGGCTGGCGGGGTTCGGCGAAACATTGGGAACACTACCGGCGCGTCTATTTGATACTCGGCGGATTGGCCGCGCCGCTGGTGGTTTCCGTGCATAGCATCGTCGGCATGGATTTCGCCATCGGCATCGTGCCCGGCTGGCATTCCACCATTTTTCCGCCCTTCTTCGTGGCTGGCGCGATTTACTCGGGTTTCGCAATGGTGCTCACTTTGTTAATCCCCGTGCGATCGTTCTACGGCTTGAAACCCTACATCACCGCCGCGCATCTCGACAAGGCGGCGAAAGTGATGCTCGCTACGGGAACGATGGTGTGGTTCGGCTATTACTGCGAACTCTTCATGGCATGGTATAGCGGCGACGAATACGAGCGCTTCCTCGTCTGGAACCGGGCAGCAGGGCCGTACGCTCCCGCTTATTGGACGCTCATCGCCTGCAACGTGTTCATCGTGCAGGCGCTGTGGTTCCGCGCGGTCCGGGCCAGTCCTCTGGCTCTCTTCACGGTCGCGATTTTCGCCAATATCGGCATGTGGCTCGAAAGATATGTCATCGTGGTCGTTAGCCTGCACCGCGATTTTCTGCCGTCCTCGTGGGGCATGTATCATGGCACGTTCTGGGATTGGACCACATTCGCCGGGACGATCGGCCTTTTCCTCACATTGCTGTTTCTCTTCATCCGGCTGGTGCCCATGATCAGCATTACCGAAATGCGCGAGGCCATCATCGAAAAGAAAAGGAGCAAGGAATGATGAGCGCTGGTTATGGCTTGATTCTGGAACTCGGAGGGCCCGACGAACTCCTTGCCGCGACCCGGGCGGCGCGCGCCGAAGGCATCACCCCAATGGATGCGTTCGCCCCTTATCCCATGGAGGATCTAACCGAGGCGCTTGGCAACCGCCCTTCGCGGATTCCGTGGATCATGCTCTACTGTGGAATCGCGGGTGCGGTCATCGCGTTCGGCACCATGACATTCTCCGCGGTGATCCATTACCCGTTCAATGTCGGCGGCAGACCCTATTTCAGTTGGCCGGCATTCGTGCCGGTTACCTTCGAACTTACCATCCTTTTCGCGGCGCTCGGCGGTGCGTTCGCGCTGGCCTTCCTCAGCCGCCTGCCGCGGCTTCACCATCCCGTTTTCAATGACCGAGGATTCCGCGATTCCGAACAAGCCGGATTTTTCCTGATGCTGCCGGATGACGCGGGCAGCCGCGCGTTTCTGGAAACCCGCCACCCCGGCGCATGGAGGGAGGTGCCGTGGTGAAACTCTGGATCGTCCCCGCGCTATGCCTGCTGGCGTCCTGCCAGCAGGACGAGATGGCCGATGTGCCCCATTACGAGCCGATGGAGAAATCCACGCTCTTTGCAAACGGCACCTCCGCCCGGGTGCCACCGGAAGGCGCCGTCTCCCGCGAGAATCCGCAAATTGACATACCGCTGAACTATGGACGCGAGCCGGGCACCAAGGATGCCGTGGTGAAATCACCGCTGCCATTCGATGCCACGCTGCTAGCCCGCGGCAGGGAGCTGTATGACATCCACTGCGCGGTATGCCATGGCGCGGACGGCTATGGCAAAGGAATCATTGTGCGCCGGGGATTTCCGCCTCCGCCGTCCTATCACACCGACCGTTTGCGTGACGCTCCGGACGGTCATTTATTCGATGTGATCACCAACGGCTATGGCAAGATGTATCCCTATCGCTCCCGCGTTGTGGCGGAGGACAGATGGGCGATCGTTGGCTACATCCGCGCGCTTCAGCGGGGCCAGCACGCCGCTGCGGACGATGTGGCGGATCGGGAAGCGCGCGCGCGACTCGATGCGGAAAGGAGCTCGCAATGAATCCAAAGACGCTCTATCTAGCAGGACTCGCCGCCGCCGTGGTAGCACTCGTCGGCGGTATTTTCGCACCGGTAGAGTTGGTCCGCGCCTGGCACTTCGCTGCGTTGGGCTGCCTCCAGCCGGCGCTCGGGAGCTTGTTTCTCATCATGCTCTATCAATCCACCGGAGGCCGGTGGGGAGCCAAGCTGATGCCGGCGATGATGGCACTACGCTCGCTCGTTCCCTGGTGCTTCCTCGCGTTCGTCCCGGTTTTGATTTTCCTTCCGGCCGTATATCCCTGGGCCGCCGATCAGGCGCTGGCCGGGGACCGCTCGATCTATCTGAACTGGCCGTTCTTCGCCGGCCGCGCCGCGATCTATCTAATCGTCTTCGGCTGCATGTCATTGCTGCTTGGCCGCGGGAAATGGCTGGGGCCGGGCGGGCTGATCGCATTTGCATTGATCTGCTACTTTGTCGCGGTCGATCTGGTGATGGCGCTCTCGCCAAAATGGTTTTCCAGCGGCTTTCCCCTCGTCTTCATGTCGAGCGCTGCGATGATGGCGCTCTCGCTTGCCATCATTTACCAAGCCGCGATCGCCGACCCGGCTCCCGCCGACGTCAAACCATGGCGGGATTCCGGCAACATGCTTCTGGCGATGGTCGTTTTTTGGAGCTACATCTCTTTCACCCAGTTTCTCATCATCTGGGCGGGCAATCTGCCGGAGGAAATCGGCTGGTATGTGGCGCGCGGGAATGGAATCTGGAAATGGGTCACCATCTTCATGGCGGTTTTCAACTTGTTCGCCCCGTTCTTCGTCCTTCTCTCGCGCTGGGTGAAAGACAAACCGGCGAGATTGCAGCGCGTAGCCGGGATGGTTTTTGTGAGCCAGATTGTCTATACGTATTGGTTGGTCGCCCCGTCGTTCGTAGGCCGCGGGGTTGGTGGAATGCATTGGCTCGACCCGCTGGCGCTCGTCGCCGCGTTATGTCCGATGCTGGCAAGACTGATAACCATTCAACGGAAGGAGGCCGCCCGTGGCTGACAACCGACCGGAGTTCGTGGAATCGAGAAAACGCGGCTTCGATGTGTCCGATGCAAATCCATGGCATATCCTGGCGAGCGGCGTCGGCTTGTTAATTGTCATTGGTCTTTGCCTGATTGCGGTGGCCATCCTGCTCGCATGGCGGGATTCCGGCGCGAACCGCGGGACGCCGCTGCCGGGATTCGAGCATGGAACAGTCGCGAGAACATCAATTGAGGAAGATCGCGCTGAAATGGATTCGGAAACGGAGACGCACCTGAGAGGTTATCGCTGGATCGACCGCGACCGCGGTGTCGTGCAGGTCCCCATCGAACGGGCGATGGAACTCATCGCGGGAGAATCGGAGGGAAAACCATGAGATTGCGAGTTCTACTGGTACTATGGATTTCCGCCGTCCGGCTGTGGGCAGCGGTCGCACCTCCTGATGTCGGGATCGATCAACACATCGGCGCGAGACTACCGCTGGATGCGGTTTTCCGGGACGATTCGGGCGATGACCGGGCGCTGGGATCCTATTTTCACACGCGGCGCCCGGCGATTCTGGTAATGGGCTATTTCGGCTGCCCGCAGCTCTGCACGGTAGTGATGAACGGCTTGGTGGAATCCCTCACGGAAATCAATCCTCATGTCGGCAGGGATTTCGACGTTTTCTTTGTTAGCATCGATCCCAAGGAAACCGCCAAGCTCGCCGCGGAGAAGAAAACGGGCTATGTGCGGAGGTATGGGAAGCCGGAAACCGCCGCAGGCTGGCATTTCCTCACCGGACCGCGTGAATCCATCGCACGCCTGTCGCAGGCCATGGGATTCCGCTACCAATACGATCCGGAGCTCAAGCAGTTCGCCCACGGAAGCGGGCTGGCGATCGTCACGCCGGATGGCAAGATTTCCCGCTATTTCTACGGCATCGAATTTCCCGCGAAAGATCTCGTCGCCGCTTTGAAACTCGCCGGCACCGGACGCGAGGGAAACAATGTCGAGGAACTCCTGCTGCTTTGTTACCACTACAATCCGCTTAATGGAAAATATGGAATGATCATCTGGCGGACGCTGCAGGCGGGCGCGCTGCTGACGCTGGGCGGACTCGGATTCTTCATCGTTCGGAGCGTGCGGCGGGATAAGGAGGTGGCGCCATGATTGCGATGCAGGTGCCATTCTTTCCAGTGAGCGCGAGCGATCAGGCGACGCGGGTCGATCTGTTGTTTCTCGGACTGACGGCCATCAGCCTGGGCATGTGCCTGGTCCTGTTCGCGGCAATTTGGTATTGCGCGGTCCGCTATCGGGCGGGTTCCAAGGCGGACCGCAGTCCGCTGAGGATAAGTCCACTGAAACTCGAGATCGGGTGGACGGTGGCGACGGCGCTTGCGTTCGGCGGGCTGTTCGCATGGGGCACCACGGTCTATCTCTGGCGGGATTCTCCCGACGAGAAGCCGCTGGAAATCTACGTCGTCGGCAGGCAGTGGATGTGGGAAATCCGCTACCCGGACGGCAGGCGCGAACACAACGGATTGCATGTTCCGCTCGGCCGCAGAGTGAAACTCATCATGACTTCCGAGGACGTCATCCACAGTTTTTATTTACCCGCCCTGCGGATGAAGCAGGACGTGGTGCCCGGCAAGTATGTAAGCCTTACTTTTGTCACCAACCGGCCGGGCGACTACCGTCTGTTCTGCGCGGAATACTGCGGGACGAAGCATTCCGCCATGATCGGCACGTTCAGTGTCATGAAAGAGGCGGAATATGGCAACTGGCTGGCCGGAGGCGGCGAACTCCCTTCTCTGGCCGAGCGCGGCAGGGCCCTGTTCGCCGAGCGGGGATGCGCCGGTTGCCACGCACCCGGGTCCAGCGTGCATGCTCCGATGCTCGAGCATCTTTATGGAAATCCCGTTCCGTTGGAGGACGGCACGTTTGTGACGGCGGACGCACAATATCTCCATGACAGCATACTAAAGCCGCTCAAACAGGTGGTTGCCGGTTACGAGCCGGTGATGCCGTCCTACGAAGGCCGGCTTAAGGAAACCGAGGTGATCGAGCTGGTGGAATATATCAAATCCATGGACGCCGCCGCGCCCGATCCACTGAACCGGCCCGATCCGCTAATGAAGAAAACTCCTCCATCCGACCGATGAACGACAGCTATCTCAACGCCGGTGGCGGCGGCATCCGCTCCTGGCTCTTCACGCGCGATCACAAGCGGATCGCGATCCTCTATCTAGTCTCGATCACCATCTTCTTCGTGATCGGCGGGTTGGCCGCCTCCCTGATGCGGGCGGAGCTGGCCACTCCGAAGGGCGACTTGGTCACTTCCGATATCTACAACCGCCTCTTCACCCTCCACGGGGTGGTGATGGTATGGTTCTTCCTGATTCCCTCGATTCCGGCGGTGTTGGGGAATTTCCTGGTTCCGCTGATGGTCGGGGCGAAAGATCTCGCATTCCCCCGCTTGAATCTGGTTTCTTGGTATATCTTCATGCTCGGCGCGGCTCTGACCCTGTATGCCATCGTCATCGGCGGAGTTGACACCGGCTGGACCTTCTACACTCCCTACAGCAGCACGTATTCGAACTCGCATGTGATGATGATGGTCGCGGGCGTGTTCGTTGCGGGATTCTCCTCCATCTTTACCGGACTCAATTTTATCGTGACCATCCACAAGATGCGCGCGCCGGGACTTCACTGGTTCCGGCTGCCGCTTTTCGTCTGGTCCATGTATACCACCAGCATCATCCTTGTGCTGGCGACGCCGGTGCTAGCGATCACGCTGGTACTGGTTGGTCTGGAAAGACTGGCGGGAGTCGGCATTTTCGATCCGGCGCTGGGCGGCGATCCGTTGTTATTCCAGCACTTGTTCTGGTTCTACTCGCACCCGGCGGTGTATATCATGATTCTCCCGGCATTCGGCGTGGTTAGCGAGATCATCCCGTGTTTCGCCCGGAAGCGGATCTTCGGTTACAAATTCATCGCTTTTGCCAGCGTATCCATCGCGGTGTTGGGATTTCTCGTATGGGGCCACCATATGTTCGTGAGCAGCCAGAGCGTCTATGCGGGCATCGTGTTCTCCCTGCTGAGCTTCCTGGTAGCGGTGCCTTCGGCGATCAAAGTCTTCAACTGGACGGCCACCTTGTACAAAGGCCACATCACACTGCATACCCCGATGTTGTATGCGCTGGGATTCATCGGGCTGTTCACGATCGGCGGGTTGACCGGATTGTTTCTGGCGGCGCTGGCGGTGGACGTGCATGTGCATGACACCTACTTCGTGGTAGCCCATTTCCACTACATCATGGTCGGCGGCGCGGTGATGGGATATCTGGGAGGAATCCATTTCTGGTGGCCGAAAATCACCGGCCGGCTTTACCCGGAAAAATTCGGACAACTGTCCGCGCTGCTGATCTTCGCGGGGTTCAACCTGACATTCTTCCCGCAGTTCCTGCTCGGCTACATGGGGATGCCGCGGAGATATCACGCCTACCCGGAACAATACCAATTTCTCAACGTGCTCTCCACCGCCGGCGCGACGATTCTGGCAGTTGGCTATTTCCTGCCGATCTGTTACCTCGTTTGGTCGTTCTTCCGCGGCGAGCGGGCGGACCGGAATCCCTGGCGGGCGACGGGGCTGGAGTGGACGGACGCGGATTCCCCGCCGGCAACCCATAACTTCGAGGAGCAGCCGATCGTGAGAGACGGTCCTTACGATTACGGCGAACCCAAGGTGATAGACCAGGAAGGAGAATCGATATGAAGCGCGACGGAGAAACGATGGATCCGATCGCCGGCCATCTGTCGGATGCCGGGCAGCGGGAGGATATCGCACGGCTGGGGATGTGGCTGTTCCTCTCCACGGAAGTGCTGTTCTTCGGCGCGTTGTTTTTGGGATTCACAATCTACCGGACGACCTATCCGGCGGATTTCGTGGCTGCGAGCGGGCATCTCAAGGTGGCCTTGGGCAGCGCCAACACGTTTGTCCTGCTTACCAGCAGCTTCTTCGTGGCACTGGCGGTGATGGCGGCGGAGCGGCGGGATCGGAAAATCGCGACCCGGCATCTGATGGTAACGCTGGCGCTGGCGCTGGTCTTCCTATGCATCAAAGGTTACGAGTGGTATCTCGAGTGGGACGAGAATCTGGTGCCGGGAATCAACTTCCAAATGCCGGAAGCGTCCGCCAGCTCCGCCGCGCACCAGCAATTGTTCTTCTGCTTTTACTTCATCATGACCGGGATTCACGCGATCCACATGCTGGCGGGATCGGGTGTGATCGCATGGCTGATCTGGCGCGGCCGGCGGGGCACCGGACCGCTGGGAGAAACGGAGAAAATCCGGATCGATTCCACCGCGCTCTATTGGCATTTCGTGGACGTGGTCTGGGTGTTCCTGCTGCCGCTGCTTTATCTAACCGGACTGGATTAACATGAAATTCGCAACCCTGCTCATCGTTTACATCGCGCTGGTCCTGCTGCTGGCGCTGACGATCGGCGTGGCCTATCTGCCGGTGGGTGCCTCGATTAAGCCGGAGATTGGATTGCTGATCGCGGCGGGCAAGGCATTACTGATCGTTTTGTTCTTCATGGAGATCAAGTACCGCAATGGGTTGGTGAGGATATTCGCCGGAGCCGGAGTGTTCTGGCTGTTACTTTTGTTCTTACTTACCGCGGCGGATTACTTTACGCGGGGATAAATGATGGGTACGGCGTCGCGAGTGCGCGGCCCAGCGATTGCACTTTCGCCGCCAAGGGCCTGATGCAGGCTGCTGGGAGGGATTTCACCAAATGGACCGACTGCTCCCCGGGGGCTGAAGAATTCATTCATTCATGCCGGTCGCACATCGCACCATCCGCCTGACCAAGAAACCGCGAGCGACACACCGAAGAGTTCTCCCAGGCGCTGTTCAGTTAGAATCTCGGACTTCGCTCCGTCCGCGAAAATCCGACCCTCTTTCAAGAGGATGACCCGGCCGATTTCCGGCGGGATCTCCCCCGGGTGATGCGTCACCAGGATTAGATCCCGTCCCGCGCCGACCACCTTCCGCAAGGTGCCCGTGAGCGTGAGTGCCGCGGCGAAATCCAGCGCGGTTGACGGCTCGTCGAGCACCAGCGCCTGCGGCTCATGGACGAGAGCGCGGGCGATCAGAATCCGCCGCCGCTCGCCTGAGGACAGCGTCCCGAACGCCCGATTCGCCAGCCCCGCCACACCCATCAGCGCCATACTTGCCTCCGTTCGCGCCTTTTCCGCGGCGGAAAAACGCATCTCGCGCGTGCGCCCGTAAGCACCCCGCAGCGAGGACAGCACCGCGTCCCGCGTGAGTTCCTCGAGATGAAATCGCGAGACTTCCTCCGGCATCACCACGCCGATCCGATGCCGGATTTCCTCCAACGACCAACGGTCGTCTCCGAACAATCGGCACGTCGTTCGCGGATCCCATTCCGGACGCACCTCACCCGTCAGCAGTTTGAGAAAGGTGCTCTTCCCCGCTCCGTTCGGCCCGAGGATCGCCACGCTCTCGCCGGATTTTACAGACAGCGAAAAGTCCCTCAGCGCCAGCGTGCCCCCCCGCCAAACCTTTGCGTTCTCGATCTCGAAAATCGGTTCCATTACGCTGTAGCAAATCATCCCAGAACCGAACGAACAATGCCGGAGAAAGCAGCCCGGAGTTCAACCTTCAGGTTGCTCTGGGGCGGCGGACCGGCAAAGCAGGCTGAAGCCCAATGCCGTTAACTCTACTCTGTTATTTGGGTCAGATCCTCGTCGGGCCAGAGGGGTGGCCGGGTTTCGCGGGTTTTCCGGCGTCTTCGGACTTGGTCTTTGAGTCGTTTGGCGATCCGGGATTCGAGCATCCGGCGGACT
>JBBSUD010000060.1:0-33006 GCA_038235225.1 Verrucomicrobiales bacterium
AAGATGGCCGGGAACATGCAAGCCCGGCTCCCCCTAACGACTACTAATGAGGCTTGCAGCCGGTCCCAGCCACTTCCAAAAACGGGTCCAAGTGTAACCGATGTTGTCGGTCTAACTGTAACCCATGTTCCCGTCCGTACCCAGATATCACCCAATCGCATCGATGGGATCAGGCCGTGGATTGTGGATTGTGGATTCCTGGTACTGTTTTGGCCCTGTATTGAGTCGGAAATGGCGTCAGTAGTATCAGACAGAAACAAGGTGTTTTTTTGATTTTTTTCCGAGACTGGATTTGGGCACGACGGGACTTGCCAGGTCGAATGGTTCGAGTTGACCGATCTGGTTTTGGGCCTTGGCCGGATGACGGCTGCCGGGACGAAAGGTCGGAGACGGGTGCGGGTGGTGGCATTCACCGGTTGCCTGAAACATCGGTTTCAGGCGAAGCCCCTTTTGCTTGGCTGACTGGTGTGACGAGCCCTCGACAGTCTGCCGGGGCGGAGTATCTTTGGTGCCATGGTCCGGCGCGGGGAAAGAGCGTGCCTTTCTCGCGACGCTATAAGATCGCCTTTTCTATCTTATTCCCATATGCGCCCATCTTCCATGCCTTACTTCCGGCTGTGCCGATCACAGGATAATCAATGTCCGGGACAACAGTCTTGGTGTCGGGAGCGGATGCACCATGAATCTCAACAGCGATACAACAGGCAGAACGATCGCCGAATGTAAGCTTGGCAGTGAACATGAATGACTTGCCTCGGAATTCAATTTCAGGTTCGGGAGAGTTGAAAGGAGAATCATTAAAGATTCCAGATGCAACGATATCAGAAAGATATTCTGCGGCGGCAGCAGAAGCTGTCCAATCCCACGGCAGCTCAAGTGAGTCGAGTTGTGTCCGGTCAAAGGGTTTCAGCTCATCCGATTCGCCATTGAAATCATCAAGGATCAGGGCTTCAGACCCGGGTCTGCGAAACTGACGGATTCGCCGCCTGAAGCGTCGCTGGAATTTTTGGTTTGCAAGATTGCTCACCTATCCGTTCCCAAACCGAGCAAACGACAGGCTTCCCGCACGTCCCAGGAAGATTTTCCGAGAGCATGCTCGGCGGCCACGACGTCGCTGTTTGTCAGTTCGCTAACGATGCGAATCGCGCGGCCCCGGAGTTTGTGGTTCGAGGGATGGAGATCGATCATCAGATTGCCCATCACCTTTCCCGAATGGGTCATCGCGAGAGTGCTGAGGATGTTCAGAACAAGTTTGGTCGCGGTTCCCGCTTTGAGCCGGGAGGAGCCGGTCAGCACTTCCGGACCGGTGTCGGGAGCGATGACTCTATCCGGCAACGGATCATTTCGATGGGCTGGATTGAAGGTTAGCAAAACGGCGGCTGCACCGCGTGCTTTCGCCTCTTCCAGACATCCCCAGACAAATGGCGCGTGACCGCTGGCGCTGATGCCGATGACGACATCGTCTTCGCGCACGGCTCGTTGAACAATGGCTTGCCGGCCTGCCTCGGCATCGTCTTCGGCCCCCTCCACCGCGGCCCACAATGCGCTGCGGCCACCGGCGATGATGCCTTGGACTTGATCCGGCGGCGTGCGGAACGTCGGCGGACATTCGCTGGCATCCAGCACGCCGAGCCGCCCGCTGGTGCCGGCGCCGCCATAGATCAGCCGCCCGCCCGCCGCGAATGCCGATACGATCCGTTTCACCGTCCATTCAATGGCATCGATTTCAGCCAGGACCGCCGGGGGGATCGCGCGGTCCTCGTCGAGCATCAGGGCGATGCCCTCGGCGATCGATAGCTGGGAAAAATTCATGGACCGCGGGTTGCGCATTTCCGTGGGCGCGGCTGAAACTTCGACGCCAGGTCCGTTAGATAAGGGTGCGGCGGCCTCCAATTTTTCCCCAAACCCGCTGTCCAAGACACCGGGAACTTTGGCAAATCTCCGGGCCAATTCCACCGCTCCCCAGACGCTGGGGAGCACGACGGGCGTGACGACGGATTGCGGAAAGCGGGCTAACAGCATCGCGCTCACCTCCGCGGCGAAGGCCGAGTTTTTCAGCAACACGGCGCCGTTGAAAACGAACTGCACGCGCTCGCCGGCAGTTTCCAACAGCCGCGACGCGCAAGTGAATGCATCTTTCGTCATCCGCTCGGCCGCCCGCCGGAGCACCGCCACCGCGATGTCATCCCGCCGCTCCGCTGCCGCGCGGAAAATCGGGACAGCCACGCCGGCCAGTTCGGTCTTTGTCGCTTCGAGCGACCACTCGATGAGGTCTGCGGGATCGTTGAGTTGCAAATGCGTGAGGATGTCGCTGCCGAGCTGAGGCAATGCCTCGTTCTGGTCGGTGATCGTCATGACCGCGCGGAGGGCGTGTTTGGCGATATCGCAAGCGCTGGCGCGGTCGCCAAGAACGTGGCCTCGCCCGCCGATTTTCATGCGCCGGATGCCGCCATCCGCCGTGCGCCGCCGGCCAAGAATGCAGGAACCGGTGCCGCTGAGCAGCAGCATCTGCACCGGGCAGTCCGGCAGCCAGTCGATGGCATCCAGCGCCGTTTCCAGATCATCCGAAACGGCACAAGCCACGCCCGGCCACACCCGGGCGACCGCTTGCCGCAAGCCCGCGCAATCCGCCTCCGAGCGCGCGCCGGCCATGCCGATGCCGAGGCGATCCGGGACGACTCCCAAGCGCTCCCGAATCCCTTGCAAGCGTCGTTCCAACGCGGTTCCAGTCATCAACCGGAGATTGGCGGGGCCGCAGGTGAATTGAGCCAAGACGGCGTCGAGATGGTCAACCAGCAGCACCGTGGTGCGGGTTCCGCCGGCCTCGATGCCGAGTGTGGTTCCGGCACCGCGGGTTTGGTGATTCTCTTTTTCGGACATGCTGGGTTTCTCTGGATTTACACCATTCGATCGGCTCCTTCTATCTGATAAAATGCAAGCGGGCGAGCCGGATTTGACGATCCGGTTTCAAGACTCATTCCATCCGCTTGCGGTTTTGTGCAGCCTCGTTCTCGACGCCAGCGTATCGCTGCGTCAGAAACGCAGCATGAACGCACGCAACCGGAATCTACTCATTGCTGCGGTGGTTGTCACCGCGGGCATTCTGGCGTTCGTGGTCTGGGAAAACCGCCATCATAGTCCCCTGGATTCCTCCGCCGGTCCATCCGCGCCGACCCGCTCCGAAGCAATGGCTCTGGCCGAACAATATGTGAACCATTCCTGGACCGCCGGAGCCGCGAATATTCATCATGGCAAGGATCCGAAAGGGATTCCTGTCAACACGCTCGATGCCGCTGGCAAGGAAACCCATGGCATCGAAACCGGCTGGTGGCTGGTCGGGGAAACGAACGTGGGGTTGCCCTACAAATGGGGTGGATTCGACACGCCGGAGAGTTTCGACGCCGGCTTGCGCGAGGGAAAATACGCCGGTGATGCCTATAGCTCCGAGAAACGCCGTTTGCTCGATCTTTCGGTTAGTGAAAGCGCGGTGGGCATTGATTGCAGCGGCTTCATTTCCCGTTGCTGGCAGCTTTCCCGTTCCTACTCGACCCGCGAGCTGCCCGACCTTTGCGAGCCGGTGCCGGATCCCGCACAATTGCGGCCGGGAGACATACTCAATCGCAATAACAACCACGTCCGCATGTTCGTCGGCTGGGAAGATCAATCGGCGGGCCTCGCGATATTTTATGAGGCGTCCGCCCGCGTCCATCGGAAGGTGCATGACATTGATGAAATGTTCCGCGAGGGATACCAAGCCTGGCGATACCGCGGCATGCGGGACTGAATGGTCCGATCAATATTGGTGTTGATTTTACAAATATGGAAATGCCGGCCGTTGGCAGGGTCGGGGCGGCGGAAATGCATCCGGCGGAGGGGAAATGAAAGATAAGAAATTTCTAATGCCGGCTGTGGCGGGTTTCCAATGTGGGGGTGGCAAGGTGTTGTCACTATGAAATTGAAATCACTCATTGCCACCGCCACGCTTGCCATCTCCGCCGCTCTCATTTGCATGGGAAGCGCCGGGACCACCGTGGAAAACCTGAACGCCGCCTATCAAGCGGAATCCAACTCGGCGAACCGCTACCGGCAGTTCACCCGCACCGCCGATGCCGGGAATCTCCGGCAAACGGCGAAACTCTTCCGGGCGGCTGCCGCCTCGGAGTGAGATCCACCGCAGGATCATCGGGAAATCCATTCTGCGGATCAGTGGCCGGGTCGCTACGTTTGATCTCGCGCCCTTCCCGTCCGGTTCCACGGCGGACAATCTCCGCCGTCAATGGGGGTATCATTCCTTGGATTGTGGAATCTTTGAGTTGAAAGCACCGGGTGATTTTCACGGGCTTTTCTCCATTGCATGGCAACCCCGCTTCGAATATCCCGGCGCTGTGTATCATGTGATGGCGGTAGAGCTCTCTCCGAAGGAATTGCCTATAAGGAATTGTTCCTCCACTGGCTGGACCGCACCTGCCTCAGCCACGGCGGGCTGGTTAATTCGCTGACCTTGATTCGAAGCCATTTTCGAGGTCATCCTACGGTGAACCTAAGGCGCGGATGGATGGGGATGAGATTGAATTGCAAGATTAGAGGTTTTTATCCGAGCGATGAGCGCGGCGTTTTCTGATATTTCTCTTCCGAAGCGTGTGCTGGGTGAGTGTGGTGGTTTTCAACTTTGTTTTTGGTCTGTTCAAAAGCTGCCGGCGCTGGACCGGCGGGTGGCCGGCTGGGCAGTCTTATGGATTTTTCTTTATGGAACGCGGGCGTCTCGCACGTATGCCGAAGGGTGGGAAAGGGAGGAGCTTCGCGCTTTGCTTTTGCTGGGCATCGGCTGGTAGTCAAGACGACTACTCTCCTTGATGGGGCGTCGGTCAGGTATGCCGATGGGTGGGGAAAGGGAGGAGCTTCGCGCTTTGCTTTTGCTGGGCATCGGCTGGTAGGCGAGACGCCTACGCTCCTTGATGGGCGTCGCCCGTTTGGCCGATGGGTGGGGAAAAGGAGGGGCTTCGCGCTTTGCTTTTGACGGGCATCGGCGGGTAGGCGGGACGCCTACGCTCCTTGAGGGGAAGAGCACGGGGGGCCGGAGGGTTGCGGCGGCTTACGGGGATTTGGGGCGGAGGAGGACCCGCTGGAAAGACCGGGGCCGGAGGGCCGCGGACTGCGGGATCGACTCGGGCGTGCGCAGGGTCACGCGGTCGGTCTGGCCAGGGGCGCCGGGTTCTCGGGCGATTTCCACCAGGCTGCTCCACGGCACCTGGGACCATGAGGACAGGTCCGGCGAGCTCTGGGCGAGGTATTCGTAGCCGGCTCCCGGCAGCAATTCGCGGAGGATGTGAACGGGGAATTCCTCGCTCGACGCACTCACCACCACTGCGGCGAGTCCGCTGCGCAGGACATCGCCAGTTTGGCCGGCGAGCGGCGGGGTCTGCGCGGCGTATTCCGCGCCGTTGGTCAGGCCGTCCGCGTCGGGGTCCGCATCATTTCCCCAGACGGTCGCTTCCTTGGTGGGGTCCGCGAGATCGGCGGCGGAAAAATGAGCGGTGCGCCATTCGGCGAGGGTCGGGAAAATCCGCACCGATACTTGCGCCTGTGAGGCGGGTCCCGAAGCCGGAGTCGAGGTCAGCGTCCAGGTGGTGTCGGTTGTCGGGGTGACATCGATGTAGCCGATGCCGCGCAGCGAGCGGGCGGTGACGTCGCCGATGCCGCTGATGGAAATCGCGCTGGCGGACGGGCTGTCCCAGCGCAGCCGGAATGTCGAACCGCGGATGGCATAGCGGGAGGCTCCCTCGAACAGCGGGACGCCGTGCGGGGGCATGGCGGCGGCGGTCAATTCGCTGGTGACCTGCGGCGGGCTGCCGTCGATGCCGACGATTTCCATGCGATAGCTGTGGCCCGCGGCATAAACCGGCGGGCGGAAGCGGTTGCCATTGACGCGGTAGCCGTAAACCAGCTCACCCGCATTGGTGGTATCGTAAATGCGCACCACCGGGTTGACGGCCGCACCGGTATCGACCACCGGCAGGTAGCCGACGGGGGTGCGGCCGTCATTTTCCGTCTGGCGGATCGTCACCGGCCATCCGGGGTATTGCGGTCCGGTGGCCGGGTCGGAGTAGAGCGGCCAGCACTCGAAGGTGGTGGTGCGGGCCGGTTTGTTGAAGCGGACGATGCCGTAGCCGGGAGCACGGTCGTGGAGCAGCGGGGTGCCTTGGAAGGTGGTCTTGCCGTAGTAGTGGGCCGGATTTGCGACCGCCAGCACATGGATGCGGTTGCCGAATCCGTCCTGATAGGAGCCGGTGTAAGAGCTCACCGTGGCGGTGATGCCGGAGGTCGAATTGGCCGGATTCCAAGTCCGGGAAAAGGCGTTGGCGATGGACGGCACACAGAAGGAGTAAACCGCATCCCGGTCGGCGGTGATGCCGTGCTGCATCAGAACGCTGACGTGCTGGTCGCCATTCAGGTGCGGTGAAAAGGATTTCCGCAGGAGACCGACCGCTTTGTCGCGCTTGTTCTGGGGCCAGCCGTTCGCGTCGAGGTCGTAGTAGCGGCGGGTGTAGCCGACTCCGGAGTGGGTGCTGGAGCTGGCCAGCGGACTTTGGGAAATGCCGACTTTCATGTCCTGCCCGGCCCAGTCCGCGGCGAAGGCGTCGAGGAACAGCTCCTGGCGCGCGCCTAGCAGATCGAGGGCGGTGCGATTGAAGCGCGCGGTGTTGTCGGTGGGGCTGGCGGTATTGATGCTGCCAAAGCCCTTGTTGGCGTAGCCGCTCTTGAATTTGCGATCCTCGAAGATCGCCATGCCCACCCGGCCGTACACCCAACTGGTGTAGTAAACGCCGATGTTCTGGGCCACCGGCGCCGGGTCGAATGGGTCGGGCAGGTGGGAGGTCTGGGTGCGCTCGACCATCCGGACGAATTCGGGCGGCTTGGTGTAGCCGCCATTTTCCTGGACCGTGGTGGCGATGCCGCCCTCGCCCCACAGATTTCCCTGATAAACGTCGTGGTCGTCGGGAATGGTGAGCGAGGGACGGTCGCGGACGACATCGCGGAAGGTCCAGCACCAGAGATACCACTTGTAGAGGTAGTCGAGGCGGCGGTTCTCGTTGGTGCTGGAGTCCTGCGCCGTGGGGCTGCCGCCTTCGTAAATCTGGTCGCCGGTGAAGGCGTAAACGTCCGGTTGGTGGAGGGGGAGGTGCCGCACGAGGTCCTCGTGGGGGAAATTGATGCGATCGCGATTCCACGCGACCGGCCCGCCATTGGCGTCATCGACGCCGTTGAAGCCGTCGTTGGCGGTGTCCGCGGCGCAGTGGATCATGCACGTCAGGGTCGCGATGACGATTTCCGGCTTGCCGACCGGATCCGCTTGAATGACGCCTGTCCGGTAGGTGGTCTCGCCATTTTCGGAAAATCCGACCCGGAACGGCACGACGGCAGCGGCCGTCCAGCCGGGGACGCGGAAGCTCGCGGTGTAGCCGTCCGGATCGAGCGCGGCGGTCGCGATCGTCTGCCAACCGGAGCCGGAATCGATTTCCAAGGCGACCGGCGGCGCGCCGGCGGCGACGACCGGGGCGAGCTGGGCGGTCAGCTTGAGCACGCCGCGGCTGAGCGTGTATTGGGTGCTGACGACCGGGCCGAAGGCGCGCTCCGGGCGTTGCTCCAGCTTGCTGCCGCTGCCGCTGAAATCCTGGAACCAGAACCGCGTGGTGCCCGACGCGGGATGCGCGACCATGCCGAAATTCCCGAGCACGGTGTAGGGAGCGACGGAGGTGCTCGTCTGGCTGAGGATGGCGTCCGTGCCGCCGTCGCGGACGTTGAGCGTGAGCAGGTAATCGCGCGTGGCCGGTCGCCACGATGCGAGCACCTCAAGGCGGAAGTTGCTAGGCAAGCTCGTCGGCGCGGCCCCCGCGGAAAGCTGCGAGAAGGTCAGCGAGCGGTTGTCCGAGATGACCGCCGCGCCGGTATTCTTCACGGTGAACAAAATTCCGCCGTCCCGACCGCCCTTGTGGTGCATGAGCGCGGCACCGCGGTAATCATGGCTGGCTCCGGCGCCGATGAAGATGCCGCTGAGCGCTCCCGGCGTCCACGTTTGGCCGGTGACCAGGCCGGTGCGCACGCTGAGGGTGAAATCGCCCGGTTCCTCGCGGACCGCCGTGGTCAGACAGTGCACGGTGCGCAGCGGCTTGGTGCTCAAAGCGAAGCGTTGCTGCAACCGGCCGCCGGCAACCTCCCAATCCTGCAGCCGGTTCGCCCAGAAACTCGCGCCGGCCCAGGGACGGTCCGGCGTGGTGGACCAGTTCTTGGTGAAAGTAGCCACCGCCGCCGGTGCCGCAAAGGCCTCCAAGCGCACGTTGTCGATGGAAAGGAAAGCGCCGGATGCGGTCGTGTTGCGGAAGCGCACGCCGATTTTTTGCCCGGCAAACGCGTCCAGCTCGCCGAAGCCCGACAACAGTTGCATGCCTTCCCACGAGCCGGAAGCAAGCGGCGTGGAAAACGCGAATTCCTTGCTCAGAATCACATTCACCGCGCCCGGCGCTGGCGCGGTGTAGAACTCCACGGTCACGCTTGGCGGCAGCCCGGCGAAGGTGGCCGCGTCGAAGCGCAAGCTCAGCGATCCGCCGCTTTGGAGCATGTGGTCCGTGAGCTGGCGGAGGTCGCCGCCCGGATTCACCGATATCCGCCACTCGCCGTCGCCGCCGTGGGTGCTGCCGTGGATGGTTTGGGAATTGCTCCCGTCCCATCCGGGAAATGCGGCGTCCGGAATGCCGGTGCGGTCCACGCCGTTGTTGGTTTCCGCAGACGGATTGACGATGACGACCGGCGCGGCACCGGCGGGCAGGGCCAAGCCGAGCGCGCTCATCACCAGGACATGGCGGAGGAAATCCATGGGCCCGATTTTCAAGGTTCGACCGAGGCCGGATTGACGACCGCCTGCCAGGAATTCCCCAGAGAGATTTCCCCGAATTTGAAAGGGCTGGTCCTCACGCGCAGGGCGATGGTGTCGAGCGGCGCGGCGATTTTCACGTGCTGCCGCTGGGTGACGAATGGCCAGGTCTCCGGCTCAGCGGACGGAACCGGCGCGCCCTTTTCGTAGCCTTGCATGGAAATCCTGGTCCCGCGCTGGGGATGGAACTCGATCTTCGCCACAACAAAAAACGGACCCTTGCTCATGACCGGGCGCTCGGCGCGTTCCCAGCCGCCCTGGTCCGCGACGACCCAGTAATTCAAGCCGCTGAGTCCCATCGCCAGCACCGCCATCGGGTCCTCGGAGCTGCGGATCAGCACGGTGGCCTCGCTGAGGCGGCCGCTCTTGTCGCGCCGCTGCTGGGCCAGGCGGTCGAGCGAAAATGCGAGGTAAACCGTCTGGTTGATGTTCGGGTCGATCGGTTCGCTGAGAACCCGGCGCATTTCCCCCCAGCCGCCGACGCGGAGGGCCAGGCCGTCGCTGCCGTCGCGCTTGGCGATCGGTGCGGCGGGCACGAAACTGAAATTCCCCGGGCCGGCCGAGGCCTGCCACCACGAGCTTTTCCACCCCGTGCCCAGCGAGAAGCGGCCGGTCTGGGAGATGTCGGTCGGAAACGGATCGCGGGCGAGCAGGCGGGGCGGGACGGTATCGGCGTGGCGGTCGGCCGCGGTGGTGTAGTCGCGCACCCACTGGCGGGTGGTATCCGCGAGCATCGTTTCACCGCCACTGGCGGAAAGCTGGAGCGTGCGGCCTTCTTCGAGGAAGCGGATGGTCGGCTTCGAGGTTTGTTGGGAATCGACCACCTCCACCGCGCCGTCGAGGACATGGACCTCGGCCTCGCCGGTGGCTTCCACGGCCACCCCGAATTCGGTTCCTAGGTCGATCACCGTGGATGTCGGCGTGAGCAGACTGAAGTTGTAAATCCCGCCGTGCTCGCAGCGCACGGTGGCATTCCCACGGTGGAGCCGCGCCGTCTTCGGGCCGAGAATCTCCAGCAAAGCCGGCCCCCTCAGAGCGAGGCGGGTGCCGGCGTCGAATTCGATAATCGCCACGCCGGAGACCAGTTCCAGCGAGCCGTTCGCGATCCGCGATTCGACAATCAGCGGGCTGCTTCCGCCCCAGCGGCAGTTCCGGGCATCCGCGAGGGTGGCCACGGCCGGGGCGGTCACGGCGGCGGCGAGCGGCTGCCGGGATTCCGGCGCCAGCCGCGGATTCATCCACCAGTAGGCGAAGGCCCCCAGCATGAGCAGCGCGGCGAGCGACGGGATGAAAACCGAGCCCCAGCGCCTGGCCGGGGCGAATGCCACCTGGGTCACCACCGATGGTTCGGCCCCCGGAAAAGCATTTTCCCGCAGGTGGGAATCCAGACTCACCGCCCGCACGAAGGCGCTGCGCAGCGACTTGGACGTCAGCAGGTCGGCCTCAAGCTGGCGGAATTCCTCCGGCTCGAGATCG
This sequence comes from Verrucomicrobiales bacterium, assembly GCA_038235225.1. Lineage (GTDB taxonomy): Bacteria > Verrucomicrobiota > Verrucomicrobiia > Verrucomicrobiales > Akkermansiaceae > Luteolibacter. Next base: position 10,406 of record JBBSUD010000060.1, read on the forward strand.
CCGCAAAGCGAGCGGTGGATCCGCGCGACGCGGGTATCCTCGGAAACTTCATCACTGGGGGGTATATCATCCATGGCGGGAAAAAAGGCCGTCGGGGTGGTTCTTGCGGCGGAGCGCGGCCAGCTCGCCGTCCACGCAATGCTGAAGCTTGGACCTCAGGCGGCCCAGCAGTTTGTAGAGGCTGTTCACCGAGCGGCTGGAGGCGTCCGCGAGCTCCTTGACGCGGCCGGCGCCGGTGTATGGCGCGAGGAGCAGCTCGCGGTTCGTCGCGGAGAATTTGCACAGGCAGCGTTGCAGCGCGTCCTTTTCGGTGACCCATTCGTGGGTTTCCGGCTCCTCCGCCTCTTCCGCCAGCAAGTTGAGCAGCTCCTCGCTGAAAACCAGACGGTCGCGCGCGAAATTCCGTCGGACCCGCAGCGCCTCGAAGCGCACGATCACTTTCGCCCAGGGTAGAAATCCCTCCGGCGTCTGGAGCTGGTCGAGCTTGCGCCACATGACGAGGCTGGCTTCCTGGATCACCTCATCCACCGCGTCCCAAGTCGGGACGAGGACCCGCGCGTAGGTGCGCAGCGCCAGCTCGTGGGTGACGAAAAGCCTGAGGAAACGCTCATCCGCCTCCTTGTTTTCTGCTGGTAGGGGATTTCTCGGGACCATGATGCTGCATCGCTCCTACTGCCGCCCGCCCCGCCGAACTGCCGATATATGTGAGGCGCGCGCGGATCGCTAGAAATCCCGATAGCACTCGCCGAGTTCGGTGAGCTTGCCCTGGGCATCGAAAAGCGCGCTGGTGCCGAGCGCCGCGTTGTCGGGTCCGGCGGGAAACCAGGCATAGCGCTCCACGCAGTCGAGCCGCTTGAGCTGGCGGAGCGCGTTTTCCATGAATTTCAGCACCGCTTTCGGCTTGTAGCGGTTCTCCGCCACCTTTTTGGCCGACCAATCGCCGACGGCGAACTCGGTGATCCAAATCGGTTTGCCGTAGAGCTTGTGGACCGCTTCCAAGCGCTTGACGAGCCCATCGGCGTTGTCATTTCCGTAAGAATGCACGCAGACGAAATCGACGCGCAGCTTGCGTTTTTTCACGCCTGCCATGAAGGCCTTCATCCACTCGCGGTCCGGGTGAACGCATCCGGGGCTGCCGAGCCGCAGGCCGGTTTCCATCAACTTCGGCCAGGCATCGAGCGCGGTTTCGACGCTGAGGTTCGCCTGGTTCTTTTGGTCCGGCTCGTTGAATCCCAGCAGCTCTTTACGCCCCGCGGCCTTGGCGGCGGCACCGATTTCCGGCACCTTGGCGATCTGTCCGGGATGGCCCCAGACCATGGGTGCGAAGGAAATCCCTGCTGGCACGTCGGCCGGGGCGCTGGCACCCCACGAGTAGAACCATTTGCAGTCGAGGGCGCTGAGTTTCTCCTTCCATTCTCCTTTCGCCCCGATGCCGATGCCTTTTTTCGGCGAGCCGACCTTGGCCGGAGCGGCGAACCCGGTGGCCGGGGCGAGGGCGGAAAGCAACGAGAGCTGGAGCAGGCGGCGGCGGTTCATGGGGAAAATCGGTTCAGGGGCGGGCAACGCGGAAATCCACGGCGCGATCGTTCTTCAATTCGGGTCCCGGCGTGCTGCGGCCGACGGCGACGAGCTTCTCCAGCTCCGCGGTCAGGCGGGTGATGACTTCGGGATTTCCGGCCTGCACGTTGCGCGTTTCGCCTATGTCTTTGGCGACATCGTAAAGCTGCAGTGCGGGCAGACCCTGCTTGCGCGCCTCGATATCGCCGGGCGCCGCCCAACCGCCGCTGCCCGGGCAAAACTCCAATTTCCACGCCCCGTCGCGGATCGCGAACTGGCCGTTGATGCTGTGGTGAACCGTCGTCGGCCGCGCGGATTTCCCGGTGCCGAGGAGATCGGGCAGCACGCTGAAGCTGTCCCCGGCCGCGTCCGGCGGGAGCTCCGCGCCGGTGATGGCGGCGGCGGTCGCCATGAAATCGCTGAGGCAGGTCGTCGTGGCGCAGGTCGTCCCCGCCTTCACTTTGCCCGGCCAGCGGACGAGGAACGGGATGCGATGGCCGCCCTCCCAGATGTCCGCCTTGGCACCGCGGAACGCGCCACTGGGGAAATGGCCTTGTTTTTCGAGGCCCTCGATGTCGGCGGCGGGGGAGCAGCCGTTGTCGCTGGTGAAGATGACCAGCGTGTTCTCCGCCAGGCCGTTTTTCTCAAGCGCGGCGAGCACCTCGCCGACGCACGCGTCGGTCTGCATCACGAAATCGCCATACGGGCCGAGGCCGCTTTTGCCCTGCCACTCGGGCGTCGGCAGGATCGGCGTGTGCGGCGAGGCCAACGGCAGGTAGATGAAGAACGGTTTCTCGCCGTCCGCGAATTTGCCGAGCGTCTCGACCGTCCGGCGGGTCAGCGCGGGCAGCACGTCCATCGCCTCGAAGCCGGGCACCGCGGGACCCTTGCGCACCCACTTTTTTACGGCGGTCGGCGGGGCGGTGAGGTGGTCGTTTTCAATGAAGCCGAACGGCGGCATGTCGAGCGAGGCGCTGATGCCATAGAACGTGTCGAACCCGCGCGTGGTCGGTCCCTGCGTCAGCGGCTGGGAGAAATCGAACTGCCAGCCGGGATGCGCCTTTTTCGCCTCCGCGTCCGCCCAGCGCGCCCATTCCACGCCGAGATGCCATTTGCCGAAGCAGGCGGTGCGGTAGCCTTGTTGCTTGAGCAATTGTGCGACGGTGAGCTGGTCCGGCGCGATGAGCGGCGGGCTGTCCCCGCCGAGCACGCCGCTGACCAGCCGCGTCCGCCAGGCGTAGCGCCCGGTCAGAATGCTGTAGCGGGTGGGGGTGCAGACCGAGGAACTGCTGTGCGCGTCCGTAAAGGTCATGCCTTGGGCGGCGAGCTTGTCGAGATTCGGAGTTGCCACTTTGCCCCGGTCCGGGTTGAGCGCGCTGACGTCGCCGTAGCCGAGGTCGTCGGCGAGGATATAGAGGATGTTCGGCTTGTCCGCGGCGGCGGCGGAAGCGGCGGCGAGGAGGAACAGGAGGAAACGGGCGATCATGGCTTGCGGCGGTGTTTTTTACGCGGCTTTCCGGGAGCTTGGTCTCCGCCGGCACCGGGATCGTGGGTCTCCTTGACCCAGCGGTCGAGTTCGTTGCGGAGGCTCGTCAAAGCCGCTTGGTCACCCGGATCACCGGATCCGGCGAGATTGTGGATTTCCTGCGGGTCGGCCCGCAGGTCGTAGAGTTCTTCAGCGGGCATGTGCGGCTGGCAGAGCGCGTCCTGCACCGCGTCGAGCTTGCCCTGGCGGTGGAGTTCCTGCATCAGATTCCAAACCGGATATTGGGATTCCTTGTACTTGTTCTTGGCGAAAAACGGCACCTCGGGAGTGAGGTTCCGGATGTAGCGGTAGTGGCCGTCGCTGACGGTGCGATGGTGCATCACCGTCTCATCGGCACGGTCGCGCGCGGCGAATACGAAAGCGCGCGGCGGCTCGGCATCCGCCCCCATGAACACCCGCCCTTGCATTTTGGCGGGCTTTTCCACCCCGGCCCAGGCGAGGGTGGTGGCGGTGAGGTCGATGGCCTCCAGCAGCCGCGGGTCCGGCTTTCCCGGAACGAATCCGGCGGGCGCGGGAATGTCTTTCGGCCAGCGGATGATCAGCGGGACGTGCAGACCCTCCTCATAAAGGAACTGCTTGCCGCGCACGTGGGCTTGGCCGTTATCGCCCATGAATACGACGATGGTGTTGTCCGCCAAGCCGTCGGTTTCGAGCTGTTTGAGAATGCGGTCCACCTTGCGGTCCAGCTCGCGGGCCGAGTCGAGGTAGGCGGCCCAGTCCTGCCTCGCCACCGGCAGGTCCGGGTAATACGGCGGCAGCGCGACCTTCGCCGGATCGGCCTCGGGCGGCGCGTGAAATTTCCGGTGGGTTTCGGAGAAATTCACCTGCGCGTAAAACGGCTGCCTGGATTTCAGCTCCGCCCAATCCCTGCCCTCGAACGGAGGCTCGGCGGGTTTGAAATTCCAATCCACCTTGCCCGCTCCCTTCTGCGCCACCGCGGCGGGGAAGGTGACGATGTTGGCGGTGAAATACCCGGCGCGGCGCAAGCGGGCGGGCAGCGGCTCGACGCCGGGCGGCAACGGTTGCTTGTTCCGCGTCCGGTGGTCCTGCGCGCCGATGCTGGTGGCATACATCCCGGTCATGAACGCGCTGCGGGCCGGCGAGCAAATCGGCGAGGTGGTGTAGGCGCGGGTGTAGTTCGCCCCGACTTTAGCGAGTTGGTCGATGACCGGGGTGCGGGCCTCCGGCGCGCCGGAAAATCCAAACGCCTCCGGACCCACGTCCTCGGCTAGCAGCCACAGGATGTTCGGCCGCGTGGCGGCGGCGGCCGGCAGCGCCAACGCCGCGGCAAGAGCCAGGATCGGGAATTTCATCGCGGTTCAGGGGGCGGGAGCCAGCGTTGGCGGGCCTTCCAGCCAACCGAGCGAGCCGAGGAATTTGTCCGCCTCCACGACCGTCTGCGAGTAATACTCCGGACTGTTGAAGAACCCGTGACCGGCTCCCGGATAGAAATGGGTGTCGCAGCGGGAACCGGCGCTTTTCATGTCCTTGGCGAAATCCTTCACCACTTTCACCGGGATCAGTTTGTCATTCTCTCCCAGGAAAACGATGGTCGGTGGCGCTCCTTTGGCCACGTGGTGGGCGGGGGAGTAGTCCCGGTAATTTTTCCCAACCCGCTCATATCCCCACTCGCCGGGGCCGTTGTTGAAGACCGGATTGAACAGGACCAGCGCTTCCGGGCGGCAGGAAACGGCGGTGTCGTCCGCCGGGTCGTCGAGTCCGTCGATGAGCGCCGTCATCGCGGCGAGGTGACCGCCCGCCGAGCCGCCGGCCGCGGCGATGCGTTCCGGATCGATGCCGAGTTCCGTGGCGTGGCTGCGGACGTAGCGCATCGCCGAGCGGGCATCCGCGCAGCAAACAACCGGCGGTCCCGGGTTGCCCTTGGGAATGAGGCGGTATTCCACGCGGATGCCGACCATACCGCGGCTGGCGAAATACTCGCTGTGGCGCTGGAACTGGCTGGGATTTCCCGCCACCCAGCCGCCGCCGAAAAAATACACCATCGCCGGTCGGCGGTCGGTGGCTTTCCAATCCGCGGGTTTGTCCACCAGCAGCTTGAGGGCGCGCGGGCCGACGGTTTTGTAGGTGAGGGATTCCGCGGCGGCGGCTGTGGTGTCGGTCAACGAGAGGACGGCGGCGAGGACCGGCGCCAGCAGGGTCAGGTATTTCATGCGTTTCTTGAGGAGTGGAGGATCACTGGCTTACGCCGACGCGGAGGAATCCCTTGCCGGAGAGTCCGTCGGATGCATCCAGCCGGAAGGTCCGCGCGGTCCATCCGGCGGAAGGCGCGGGCACCAGCGGCAATGCCGGGGTGGCCTCGCTGACGGCGCTGTTGAACGGCGCGGCCAGCGTGAGCGAACCTTGGATCGTGTAGGTGATGCCGTCGCCGGTGAGGATGACGCTGCCATTTGGCCCGGCGGAAGCCACCGCGCCGGAGCGGACGGCAAGCGTGACCGTCAGCTCTGGGAGCGTGCCGGCGTCCGAGGTATCGGCGGTGGAAATGACCAGCTTGCCATTGTCACTGCCGCTGGCGGGATTTCCGTTGAGTGCGAATTCCAGGAGATTGCTGCGGCCATCGGCATCCGGATCCGCGCCCGGCGCGCGGTCGGCGGAATTCGGGATTTGGGCGGCGTAGCCGTTGATAAATGTGTCATACGGGCTGGCTCCGCCTCCCACGGCGGTCAGGGTGAAATCCCCGCCATCGTTGTATTTCACGGTGAAGGTGTTGGCCCCGAGCGTGACGGTCGAGCCGTCGGCCACCGGATTTCCGCCGTAGCTGACGACATCGGCAGGGTCCCACAGGCCGGAGTAATCGACGATGACGAAACGGGTGCCGGCGGAGAGCGCGACGTTGCCGCCCAAGTCGGTCAGAACGAGATTCGCCGCGGTGCCGGGGCGGGTGACGCTGCCGCTGACGACGAGCTTGTCGGCGGTGACGGCGGACGTGTTGATTTCCACGGCCAAGGTCGCGCCGGTGTTCAGCGCGAGCGCGCCGGTGGTGAGGGTGCCGATGCCGTCGCCCGGGGAGAGCGTGCCGGTGAGATCCACGGCGGCCGGCAGGGTGCCGGTGCCGCCGAGCGTGCCGGCGGTATTGATGGTAACCGCGCCGGTGCCGGTCTGGACGCCGTTGACGAGCAGCTTGCCGTCGTTGACGACGGTGGTGCCGGTGTAGTCATTGGCGGCGGTCAGCAGCCAGGTGCCGGGGTTGTTTTTGAAGAGCGAGGTGGCCCCGCCGGCAGAATCCGAGATTTTACCAGCGAAGGTGTTGGCATCGGTATTCGCGCCGCGGAGGACGAAGGTCTTCGCGCCACTTCCCGTGAGAATCAGGTCGCTGGTGAAGGTGATGGGGCCGGTGCCGGACGCATCCACGGAGGCGCCGGAAGTGGTGCCGCGCAGATCGAGCGGGCGGTCGGTGGTGGTGGCGGACCCGATGTAGCGGAGCGTGCCGGCCGGATTGGCGCCGCTGCTGAAGCGGATGGCCCCGCTGGCCAGGTCCGTCGGCGCGCCGAGCGCACTGGGCGCGGGGGCGGCGAGGCTGCTGATGGAATCCACAGTGACAGTGCCGCTGACGATCCAGGTCAGGCCGGTGTAGGTGTTCTGGCCGGTGATGATGGTCTGCCCGGCGCCCCATTTCCAGAGGCTGAGGTTGCCGCCGCCGCTGTTGCGGATGGGGCCGGAAATCGTGCCGCCGACGTTGTTTTTTCCGATCTGCACGGTGGCTCCGCTGGAGGAGGTGTTGTCGAGCGTGCCGCTGCTGGAAAAGCTGCTGATGGTGAGTCCCTTGCCGTTGATGTCGAGGGTGCCGCCGGAATTGATCGTCAACGGCAGGCCGTTGCCGGTTCCGAAAATATTGGCGACGCCCAACTGCAAGGTGCCGCCGTCGATGGTGGTGCCGCCGGTGATGGTGGTGGCGGTGCCGATGACTACCGTTCCAGCGGTGGTTTTGGTGATGGGGACCGCGCCGGCGAGCTTGCCATTCACCGCGCCGCTGCGCAGGTCATACGCGGCGGTTGCTGTCAGGGTGCCCGTCCCACCGCCGATGGAGCCGCCGTCGAGGATGATTTTCCCGACGGTTTCGACATACGTTCCGATGTCGAGCGAGCCGCCATTCAAGATAGTCACGATGGCGGTATCCGGGATCACGCCGCTGGCGCCCACGGTGAGCGAGCCTTCGTTGATGAAGACGCCGCCGGTGAAATCGTTGGCAACGTTGCCGAGCTTCAAGGCGGCGGGACCGGCCTTGACCAGCGCGGTCGCTCCGCCGTTGTCGGAAATTTTCGCGTCGATGTTCTGCGCGATGTTGCCGACGCTGTGGACGATGAGTTCTCCGGACGGCGAGCCTTTCAACGTGCCGTTGAGGACCAGATTCGGATTGTTGTTCACCAGGAGCAGCCCGCCGGACTGGATGGTCAGGGTGAAGCCGCCGAGATCCAAAGCCTTGAGCGGTGCGACGCCCGCCTGGTAGCGGAGCGAGTTGATGGTGCCGTCCTCGGTGCGGACGAGATTTCCGCCGGTGGTGTAGTTTTCGGTGGCGGTGGTGGCGCCTGCGGGCAGGCCGGTCTCGCCGGAGTTGATGACGATATTGTCGCCCGACTTGACGGCGAAGCGGCCGAAGCGGGTGATCGCGCCGCCGAGGATGCCATTGACCAGCGGAGAGGTGGTGGTGGCGATGTTGTCGGCGGCGATGTTTAGCGTGGAATATGGCTGGCGGGTGATTTCTCCGAGCGCGAGCACGGCGCTGCTGGTCGAGCTGCTGAGCTGGGTGCCGCCGGCGGCGAGCGTGGTCGAGGCGACCACTTCGGTATGGGTGCCGCCCGACAGGGTGATGGCTCCTCCGCCGAGGATGAGCGGCGCGGTGTCGGAAAGCTTGGAATTGTCCGCGAGCGAGTAGTCCAGATTTAGGGTGCCGCCGGCGAAGGTGGTGCTGCCGGTGAAGGTATTTTCTCCGGCAAGGCGGAGGATTCCGCCGCCGGTCTTGGTCAGGCCGGTGCCGCTGCCGGTGATCGGGCGGTCGATGGCGAGAGTATTCGTGCCGCTGTGGGCGATGGTCAGATTGTCCGCGAGGCTGATGCTGCCGGTGTCGCCACCGAGGGTGTAATTTCCCGTGGCTCCGGCCGCGATGCGGATGGCGGCGCTGCCGGTGGTGACGTCGAACGTGAGGACGCGCGCGGCCCCGCCGACGGCGGCATCCGCGAGGACAATATTAACCGCGCCGCTGGCCGCCGTGTTGAAAGCGAGCGTGCCAATCGTGGCATCGGCACCGAGGAAATTGGTGAGGTTGCCGGCTCCGGCGGTGTGGAAGGTTTGGATGCTGTCGGTGCCGAGGGTGACGGTGGCCGGATCACCGACCCAGTTGGCACCGGTGGTCCACGCGGCTTCGCCGCCACCGCCATCCCAGGTGAGATTGGCAGCCCCAAGCGGAGCGGGAAGAAGCAGGGCGAGGAAGAGAGGAAGCGTGGGTTTCATGGAGTTTCTTGAATGGATTGGCGACGCGGGGAGGCTCCCCACGAACGCCTCCCTACTGCCACCAACCGCGCCGACCTGCCGAAGAATCTGCCAGAAATCGACGGGGTCCGGCTGCCACCCGGGCACGCGGGAAACCTTTTCCGGCAAAGCGGCCGGGGGGCGCGGGCACGGGTCGGCCCGCCGGAAAAGACCGCTACTCCCGGCGAGCGGAAACCCGATGCCAAACCGACTTTAGAGTCGGCGGCGGCGCAGCAGCGGCAGCAGGGCGAGCGCGGCAAGCGCGGCCGTGGTGGGCTCGGGGACGACGTTGAGGACCAGGTTGTTCCCGCTGATGGCGAGGGTGCCGGTCATCCCGGCGAAGGAGCCGGACAGGTCATTGCTGTCGAGCGTGCCGACGATCGCGCCAGGAGTCTGGAACAAGGTATAGGCCCCGCTGGTCAGGCCGCCGGCATCGCTGAAGGCGAAATCGGAAAAGCCGATGACGCCGTTGCCGATGGTGAGCGAGCCGGTGTTGATGTTGACCAGGTCGCTGACGGTTCCGAGTTCGAAAACGAGCTGGCTCGCCGCCGAAATGTCCACGGTGGCCGCACCAACCGCGAAGGTCAGGGTCCCGGCGCTCATGCCGGGGGAGAGAATGCCGGCGATGGTGACATTGGCATCGCCGGTGGTGATCGAACCGGTGCCGCCGAGGGTGCCGGTGCCGGTGACCGTATAGGCGCCGCCGGTGGTGTGCGCGCCGGTGATGAGGAGCGCGCCGCTCGAAACGCTGGTGGTGCCGGAGTAGGTGTTGTCTCCGGAGAGGACCCAGGTGCCATTGCCGAACTTGGAGACGGACGTCAGGTTCGACGCGGAGTTGTTGTCGATTTTTCCCGCGAAGGTGTTCAGGCCCGTGTTGGTGCCGGTAAAGCCAAGCGTCTTGCTGCCCGCGCCGGTGGCGATCATGTCGCCGGTGAAGGAAATCGTGCCGGTGCCGGAGGCGTCCAAGGTGCCGCCGCCGGTGGTGCCCCGGAGATCGATGGCGCGGTCGGTGGTGGTGGTGGCGCCGGTGTAGCGCAGGGTGCTGCTGCCGACGCCGGAGCCGAAACGGATCGTGCCGTTGGCGGCGTCCGTGGGCGCGCCGAGGCTGCTGGCGGCCGGGGCGGCAAGATTGCTGATGGTATCGGCGATGAGCACGCCGCCGACCACCCAGGTAAGGCCGGTGTAGGTGTTGGCGCCGGAGAAGGCGGTCTGGCCGGTGCCCCATTTCCAGACGCCGAGGTCACCTCCTCCGGAGTTCTTGATGGTGCCGGAAAACGTTCCGCCAACGTTGTTTTTGCCGATGTTCAGGGTGGCGCCGGTGGCGGCTGAATTGTCCACCGTGCCGCTGCCGGAGAACGAGCTGACGTTGGAACCCTTGCCATTGACGTCGAAAGTGCCGGCGCTGTTGATGATCATCGGGGTGCCGTTGCCCGTTCCGAAAACGTTGCCAACGCCCTGCTTGAGGGTGCCGGCGTCGATGGTGGTCAGACCGGTGTAGGAATTCACGGCGGAATAGACGAGCGTGCCGGCGCCGTCCTTGGTGATGCTCTTGGCGGTGGTGCCGTTGGAAATATTTCCGGAGAAGGTGAGATTCCCGCCGTTCACGGTGATGGTCCGGACCGTGCCGGCGGAGGCGCCGAGGTTGGCCGCGCCGGCCAGCGTCAGGTCGCGGGTGCCGGCGAAGGCGAAATCGTTTTCCACCGCGATGGGCGCGGAAACGGTGGAAATCGCCGCGGCGGTGGTGTTGTCGAGCGTGCCGCCGTTGATGGTGAAGGTGCCGGTGGCCGCGCCGAGGGCGGAGGCGTGGTTGATGTTGAGCGTCCCGGAATTCAGGGTGAGGCCGGCGAAGGTATTCCCCGCGGCCAGGGTGAGCACGCCGGTACCGGATTTGGCGACGGCGAAAGCGTTGAGGATCGGCCGGTCGATGGTGAGGTTTCCGGTGCCGTTGTGGTTGATGGCGAGGGGGTCGTTGAGGAGGATGCTGCCGCCGCTGACGCCGAGCGTGATGTTGCCTGTCGCTCCGGCGTCCACGTTGATGGCGGCGCTGCCTGAGGCGACGTCCATGGTCAGATTCACCCCCGCGTTGGCCGCGTTCTGGAAGCGGACGCTCACGTCGCTGTCCGCGTCCGAATTGAAGGCCAGCGTGCCGAGAACGCGGCCGCCGCCAAGGAAGTTGGAGAGATTGGCCGGCACGGAATAGAACGTCTGCGTCGAGCCGATTCCCATGATGACAGTGGCGGGATCGCCGATCCAGTTGGCACCGGTCAGCCACGAGGCGTCGGCACCGCCGCCGTCCCACGTGAGGTCAGCCGCGCGGGCCGGAGTGGCACAGGGTAACGCTGCGGAAATAAGCGCGAAAGGAAACAGGCGGAAGAACCGGGATTTCATGGGTTTGATGGTAAAGGAAGCGAGCGATGCCGAAAGGATCTGCTGCGGTTCCACGGACAGACGCCCGCTCCTCGGGAGAACTGCCGAGAAATCGGCGGGGATTCGAAATATTTTCCGAGTCAGTTCAACCCGGCCTTCAGGCGGACGAAAATTTTCCCTCCCACCGCCAGCCGGGCGGGAAGCGAAACCACCACGGTGTCAGCCGCCTCGCCGTTTTCCGCCACTTCGACCGCCACGCCATCGCCATCCGCCGGGCGGCTGGCGGGGCCGATGAGCACGTCGTTCCACAAGCCAAGTCCGTCGCCCCATTGGAGGTGCAGGGTGGTCGAGCTTTCGCTGGCATCCACCCGGCTGAAAGAGAACGTCAGCGGGTCGGCCGTGGCCGCGAGTTGATAGCCAAGGCCGCTCCCGCCGCGGGGCGCGAGGCCGAGGATCCATTCGATGCCGTTGGCAATGCCGTCGCTGTCAGGGTCCTCGTAGAAATCCGCTTCCCGGCCGGGCGAGCCATCCAGTCCGGCCTGGCGCGCCCAGGCGTCGTAGGCGGTTTTGCTGACTCGCAGCAGACCGGAGCCGAGAATCCGCGGTGACGTGTTTTCCGCTGCCGAGCCGGGCGCGCCCCAGGTGCCGCCAGGCTGATAGACGCCGTCGATGACGAGCGCTTGCACGGTATCGGTGCCGGAAAACGCCAGATGAAGCAGCCCGCCGCCGGTCAGGCGCACGGCCGCGGCATCGGCGAGGGTGGGGGAGTTGACGCGCAGGGTGCCGGCGGTCACCGCGGTGTCGCCGGTGTAGGAGTTGGCGGCATTGCCCAAGACGATCGTCCCGCCGGCGGCGGTCAGGCTGCCCGGGCCGGTGACCGGTGTGGCGAGAGTGAGCGTGCCGCTGGCGGTGAATGTGCCACCGTCCGAGGACAGCGTGACACCGCGGCGGCTGTCGTCGATGACGAGCGCGGCGGTGTTCGATTGCTGGAGGGTGCCGCCGTCCAGTTCGAGCTGGTTGGCGGCGAAGGTGGCGGGGTTGTTGCCGAGCGAGCGTTCGTCGCCGTTCGCGATGACCAGAATGCCGCCGGTGAGAAGGGTGGTGCGGCCGGTGAAGGTGTTGAGCGGATTGTCGAGCATCAGCCACTGCGGCACGCCGGCCTGCACGCCGAGATCCCCGACGATGATGCCCGCGGTGCCGGACACCACGCCCGCGAGCGTGAAATTCCGGGCGACGCGGTTCCCGAAGCGCACCTGGCCGGAGCCGGCGAGTTCCCAGGCGTTGGGATAGGTTTCCACCGAGTTGCGCTCATGGATGTAGGCGCCGCCGGCCTGAAGCCTGACATTCGCGAATTTCCCGACGCTGAGGTAGTGGCCGCGCAGGGTGAGCGGGCCTTGGGCGTAAAGATTGCAGCCCGGCACGTTCCAGTCCGCTCCAAAGGGCTTTTCCCCGGTGTTGAAGGTGCCGGAGCCCTTGACGGTGAGCGTCTGCCCGGCGGCCATGATCAGCTTGGTATCGTTGGAAATGTTGGCCAGCAGCGTCAGGCTGCTGTCGTTCATGTTCCAAGTCGGCGAACCGGAAACGGTGAGGCCGGTGCCGTCGTTGATGCCCTTCACAATGACGCTGCCGCCGCCGGGCGCGACGGTCAGGTTGCGCACGGTGTTGCCGGTGGCGATGTCCACGGTGTAGCTGCCGGGGCCGAAAGTGGCGTCGTTCCCATTCGACCAGCCAGCGTTGGTCGCACCGAGATCGGGAGTCCAATTGGCTGCGGCGGCGCTCCAGATTCCATTGCCGGGATCGACGCTGCCGTTGCCCGGGATGACGTCCCAGGAGGCGTTGAGCAAATCGGGATTTCCGCTGGGGAAATAGGTGTCGAGGATCGACTGGATGGCGGCCTTGGCGCTATCCCCGATGGCCGGGGTGTAGCTGTCGAACAGAGCCTCGGCCTCGCCGTCCGGCCCGGCGGATTTCACGGTGTAGTAGTGATTGCGGTATTGGGTGAGGGTCATGGGCACCGCGTTCTGATAGAACTTGAGCCAATCGTAAATGAGTCCGGAAGGTTGGAGACCGGCGGCGGCGATGGAGGTGCGGAGGGTGGCGGCGTTCAGCGGCGGCACGCCCCAGAGGTGGAAAAGCGGCCGGAGGTCCACGCCGGCGGCCTTGGACATGCGCAGGATGCGGCTGTCGGTGGGGTCGGTATTCTCCGGGTAGTCGATGCCGCGGTCGTAGTCGTCATTGACGGATTTCCAGAAATCGTTGAGCGCCTCCCAGCCATACAATCCGGCGATTTCCACATACTTCCCGTGGCCGCGGTGCTCGTAGCGCATTTCGGCATCGGTCATGCGCTTGTCGCCGGTGCGGAAATGCTTGGTAAGCAGCCACGTCAGCGCGGCGTTCTTGCGATCCACGTTTTCGGTCCCCTCGTTGCCGATCGACTGGCCGAAAGCCTGGTCGAGCGGGATGCCGAATTTTTGGTTGTGGACGGCGACGAACAGGAGATTCACCGCGGACTCGACCTCGCCGGTGAATTTCGTAAACGAACTGCCGTGGCCGAGTTCGTGGAGAACGGTCCACGCCGAGCCTTTGGGGCCGGTGAGCAGATAGTGGCTCTTGTTTCCGTTGGCCGGGTTGTAGGGTTCGTAGGGATCGTTCGACATCGGATAGCCCGGCGCGTTGACGTTGGCCCGGAGGATGACATCGACCTGCGCGTACATCACCGTTTTCGGCATGACGCGGGGGCGGCCCATCAGATCGGATACGGCGTCCATGGCGGCGTCCCAGGAATTGAGGACCGGTACGGGATTGGCGAAAGCGTAGATCCACGAGCGGGGGACCTGCATCATGAATTTGTCCGACTCGAAGTCCGCCCAGGGTCCGGGCTGGGTGCGCTCGATGTTCTGCCAGTCGGCGATGCTGGTCTTGGTCCGAAAGCTGGTGGACGAGAAAAATGGCGAGCGCACGGCGTTGGCGATCTGCACGGTGACGATGCCGCCGGACGCGAGGTAGGGCACCTCGATGTAGATACCGCCGCCTAACGGATTGGCGACCTTGGTGGTGGCCGAGGTGATGGGATAAACGCGCGAAACCCGGTCATGCCGCTCGATGCGGTCCTTCGCCCGCAGGTCCCAGGAATGCGCGCCGACGCGGACCTTGAAGCCTTTGTTCACCAACGCCGCGGGCACGGTGACCGTGGCGATGCTGCCCGGCGCAAGATAGGAACCGGTGGGCCGCCGGGCGTCGTAATCGAAGTACAAAGGCGGCGAGCCGGTGATCTTGGGCTGCGAAGCATTGATGAGCACCGGGCGGGTTGCCGTGGAGTTGGCCGGCGGGGCCACCGAGCCCGGGAAAAACGCGCTGCTGCCGATTTTCCAGCCGTTTAGCAGCGCCTCATTTTGCGCTAGAGAATTCGGGGTGTAGGTGAAATCCAGGATTCCCTGCTCGAGCGCGAGCATCGCATTCGGCAGCTCGAAGCCGTTCGCGTCGCGGAGGTAGCCGCCGCGGGTCGGCGCGACGGTGAAAAGCGCGCCCTTTTTCGTCTCGAAGGTGGTAACGAGGTCGAGGGCCTGCGCAATGACCGCGCTGTCGCTGCCGAGTTTGGAGACGTTCTGGCGGATGACGGTTGTCTGCCCGTCGATCTGGGAAGCGGTCAGCGGGGCGGTGCCGAGGACGTGGTTTTTCAACTGCGTCATCGCATCGCCGATGGTCTGGGCGCGCAATGCGGCGGTGGACGCGAGCACGCACAGGCATGCCAGCGGAAGTCGCTGAATTCTCATGGGTTTTCTAAAACGTGTGTAGGAGCGATCAATCCACGTCGCTGCGGAAAGGCGAGGCGGGAAGACCCTCGGCATTGTAGAGATTCCCATCGTAAGTGCCCCAGGAATAGCGGACTGCAGCCGGACTCCTCACGCCATCCGCGAAGACGGCGACCTCGCCATTTCGGATTTCCGCCTGCGCCGGGAGGAATTTCCCGGCCGGGCCGGCCAGGGTGAATCCGGCGAGCTGGCCGCCCTCGGCCTTCAAGCCGCCGGCGGCGTGGTCGAAGCGGATCAGGACCGTGTCGCCCTCGACCCGCATGTCCTTGTAGATGGGTCCCGAGAATTCGATTTTCTCGCCGTAGGCCAGCGCGCGGGCGGCCAGGGCGAGCCGTTCGCCGACCTTCTCCTTGCGCTTGGGGTGGATGTTTTTCAAATCGCCGATGTCCGCGGTGATGGTCATCGCGGTGTTGGGCGAGGTCTTGAGCGTGAGCAACTGCGCCTCGCGGATTTCCGGCGGCTGCTTGCCGAAGGGCGCGAGCTGGACATACAGGAACGGGAAATCCCCCTGCTGCCAGCGGCCCCGCCAATCGGCGATCATGGTGGGGAAAAGCGTCCGGTATTGCTTGGCCAAGCCGGCATTTCCCTCGCCCTGGTACCAGATGACGCCGCGCATCGCATACGGAATCAACGGGGCGATCATGCCATTGTAGAGCACCGTGGCGGACCTCGGCGAGCCCTCCGGCGCGTCTGGCGGACGTGGCGGACGCGGGGCGTTTTTCGGCTTCGCCGCGCGCTTTTTGGGTTCTCCCGGCACTGCGTCCGGCTTGGGATCGTTCTTTTCCTTCCACACGCGCAGCTTCTCCTCGTAGGCCGCGAGCTTGGCCGGATAGGCGGCCAGCGCCGCGGGGTAGGCGGCCTCGTTGCGCTTCGCTTCCTGGACGTAGCCGCGCAGCGAAGCCTCCTTGCCAAGCGCCTCGGCGCTCGTCCACGCCTGCGCCGGCGTGCCGCCCCAGGACGAATGGATGAGTCCGACCGGCACATTCAGCGCCTTGTAGACATCCCGGCCGAAGAAATAGGCGACCGCGGAAAAGCCCTTGGCCGTCTCCGGCGTGCAGGCGGCCCATGCCCCGCCGATTTCCGTCTGCGGCTCCACGGCGGTCTTGCGGGTCGCTTGGAACAGCCGGATTTGCGGGTAATCCGCCTTCGGAATTTCCTGCTGGCCGGTGGATGCCCCGGCGAGCGGGAACTGCATGTTCGACTGGCCCGAGCAGACCCAGACCTCGCCGACCAGGAGGTCCTTCACCGTGATCTCGTTCTCGCCATGCACCTTCATTTCGTAAGGACCGCCGGCGGAAATCGGCTGGAGCCGGACTTTCCAGGTGCCGTTGCTGGCGGTGGTCGTGGCGCTCTGGCCGAGGAAATCCACGGTGACCTTCTCGCCATCCGCGGCGGTGCCCCAGACGGGGATTTCGCGATCGCGCTGGAGCACGGCACCGTCGGAGAACAATGGATTGAGCTTCACCTCCGCGCGGGCATTCGGGAGCAGGGCGAGGAGAAACAACGGGGCGAATCGGCGGATCGGAGTAACCATGGGCTGCCACTTACCGATGGAACCCGTGGCAACCTGCCGGAATTTCTCATGCGGAGAAATCGGCAGTATTCGCTTCCGGCGGCAGTAGGCTCGCGAACGGGGGCTGCGAACGGTCTCCCTCCGCAAACCCGATTCCATGAAAATCCCAAGCCTTCTTTGCCTCCTTCTGCTCGCCGCCGGACCGGTTGCGACCGCCCTCACCATCAACGCGGACTTCAGCCGCGACGTCGTCAACGGCACCAATCCCGGCAACAATCCCTCACCCGTCCTCTACAACGGCGCCGGCCCGGCCGGTGGCGCCGGAACTTTGTGGAACGACCTCCAAGTCCCCCTCGCCGCGACCGGCGACGCTGGCGCGAACACCATCCTGCATCCGGTCGTGTTCCCGGATTTGATTGCCTCCGATGGCACGCCGACGTCCGTCGGCATCCGGCTGGTGAGCGGATTCACCGCCGCCTTCAACAGCGGCGCGGCGCTTTCCAGCGTCCCGGCCGCCCTTCAGAACGACCGGGTTTTCCCCAGCGCCGGCGCTCTCGCCACTCTCCGGATCGAAGGCCTCGATCCGCTCAAGTTCTACAATCTGCACTGCATCGGCGCGGCCTCGTTCTCCACCGCTTTCACCATCCAAGGCGTCACCCGGACCGCCTCGGGAAATCCCTACGACGGCACCTGGACCGAGGGGGGCGAATTCGCCTCGTTCAACGCGCTGAAGCCGAACGCCGCCGGCGAAATCACGATGACAGTCCAGGACGGCACCGCCCCGATCGACAGCTTCGGCGTGCTCGGCGCGCTCCAGATCACCGAGCAGCCGATCAATTTCCTCTATGCGGCCGGCGCGACCAGCACCGGTGGCCAATTCAGCAGTGCCTACCCGCCCACCAATCTGATGAACGCAGGCTTCACCAGCCAGGCGGACACCATCAACACCACCGGCGACTATGCCGCGGGTGGCAACAGCTACGCCACGGTTTCCGGCACGACCAAGAACTTCAATCTCACCTTCGACTTCGCCGGCCCGTCGGACATCGATGGCATGCACGTCTGGAACTACGTCTATCGGAACGGCGCGACCGGCGGGACCAACTCGCCAACTTCCGGCGTCAACAGCTACACGCTGACCTTTTACGACGGCGCGGCGGGTGCCGGCGCAGCGGTTGGGGCCGTGTATTCGGGAAATCTAACGCCGGCCCTTTTCGACGCGCTCAATCCCGCACAATCCGTCTATTTCGGGTCCACCTACCGCAATGTCCGCTCGGTCGTATTGCGGGTTCTCTCCAACCACGGCGCCGCCTCGTTCACTGGCCTGAACGAACTCGCGTTCAACGGCACCGGCGCGACGTCCGCAGGCATTTCCTCGTTCACCGCCTCCGCTCCATTCGTCCAGCGCCCGGCCACGCCGACGCTGTCGTGGACGATCACCGGCGCGGTCACCTCGCTGTCGATCAGCCCGGCCATCGGCGACGTGCTGCCGCTCACCACGGATGGCAGCGGCAGCATCGCCGTTTCCCCGCTCGGCGAGCAGACTTACACGCTCACGCTCAATGGCGGGATTCAGAAAACCCTCTCCGTCGTCGGCCTGCCGGTCCGCGAAAAGGTCCACCTTTACCTGCTCATCGGCCAATCCAACATACAGGGCGCGGGCACGCCATTCAACGCCACGCTCGACGCGCCGGACCCGCGGGTCCTGAAGTTCGGCAGCCGCAACGGCATGGAGCCGGTGTTCGTCAAGGGCGGCCATAACCTCACTTTTCTGGAAACCACCAACAGCAACGTCGGCATGGGCGTCGAGTTCGGAAAAACCATGCTCGCCTCCCAGTCCGATCCGGAAGTGGTCATCGGGCTCATCAACCACGCGATCGGCTCCTCCGCCATCCAGTGGTGGGCGCCCGGCGTGGTCGATAGCAACCAGATCAACCCGGTCACCGGCCAGAATTACCACCTCTACGACGAGGCCGTCCAACGGGTCAACGACGCCTCCAACTACGGCGTGCTCAAAGGCGTGCTCTGGCACCAGGGCGAATACAACTCCGGGACCAACACCTCCCCGCCTTCCGACCCCAACGGCTATGCCGCCCGTTTGCAGGATCTCGTCACCAACCTCCGCACCACCTTCTCCAAGCCCGGCCTGCCATTCGTCTGCGGGAAATTCGTCCCCGCCACCTGGACCAATGCCGACGGCAGCCCGGGAGCGTTCGGCGGCCTGCCAAATCGTGCCACCGTCGAGGCCGCCCTCGCCGATTTGCCGAACCAGCGCGCCAATACATTCTGCGTGGACAACGACGGCCTGCGCGGCCGCTCCGACCAGCTCATCCATTTCGACGCCTACTCGCAACGCCTCCTCGGCCAGCGCTATGCCGCGGCGATGGCGGGCTTCTATGCCGATCCGTTCCGCCTTTTCCTCGGCGGCTATCTCACACCTGCCCAGCTCGCCGATCCGCAGACCTCCGCTCCGGGCGCCGACCTCGACCAGGACGGTTATTCGAATTTCCTCGAGTACGCCTTTCTCAGCGATCCGACCCGCTCGGAACCGGTGATTCCGATTTCCTACAGCACGGTCAACGTCCCGGGAAATGGCGACTTCCCCGCCATCCAGTTCCGCATGCGCACCGACCCGGAGGCACCCGACTACGTGGTGGAGGTTTCCTCCGATCTTGCGACCTGGACCTCGAATGTCGCCGGCCAACCGCCCGTCACCGCCACCGTCGGCACCCCCGCCGCCAACACCGACGGCACCGTCACCGCCACCGTCCGTGACGTGCTGCCCCTTGGCGGAAATCCCGGCCATCGCTTCCTGCGGGTCCGCGCGGTCCGCTGAAAATCCGCGGTATGAAAAGGTCCCTGTTGTTAGTTCTCGCGACCGCCCCGTGGGTCGCCGCCGAGCTTCCACCCGGCCTCACGAGCTGGTCGCCGGTGGTCCGCGCCGAAGCCGCGAAAAAGGCCGCCGACGCTGGCACCGAGGCCCTGCCCGGCTTGTTGGCCGATCTGCGCGCGTCCTCCGCCGGCACGCGCCGCGCAGCCACCGATGCCATTGCCGGCATCGCCCGCTCCAACCCGCGGCACCCGCCGGAAATCTGGGGGGAAATCACCAATACCTTGCTGACCCTGCTCGATGACGATCCCGAGTTCTGGGTCCGCTGTGGCGCGGCCGGCGCACTGAAAGTCCTCGCCCCGCCTGCTGCGGCTCCGCATCTGCTCCGCGCCGCGGCGGATTCCGATCCATGGGTCGCCGCTGCCGCCGTGGATGCCATCGGCGGATTGCCATTGGATGCCTTCGACCGCAAAGCCTACCTCGCCACCGCCGTGCGCTCGCTCAAGGCCCCGCGCTCGGCCACCCGCGTCAGCGCGATTCACATGCTCGATATCCTCGGCGACGGCGCGAACGAGGCATCACCGGCGGCCGAAGCCTCGGTCGCCACGCTTTCGCAGGATTCCATGTTCGCTGACCGGCCGCGCGTCGCCGCGATCAAATGGCTTTCCAAGACCGACCGGAAAAAAGCCGCCACCCTCGCCAACGAACTCCTGCTCGAACGGCGCTGGGGCGCGGCCTCACGCTACCGGCTGCTCCTGCCATTTCTCGAATCCCTCGGTGCCGATGCCGCGCCCGCGAAATCCGGCCTGCAGGCGGTCGTCGCCGCGAAACGCGACCCCGGCAGCGTGGCCAAGGCCGGCCGCATCTTAAAAAACCTCCCAGCCCGCCCGTGATGTTCCGCCCCGTCCTTTTCGCCCTGCTCTCCATCACCGTCGCCAAAGCGGAATTCTCGCTGCTCCAGCTCCAGCCGCACGAGCTCGGGCAACTTCCCGAAACCCCGACGCTGAGCTGGAATCTCGGCCCCACCGGCCTCCGCGGCTGGGTCCTCGGCGCGTCGGGCGACAGCGCGGCCAGCCGGGAAATCCTCGTCGTCTCCGTGGACAAGGGCTCGCCGGCCGACGGGCTTTTCCAGCCGTTCGACATCCTCACCGGCGTCGGCGGCAAGCGCTTCTCCGCGGATGCGCGGAAATCCTTCGGCGAGGCCATCGCCCCGGCCGAAGAGGGTGACGGAATCCTGACCGTGACCCGATGGCGGCAGGGGACCAGCGAGGAAATTCCCGTGCGCATCGGCAAGGAAATCCCCGCAGCCGCCCGCCTCGCCAAAGCCGCCGATTTCGTCGCGGCGGGCATGCCGGAAAAAGGCTTCGACGGAGTTTTTGGCAGCATCGACGCGCTGTTCCTGCTGGCCACCGGCGAGTCGAAATACGCGGGTGCCATCCGCCAATCCGCCCGCCGCATCGCCGGGAGCGTGACGTCCGCCAAAAAGGACCCCTCGCTGCCAAATTGGGAATGGTCGTTCGAGGGGATTTTCCTAGCCGAGTATTGTTTGGAATCCCATGACCGCACCGTCTTGCCGGCGCTGCGACAGCTTGTGAAAAACCTGGAGAATGGCGAAGGCGCGTCCGGGAGTTGGGGGCATTCCCCCGCCACTGGCGGTCAGACGAAGGGCTATGGCGAGGTCAACGCGGTCGGCCTGCCGGCGTTCATGGCGCTGACTCTCGCGCGCGGCTGCGGCGTCGAAGTTTCGGAAGAGCATTTCCAGCGCTCGCGGCAATTTTTCCTGCGTTACGCCTTCATCGGCTCGATCCCCTACGGCGACCATGAACCGTGGCTGCAAACGCACAGCGCCAACGGCAAGAACGCCGCCGCCGCCGTCGCCCTGAACCTCAGCGGCGACACCGAAGCCTCGCGATTTTTCTCCCGGATGACCGCCGCCTCCGCCACCGAGCGCGAAATCGGCCACACCGGGAATTTCTTCTCTTACCTCTGGGCACCCGCCGGTGTCGGCTTGGTCGGAAATGAGGAACTCCAGCGCTTCCTCGCCCCGCAGCAGTGGTATTACGACCTCGCGCGCCGCTGGGATGGCGGATTCATCACCCAGCCATGGCCCCAAAAGGCGGAGGGGAAATCCTCCATGAAAATCTATGTCTCCCGAGGCCCGGTCGCCTGCACGCCATCCTTGGCCATGGCCTACGCCGTGCCCCTCCGCAAACTCCGGATCTTCGGCCGCCAGATCAAATAAACGTTTCAGTTCCGCAAGGCGCGCCGGCCGCAAAGCACATGGTATAAAGACCGGGCATGGTCGCCGGAATTTGTAGTAACAAAGGAAGAAACCCAAACATGCGCCCCACTACGGATTCAACTGCCATTAGCCATGGTGACCGCCCGTTTTCTGATATCGGTTGGCGTCATTCCCAACAACCGGTGGCAGGCGCGGATGAGGCTGCGCTGGTCGAGGTAGCCACATTCAAATGAGATTTCTTTAATAGGCCGGCGGCTCTCTATCAGTAGCTTTTTCGCCCGCTGCACCCGGATCCACTCCAGTTCCTGTCGGGGCGATTTCCCGAGGACCTCGGCAAACCGCCGTTCCAAAGTGCGCCGGGTCATTCCCACTGCCTCCGCGATCTCATCCACGGTCAGCGGCCGGTGCAGGTGATGACGGATATATCGAAGCGCCTGCTCCAATCCGTCGTCAGTGGCGGGAACATCCGCGTCCCCCAGGTGTTCCGCGACAAATCGGCCTAACAAATCGAGGCCTGCCGCCACCGGTGAGAGAGGCCACGATCCCGAGTTGCCGGGGCTGCGCCTGCTCTCCCGCATGCTTGAATTGATGAACTTTTCAAAATCGCGACGGAATGTTATCGGAGCGCGGACTGCCAACGGCTTCGCCGGCAACCGCTCTTCCCATTGCTGCCAATGTCTGCTGACGAATTCACCACTCAGGGTCAGCCAATATTCGGTCCAACCCACGTCGTGCGAAGGTCGGTAACGGTGCCACAAACCAGGCAACAACAATAGCGCGTGCCCCGCGTTCCATTCGAAATTTCCCGCATGGGTCTCGAACTCGCCCCTTCCCGAACTAATGAAAACCAACGCCGTGTCGGTAAGGATCCGCCCGCGATTCCATTGGAAATCATATCCCTCCGGGTGTCCCGATGCCGGGTAAACTTCTCCCGCTGCGCGGACACCCCAGCCCACCGAGGTAAGGTAGAGACCGAGACGGATTTCCCTCTCTCCGACGTCGAAATAATGATGGGATCCGGATTCCGAGGGCATCTCGGCCCTACGGAATCATGCGAATGGCCCCGTTGCACGTTCAAATCCGTCCGGGTTTGTCGCATACTGGCAAATCCATGTCGCAGAACGCCACCCATTGCCGCTGGTGCCTGGCCGGCGACCTGCCAAGTTTCTCAAGAACCGTTGAAATCCTTCCTCACACTTGCCGCCGTTGTGTTGTCATCCCTCTTGGCTGGACCGGCGCGCGCTGACAAC
>JBBSUD010000061.1:0-32964 GCA_038235225.1 Verrucomicrobiales bacterium
CCGCCCTTGGCGCGGGATTTCACCATGTCCACGAGCGCGTCCCGACCGGTGACGCCGACGTTGAAATCGCCGTCGGTAGCGAGAATGACGCGGTTCACGCCACCGTCGATTTTCTGCGCCATCGCAAGATCGTAGGCACGTTGGATGCCCGCGCCGCCGTTGGTGGAGCCGCCGGATTGGAGGTTGGCGAGGGCTTTTTGGACGGATTTCCGACCGTCGTCATCGAGCCGGGTGGACGGCAGAGCGACGCCTTCCGAACCGGCATAGACGACGATGGCGACGCGGTCGCGCTCGTCGAGCAGGTCCACGAGCGTGGCCATGGATTGCTTGAGCAGCGGGAGTTTGTCCGGGCTGTTCATGGAGCCGGAAACGTCGATGAGGAACACGAGGTTCGAGGCGGGGCGCTGGTTTGTCGGGATTTCCCGGCCCTTCAAGGCGACGCGCACGAGCTGGTGGCCCTCCGCCCACGGGCAGGCGGCGATTTCCGCGCTGACGGCGAACGGGGCGTCGCCTTCCGGTTGGGCGTAGCTGTAATCGAAGGCATTGATGCACTCCTCGATCCGCACCGCATCGCGCGGGATTTGACGGCCCTCGCGGATCATCCGTCGGATGTTGCTGTAGGAAGCGGTATCGACATCAATGGAAAACGTGGACAGCGGATCGCTTGCCGGGGATTTCCACGGCTGCTCGACGAACTGGCCGTATTGGTCGCCGGATGCTGGTTCTTGGGGGATTCCCAACGAGCCGCGGCGGAAGTCGCGGTCGATCGGTGCCTTATCGCGGGAAAGCGACATTTCGGCGGCGGGGGCCAACGTTCGAGATTGATACTCATTCATTCCGGCGGCATTCAACCCACCTCCAGATCCAAGGCCGCTTCCCATACCAGCGCCCCGTCCGAAAGCGCTGCCTGAACCGGAATTCGGCTGTTCCGCAAGCTGCGATGTGAGAGAGGACGATGCCAGCGGCCCCAGCTCCGCTTGGGAATCGACCTTGGGAATGGCGAAGTTGGCTTGGATCCCTTGGGCGTAAACCCTACTCGTGGGCTTGGGTTCGGGGGGGCGATGCGCTTTACTGGGAAGGCCTCCGACTACGATTTCCTCTCGCGGCGGTCCTTCGCTACGAGCAGCGGCCAACGGCTTTCCCATCGCATTTGCAGCGATTTCCCCCTCCCGCCGGTCCAGCGCCGACCAGAGAAATCCGCCCGCAGCCAGCGTGACGGCGGCGGCGATGCCGAGATTCCGGTAGAGGTGTCGCCGGCTGGATTTCGCCGCAGGTGCGTCGATGGCAGCCTCGATTTTCTGGAGAAACGCCTCGTCGGGGGCGTGGGATTGCTCGCGGAGCAGTTCGTCGAGCAGGCGGTCTTCGGGGGAGTTGGGAAGATGGGAGTTCATGATTTTGAAAGGTCAGAGGTTGGTTTCGAGGCATTGGCGGAGGGCGGCGCGGGCGCGTTCCAGGCGTTTGCGGAAGGCGGAGCTGGCGACACCGAGCGAGGCGGCGGCATCGTCGCCATCGCGGCCCTCGTCGTAGTAAGCGCGGACAGCATGGGAGAGATTTTCGGGGAGTTTCGCGCGGCAATCGGCGAGGCGGTCGAGCAGGCCGGCCTCGCCATCGCGGGCACTCCAAGTGCGGACGGCTTCCTCAAGACGGGCGAGTTCGGGATCGCCGAGCGGGATTTCGCGGCGGCGTTTCCGGCAGTCCTCGCGCCATTTATTCCGGACGATTCCGCGCAGCCAGGAGCCGAAATCCCGCGTCACATCGAAGCGGCCGATCGTCTGCCATGCCGCCACGAAGGCGTCCTGGACCAGTTCGGCGGCGCGCTCTGGCTGGCCGGCAAGCACCCTTGCGTAGGCGAGCAGCGGGCGGTGGTGATCGTGGATGAGTTCGGAAAATCGGCGGCGGTCCATGGCGGCAGGGGGAAAATCGGCGAGGGCGGGAGAGTTCATGGTTACGCCCTTTGTTTGCGCGAGGGTGGCGGTTTGTGACATCGGGTTGGAAATGATTTCCCAGCCGACGCCCGCGCGGTTTTCCGACTTTCGCGGCCCGCGTGATGGGCTATGACTCCGCCCGTGAGAATTTCCGCCGCCCTCCCGCTCGCGCTGGCCCTCGCCGCCACGTGCCGCGCCGCCAACGATCAGGCACCGGCAGGCGCGGGAAATCCGGCGGAAATCCAGGCGGGTCCGGGCCAGGCGGCGGTCCGCTTCCTCGACAAGCTCCGCGGCGGTTCGCTCGACTTGGAACCGGGCGGCGATACCGCGATTTCCCCGCAAACCGTCCCGGCAAAGCGCGCCCGCATCGCCAAGCGGCTGGACCGCATCGCCCGGGATTTGGGCAGCGCCGAGCTGGAAATCGGCCCGGTGCGCGAGGATGGAAATTTCGCCGCCGCGCTCGTCCGCAAGCTCGGCGGCTTCGATCCTGCCAGCTTGCGCGTCTTCGCCGTCGCGCTGATCCGGCGCGATGCCGGCTGGGCCGCCGCGCCGCTGCCCGCTTCCTTCGAGAACTCCGGCGCCGGTTACGCGCCCGGCCTGCGCGACCGGCTCGTTGCTTTGGAAAACTGGATGCTGCGCGAGGAAGTCGCCGATTTGCAGCGCCTCCGCGACGACGCCCGGACCGGTCTGCGGCGGAAAATCGAGGCCCGGCTGAGCGCGGAAACCGTGCGCGGCTTCGGCCCGGAGGACGCCATCCGCAAATTCCTCGTCGCCTGCGAGACGCGCGATCTGCCGTCAGTGCTCGGCCTGCTCGGCGGTCTTTCCGCGGATTTGCCGGCCGACTGGGCGCTCCGACTGCGCGCCGCCGAGCGCTCGCTGGCGGGCGATCCCACCGTTCCGGCCGGCTGGCGGCTCCTGCTGGCGCCGGAAATCGCGCGAGCCATCCTTTCCAAGCAGCCGGGCGATTTGCATGACACCGTTCCAGTCGGCTGCCTGGACCCGGCGGCGGGAAATCCCGCCTCGCCCAAGGCCGCGATCGGAATTGTGCGCCTCGGCATCGGGAAGGACGCGGAAGGCATCTGGCGGATCGACCTGCCCGGCGATTTGCTGGGCACGGAGACTGGCGAATCCACCGACAAGTCCCGCCCCGGCCGCGAGCGGGAGGAGGCATTTGCGAAATCCTGGCGGACTGCCCACCCCGCCGCGCCGCAGGAAAGCCCGGAAAAACTACGCGACGCGCTCGGCAGCGCGCTCCGCTCCGGCAGTCTGGCGGATTTGCTCGCGCTCGTCCGGCTCGATGGCGAGTCCGGCACCGCGTCCCGCCCCTGCCTCGACGCGGCGAATCTTTGGTGGTCCATCCACGATCCGTCTTCGCTGCGGCAGGCGATTCCGCTGGCGGTCCGGACCGACGATGCCTCGGGCAAAGCGGCCGGATTTTACCAGATCTTCCTCGCCCGCGATGCCGCCCGCTACGATCCGCAAACGCTCTATTTCGAGAAATCCGCCACCGGCTGGCTGTGGACGCCCGTCGCCGACGCCGTTACCCGCGCCCATTTCCGCGACTGGGCGGACGGGGAATCCGGGAAATGGCAGGATGACTGGCAACGCGAAATCCTGGGCAAAACTCCCGTGGCGGATGGCGTGGCGGATCTTTCCCCGCCCGCCGGCACCGACGCGACCCGCTGCGTCCGCGAGTGGCTGGCCGCCACCAAGGCTGGCGATATCGCCGCCGCGCTGGGCCTTTTCGCCCGCTTCGGCGACGCGCGCAGCGGCACGATGGCCCTCCAAAACCTCGGCTACGAAATCAACGGCGCGCGCCTCCGCTCCGGGCCGCCCGACATTTCCGGCGTGTGGCGGGACGGGCCTTTCGCCGTGGTGGGCGTCTCGATCCCGCAGGCGGAGGGCGGCGCGCTGCACCCGCTATTTCCCGTGATCGGGACCCCGGCAGGGCCGCGCATCCTCTTGGAAATCGATCTTTTCGCCTCGCGGAACCGCAGCCGGGACTACCTCAACAACGCCTCCCTCACCCACCTCGAACGCGCCGCCGGCAAGCCCGCTGCCGACAAACTCCGCGGCCTGCTGGAGAAATTCCAGGCCAGCGTGGCCGATTCCACGCCACCGGACGCCGCGGATAACAATTAGATTGCCGCCGGGGGGCGATCGTGCTCCTTAGCCACTTTTCCAAGATTTCCGCTCATGTGTCCACGGCAGCTCCCCTCCTCCACCGGCCTTCGCCGTGGCATGACGCTGCTGGAAATGACCGTCGTTATCCTGGTTCTGCTGACCCTCATCGGTGTCTTGTTCTTCGGCGCGAAAGCCTGGAAACGCGGCTCGGACCGCGCCATCTGCATCATGCGCATCCAAGCCGTCCAAAAGGGCCTCCGCGCCTACTGCAATCTTTACGGCATCGATCCCGGAGCCACCGTCCCCGGCTTGCGCAACCAGATCATCGGCCCCGGGAAATTCGTGGAATCCATCCCGCTCTGCCCCGCCGGCGGCGAATACACCTTCGATGAGGATCACGTCCCGGAAATGGGTGAGCTTTACATGAAATGCAGCCTCGCCGGCACCGAAGGACATGAGCCGGCGAACCATGCCGATTGGTGACCTCCGCGATCACGTGGGTTGATCCCGGCCGGTTTTGGCGCTTTCCTACGGCATCGCTTTTCCAAGCCAGCCGCCGGATTCTGAGATCCGCCGGCGCGGCTCCCCCCAGTAAAATACGTGTGTCCGCCCCGGCCGAGCTTCCATGCCGACCGGGGCGGTTTACCGGGAGATTCCCCCCTCCCCTTTTACCGCTCCCAGATCCTGCGGACCTTCGCGGCGTCCAGGATTTCCCAAGCGCCCGGCTTCAGAAAATCCCCGGCCAACCCGCCGATCGCCACCCGCACCAGCCGCAGCGTGGGAAATCCGACCGCCGCGGTCATCTTCCGCACTTGGCGGTTCTTGCCCTCCGTCAGTTCCAGCCGCAGCCAGCGCGTCGGGATTTCCCGTCGGAACCGCACCGGCGGGTTCCGCGGACCGACATCCGGTTCCGTCTCCAGCAGCTCCGCCACGCAGGGCAGCGTCCGGTATTTCTGGATTTCGATGCCGCCCCGCGCCAGCCGCGCCACCGCCTCCGGCGTCGGAATCCCCTCGACTTGTGCCAGATACGACCGCCGGTGGGCGGATTTCGGGTCCAGCAGGCGGTTGTTCAGGCCCGGCTCGTCGCTCAGCAGCAGCAGACCTTCCGAATCCAGATCCAGTCGTCCCACCGGATACACGCCCGAGGGAAACCCGAACTCCGCCAGCGTCCGCTGACCCGGCTGGTCCTGCGTGAACTGGCACAAAACGCCGAACGGCTTGTGAAACGCGAGAGTCATTTCCGAAACATGAAAAACGCCGCGCCCCCCAGACCCACCGCCGCGCCGAGATAGTTCCACGTTAGCTTCTCCTTCATGAAGAACACCGCGAACGGCACGAATACCGACAGCGCGATAACCTCCTGTAGGATCTTCAACTGCCCCAAGCTGAATACCTCCGAGCCGCCGCGGTTGGCCGGCACCTGCAGCAGATACTCGAAGAACGCCAACCCCCATGACGCCAGCACCGCCACCATCCACGGCTTGGATTTCAGCTCACGCAGATGCGCGTACCACGCGAATGTCATGAAAACGTTCGAGCAGGTCAGCAGGAGAATCGTGCGCAAGCCGGTCATGCCGCAGAGCTACGCGCCGCCCGATCCAGGGGCAAGCCGCCTCAGGTATTCAGCCAGAAAATCCCGGCATTGAGGTAGGTCGCATAGCACGTCCACGCCAAGTAGGGCACCAACAGCCAGGCCGATACCGGGTCCGGCCGGCGCGCGTTGCCGATCGTCAGGGAAATCCCTAGCAACATTCCCAAGATGATTCCCAGCGCGATCGGCACCCGGTGCGCGGAGAAAAACGTCGGCGTCCAGATCAGATTGAGCGCGAACTGGAAGGCGAACAGCCCCACCGCCACCCACGCCCGCCGGTTGATCAGACGACCCAGCGCCACGCCCATCAGCACGTAGAGCACCGCCCACACCGGTCCGAAAACCCACGGCGGCGGCGTCCCCACCGGCTTTCGCAATGCCTGATACCAGGCATCCGCGCCCCCCGCCGAAGAAATCCCGGACAGGCTTCCCAGCCCCAGACACACCAGCGCCCCGGCCAGCGGCCACATCCATTTCCTCGCCGAACCCATCCCGAATCCTACGGCGGATCAGGCATCGTCAAACTGAAATCCCCGCCGGTATTTGCAGCGCAGCGGCGGGCCAGCCTCATTCGGCCGCCAATCGTTCGCGTTGCCGAAATCGATCGCCTCCGTGACCATGTCCTGGCTCACGATCCTCGGCAATTCCGCCACCAGCTCCCGGCCGTTCACCGGCGCGTTCGCCACGATGACCAACTCGTTCGTGCCCCGCAGATTGCGCATGATCCAGCGGTATTGGACGTC
This sequence comes from Verrucomicrobiales bacterium, assembly GCA_038235225.1. Lineage (GTDB taxonomy): Bacteria > Verrucomicrobiota > Verrucomicrobiia > Verrucomicrobiales > Akkermansiaceae > Luteolibacter. The sequence continues at coordinate 6,384 of JBBSUD010000061.1, forward strand.
GCGGTGGTTGATGATTTTGAATCCTTTTTGGGCGGCTGCCATGGCGAACAAGCTCTGCCAGACCGCCGCCGGAGGAAACCCATTTCCGCCGCCGGATTTCCCGCTTGCCGCCGCCCGGTCCGTCTGGTTCCCTCCCGCCGCGTCTCCAGCGACGCCGCTGTAGCTCAGGGGTAGAGCAGCTCATTCGTAATGAGCAGGTCGTCAGTTCAAATCTGACCAGCGGCTCCAGCGGCACCATCGAACGTGACGTCCCGACATCCGCGAACCGGTGCCCTCGGGATTGTCGCGGGAATCATTTCCCCTTTTTAGCGGCAACCCCAAGGAACCGGAGATTTCTTGATATTGATTATTTCACTTTGATTCCCGCCGCGGGCATGGCCGCCGCAGCCCCGTCGGGCTGGATGCGCCAGATCAATCCCGTGCCATTGACAGGCATGGGTTTGCCATCCTCAGACATTTCCACGGTCCCGAAATCGACTACATACAATGCGTTGCCATCCGCGGAAAACGTGACGTCCATCAGGCGCCTTGGACCGGCCGTGGTCGTATCGCCACCTTGTCCATGTTCCGAGGCATGTCCGTGATCGTCGCCGCTGTGACTTTCGCCATGACCGGCCTTGGTAAAGAATGTTTCGCTATCGCCTTTGGCCAGATCGATCCGGACCACCCGATGGCCGCCATGTTTGTCAGTTTCACCGGTGCGCGGCGTCATGTGCCCGAAAAAGGAGAGATAGAGAATGCCATCGCCCCCAAAGGCTCCTCCGGGCGCGGCGGCAAGCTTGGTAGCCGCGGAATGCTCGGGGAATGTCATCAGCGGTTTCTCGACATCGGGATGATCCGTCATGATGAATTCAGGGGCCGGCGAGTCATCGGGCTTAAAACGCGGATCCGTGACCGGAATTCCGGAGCCAAAGTCAGGCCAGCCATACCAAGCACCCTGTTTGATTAAATAAAGGTCTTCCTTGTCATTCGCGACGGGACGGCTGCCGCGGGCATCCAGACCATTCTCACTGGCATAGAGCTTCCCGCCTGTCCAAATGAGGCCGTATGGATTGCGCAAACCCCAGGCATAAACTTCAACTTCGCCTCCATCGGGATTGAAACGCAGGATGGTCCCGTTTGCTTTGTTCGTGCCCTCCACGGACACGCTGGCGTCAGGATGATTGAAGGATTGGAACGGACGTGTCTTCGCCATCTCACCGCCATCTTTCAGTGGATTCTTGGATTCGAACGCCTTGTCCACGAAGGTAACCGCTTTCGCACTTTCGTCATGAATGCCGGGGTATTTCTCCAACCACTTCGCGTTATCCGGACCGATCACGCCGGAATTGGTCACGGTACCCTGGCCAAAGTAAATCATGCCATCCGGCCCGACCGTGAGCTGGTTGTTCTGGTGGTCGCCAAAACTCGGCAGCCCTGTCACCAAGTCCTTAAGATTCCCATTCTCCACGACGGAAATCTTCCCGCGGTGGGAAACATAGAGCTTTCCGTCATGCCATAACAGATCGTTCAAAGGGGCGGTGAGACCGGCTTCGAGCAGTGTCGAAACGGTCCCGTCCTTGGCGATCTTGAGGATCCGCGGTTTGATGTCCGGACCACCGGCGGCCCAACCAGACTCTCCAATAAACATTTCACCATCGTTCCCCATTTCCAAACTCGAAGGATAGTCGAGGCCGCTTACGAAGACTTCCGCATGGAAGCCTTTGGCGACGTCGGCTTGCGTGGCAGAGGCGGCCGGGACGCTGGATTCGCCGACCTTGTCATGCGTTGTCTCTGCGAACAGCGGAGCGTTCGATAACGCAAGTGCTAACAAAAAGGTGCCAGATTTCGCATGAAGGTGTCGTTTCCCAAGGATCGGGAACATTGTGCGTTTGAATTTCATAGGGATTCGTTAATTTAGGGGTTTCAGCGGATCTGGTAAATCCGAGACGCGCCGCGCTCCTCCCGCGCAGGAGGGATTCCAAGATTCCGAGCACTGGTATTCAGCGGGTTAGGGATCCTCCGGTGAAGTATCCACCGCAGATTGCAATAGGTTTGGTGCGCATTGCCCGGACGGTTCCGCTGAGCGGCCGGTGTCATCGACATCATCCCAACTCCAGCCGCAATTCACCAGCATTTGACCCATGATCATGCGTTCCGACGAGGTAAACCGGCCCTCACCGAGATCTAACCCAGCGAGCCGATATCGATCCAGCGGCACATCGGGCGCTTCCGGCCGTACGGAGTGCTTTTCATGCTCGGACATGAGATCAAGGAATCCGCGAACGGCAGAAAGGGCCGCCAGCGCCGATGGTGTGGGACTCGTATCTTTGAGCGATGACATTACCACCAGCGCCTCATGCAGCGCCGCCAGATTCGGCGCGAATCCCGTTCGGCGGCCGCTGCTCTGGAAATAATGGAGAATAGGATAAGCGAGGTGCCGCTGCGTGTGAACCTCCATCGACTTCGCAATCTCCAGCAGCGGAGTGTCCAGCGTTTTGAACCCGCCCGCTGTTCCCGCCCGGGTCAAGATCTCGAGAGGACTGCGGCCCAGACCGTAAATCAATCCGGCCAGCGCATGCTTCTCAACCACTGCCGAAACCACCGGCAGAAGATAAGTAATGGATAATGTCACGAGAAACATACCGTGCAGCGTGGCCAGCACGGTCAGCGTCCGCCAGCCATCGCCCTGCGGAATGTAGTCTCCCACTCCGAGCGTGAAAAGGGTGAAGCCCGTATAGTAGATCCTTTCCAAAACAGTGGCCGGGATCCGGCTTGTCGCATTGACCACCGCATCCGGATCGGAGGAGAACATCATCGTGTAACCGGCGAAGATCATTGCCAGCCAAAGCATCACAGTCAGCAAGAGGGTGATGCTTCCGGCCGAGTGGAGCACCTTGCGCGACCCTCCCCGACGGTGCACCGCCAGCGCCAGTGACCACACGCCGCTCGCCAGCCGCCGCGTCAACGGGCCGCCGCCTGAAAAGGAAACCGTCGTTTTGAAGGCGTCGAAAGTCGCGCCCAGCGCCACCATCATGCCTCCGAAATAAAGCCAGCCGTTCATGAGTTAACCACCGATGCTCGAAATCCGGCAATTCCACGATCATCGCGAAGAACTCCGCCTCTTGCTACGTCCATGGATTTCAATTCTCTGGTTCCGACAAGGGCAAGCCTTAGGCAATAACCCCCGAAGCCTTGAGCATCATCCAGACGGACATTGCGATCATCATGAGGTTCTCGGTAAGTGAGATGAATCCCAGCGGGACCTCACTGCCGCCGCCGACGCACGCGCAGCTCAGGTCACGCTTTTCGATATAGACCGCCTTGATCACCGAGACCGCTCCGATCGTGCTGACGATCAGCGCTGCAGGTGCGGCCACCCAAGTGAAAAGTCCGGCAATCATCAGGATGCCGGCTCCGGCCTCGATAAATGGATAGACATAGGAATACGGGACATACTGCTGCGCGACCAGATCGTACTGCACGAAGCCAGTCGCGAACGACAACAAATCCTGCAGCTTGAGAATTCCGAGCACACACATGCTGAATGCGATGAAAAGCTCCAATACGCGAACGATATCAAGTCCGCCCCGCATTGCCCAAGTGGTGGTAAGCGCCATCAGAAAGGTAACGGCGAATACGGCAAGAACGGGCTGGTAGGTTTTGCCTTCCTTCGGGTCGGGCTTTAGCCCTAGTTGCTCACGGAGGCCGTCGTAGGTCAGCCGTTTTGTTCCGATGAAGATCTGCGGCGTTTCGTCGTAGCCGTGCTCTTCCTTGTAGGCCTTGTTGGCGTCTTTGGTCTCCAGATGCTTGTCTTCGATTTCATAGCCGTTTCGCTTCAGCAGATCATAAGCTTTCACCCCCCATGGGCAGAGGTGGTTCGGAGTGACCATGCGGTATATGATAGCGGACTGGTTTTTCATGAGTCAGAGGGTGGTATGGTTGCAAAACGCAACCCCGGCGGGGCAGGAATTGCCCCTCCTGCCGGGATTGCGGGGAGAATTCGCTCTCCCTTCCGTGGGTTTCGCAAGATCCATACCATGGACCCGACAAGCCCTTGGACAGTTAGAATCGGAAGGTGACGCCGGCTCCCACTCCGTAAACCGAATCCCAGAGGGCGGTCGCGGCTAACGACTGGGAGATTCTGTAGGATGCGCCGCCTTGGTAGGACCAATCCTCATGCGTGTCATACTCCGCTTCGCCAAAGATGGCCAGACGCGGAGTCAGCATAAGCTCTCTCCCTATCGTTACCCGGGCACCGCCGTCCGAATCGACCCATGCGGTAGCGAGGACATTCACCGGCAGGAGATAATTGACGCCTGCGATGAGCCTCTCGCTTTTGTGATTTCCGTTCACTCCATCGGCATAGACTCCGGCGAAGACTGAAGTGAATCGGTTGATGTAGCGGCTATAGGACAGATTTGCCTCCCACTCAATACCATCCACCTCTTCCCAGCCTGCCTCGTATTCCAGCATGAAACTGTTCAGGATGTTGGAAAAGGCGAACATGCCTTGCGTTTCGCTGCTGAGCGCATCCACCAGCCCGTAGGCTTTCCAGGTAGTGTCCGCGTAGAGGTCGGCCTGAGATTCCACGGTGGCGGCGTCCGGAGTGAAGCCGTCGTATTTCACAACGCGGGCCATGCCGCTGTCCAAGTGATAGAGCAAGTGGCAATGGAAGAACCAATCGCCAACCTCGTCCGCCTCGAACTCGATGACCGTGGTGCTCATCGGCTCGACGTCCACCGTGTGCTTGAGCGGAGAACGCTCGCCCTGGCCGTTGATCACACGGAAGAAGTGACCGTGAAGATGCATCGGGTGGTGCATCATCGTCCGGTTGATCATGACAAAACTGACGACTTCCCCCTTCTTGATGTGGATGTCATTGTCCCGCGCGAGGATGTGGTTGTTGATCTGCCACACGTATTTTTTCATGTCGCCGTCCAGCGTGAGGCGGACCACACGACGGGGCGCATTCGCGGGCGGCTCGGTGTTCTTCGCCGCCCGCAGCTTTTTGTAAGGCGCGAATGGCCGGTAACGGGACATCATGCTGTCGGATGCGAGAACCGGAAAGATGGCGGAGTCCTCCCGAAGCAGGAAATCGTACCACTTCGGCGGATTCTGTTTCAAACCGCTGTCTTTCATCCCGGACATGGCGCCCATTTCGTCCGCCATCCCGTGATCATTCATCCCGCCCATGTCCAAATGACCCATTCCGCCATCCTTTTTCTGATCTTTCATCCCCGCCATGTCCATCCCACCCATGTCCATACCTGACATGTCCATTCCAGCCATATCGTCCGAACTCATTTTCATCTCGCCCATCTTCATTCCGCCCATGTCCATATTCATGCCTGGCTGGTCGAATTTGCCCGCATCCACCTCGTGGTTGGTCATGCCCATGGTTCCGCGTGGAGTGAGGGCGAACATGCGTTTCCAACTGAACATGTCCATGGTGTCATAGAGAAACGGATGGGGCATGTCGGGAGCAGCATGGCGCTCGCCGCTGCCGATCCATAGGGATGAGTGTCCGGAGCCATCGTGCGCGGTGGCCCTGAATTCATAAGCTCCGTTGGCCGGCACCTTGACGATGACATCATAAGTCTCGGCCACGCCGATGAGCAGGGGTTTCTTCATTTCCAACGGCACCACCGCCTGTCCATCCGCCGTAACGATTTTGAGAGGCCCGCCCGCATACTGAAGGTGGAAATAGGTGGTGGCCGAACCGTCGATTATCCGCAAGCGGACGGTTTCGCCAGGCCTGGCCTTGAGTTCGCTGGACTGTTTACCATTGAGCAGGAAAGCGTCGTAATACACGTCCGCCAGATCCATCGGCGGCATCCGCATCGCCTCGCGTTTCCAGAACTCCACGAATTTGCCGGTCTTGATGGCACCCAGAACCGTTTGGCTCGATTTCTTTTCCACGGCCATCCACTCGGATCCTCGGCGGAGCAATTTCATCACGTCCTTCGAATCGCGGTCGGTCCAGTCGGAGAGCACGACGACCTGGTCCTTGGTAGCTCCATGGTCCGCATGATTCGGAGTCACGACGATGGATCCATAAACTCCGAGCTGCTCCTGCAGCCCGCTGTGGGAATGGTACCAATAGGTGCCGCGCTGGCGAATCGGAAATCGGTAGGTGAATGTGCTGTGGGCCGGAATGCCGGGAAACGTGACTCCGGGAACTCCGTCCATATCCGGTGGAACGAGCATGCCGTGCCAGTGTATGGAACTGGTGGCATCCATATTGTTGGTCACGTGCATGACCGCGGTGTCTCCCTCGCGGAAACGCACGGTCGGCCCGGGGATGCCTCCATTGACGGTCATTCCCATTCTGGGTTTTCCGGTGATGTTGAGTTCCTGCTCGGCGATGGTGAGGTTGTAAACAACCTCCTTGGCGGACGCGAGGGCGGCGGAGATTAGTAGGATGAGGTGTAAGGCGATGGCGGGCTTCATGGCTTCGGAGGTGCGTCTTCAGTCTTGGCTTTCGAGGTCTTTGATCAAGGATTTCATTTCAGCGATTTCCTTGCGCTGGGCTTCGATGATGCCGTCGGCAAGCTCGCGCACCCGGGGGTCGGAAATGTTGGCCCTTTCGCTGGTGAGGATGGCGATCGAGTGGTGGGGGATCATCGCCCTCATCCAGGATACGTCCGCCACGGTCGCCTGGCTGCGGACAAGCCAGAGGCAGATGGCGAAGACCGCGCAGCAAGCACCGAGAATGGCCAGGTTCAGGAGCTTGTTTTTATACATACCCAGCATGAAAAGCAGCATGATGAAACCCATGACCGCTCCCATCAGCAGAGCCATATAAGCGCGGGTTTCACTGAAAAACAGGTGATCGAGCGCGTAGGTGTTGAGGTACATCAATCCGAACATGACGAGCGTCGATGTTCCGATCATGAGAAAGAATTTCGGGTAGGGATTGCCTGATTTCTGGTTCATTGTCGCTTGTCTGTTGTGGGAGGGTTCGGGGGATGCATACAAGCTCTCGATTTTCTGTCAACCCGCCCCGGAGGGAATACGGGACCAGCATCTCGAACATGGTGATCAACTCGATGAGCATCCCGCCGAAGATCGGGATCGCCATCGGAGCCATGAGGTCGGAACCGCAGCCGGTGGAAGTGAGGACGGGCAGGAGAGCTAGCAGGGCGGCTCCGCGAGCTGGGACCGCGGCACTTGTCACCCTTCCTTGCTGGTGAGAAGGCGGGCGGGTTAATTGCGAATGGGACACCAGCGCGTCAAGCAAATTGGTTCCAGGCTCAATTCCGGTGGTTACCCCAATCGATCCGGAGTGGGGAGGTTTCATTCCGGTTCGATAGTTCGTCGTGCTCAATTTTGTATCGGTTCCTTCGGGTCGATCATGCCGATTCAGATCTTATTTCCGGGGAATTTCAAATCATAGAAACCCACAATTCGCGCCAACCCTTGGAATAAAATGCACAATTTCGACCGAGTCTTGCGACGAGCGGCATCGAATATACAGAAGGAAATCCGTCAGTTGACAATTCCTGCCTTGCCAAAAATCCCGGCGTCTTCGAATCTGAAACCCGCGCCCTGCCTCCAAGCGGCCTCGAGACCACCCAACTAGGGTGGCGGCGGATATGAACACCTGTAATTCCCTACCCACTCATGAACTTATTTCGCCAAATCATGGACATCATCGGTACCGGCGTGGACGCTACCGGCGTGCTTATCGTGGTGATCGGCGCGGTCATCGCGCTCGCCCGGTTTCTCATGCGGCGTCCCTCATCCGGCTACAAGCAGTTCCGCGCGGACTTTGGTCGGGCCATCCTTCTCGCTTTGGAATTTCTCGTAGCCGGGGACATCATCCGCACCGTCGTCGTCGCGCCGACCATGGAAAATGTCATTGTGCTCGGCCTGCTGGTATTGATCCGGACCTTTCTCAGCTTCTCAATGGAGCTCGAAATCGACGGCCGCTGGCCGTGGCAACAAGCCAAGTCCGAGGTCGATTCCGTCTGACGCCGACTCCGATGCGCCGGGATTTCAATGACCGGAACCTTCGTTTTGAATTTGGAATTCCCGCACCATCGGCTTCACCCCGGCTCCGTGCAGATAGACCATGCGCGAGCCAAGGTCGGCATTCTGAAGGACGAGATAGCTGGCGAATGCGGCCAAGACGAGAAAGGCCATGCTGGCGCGCGGTGCCCGGAGCGGGCGTTCCGCGTCTGCTGCGGTGGTCTTTGTCCAGAGGGACCAGAGCGCAAGGATGAACGCGATTCCCAGCAAGACAAAACCGGTGTTCTTGTGGGTGCCCATGATCTTTTCGATTGCCTCGTTGGCGGCAGTGGAGCGGGCGGCCATGCCGGTATAGACGACGATCGCCAGCGCCAGTGTGGCGAGCCAGAGGGTGATTTTCCCCGCGACGATCAAGGCGGGTTTTTTCATCCATATCCCGAGGCAGTAAAATGCAAACATGGTGGGAATCAGCGCGATCGGAAAATGCACGAACGCCGGATGGACGTTGGGAACCTCGGACATTCCTCCGAATCCATATTGTGAGAAGTCGATCCAAGGTCCGGCCGATTCCCCCTCATGTGCGGCGGCGGTCCCCGCGAGGGCCAGAAAGGCGAGCGGAATGATTGGAATCACAATGCCAGCGCGGCTTGGGAGAAAAGGCGGGGAGTCATTTGTTGTCGCTTGCGTTTTCATCTGCCGCTCAGGGTAATCGGTTGCGAGAAAGTGGAAAGCGCTCAGGCCGAATTTGTGCGATGCAGTGGGAAATTCGGCGAATTTCCGGGGATCTCTGGTTTTTTCACTTACCTCGGCTTAGGGTTATTCGCTAGCGCGTTGCGAGAGCACGGAGGGACGGGCGGAAGCTCAATCCCTATCTGCAACCGGTGAAATGTCTATCAGCCAACCAGCCCGATTTCTGACGAATTCATGATATGAGCCTATTCCCCGCCTTTGCAAACGATTCACCCGACGAGCGCCGGGCCGGCCATGCATCCGCATCCGCCGGGCGCGCGGAGTTCTAACAAAACCCATTGCGATAGGACCATGATCCCAACTAAAATCACCGCGGATGTGCGCGAGCATTACGACCGGCTCTCGGTGTTCTACCACCGGTTGTGGGGGGAGCACATTCATCATGGGTATTGGGAGAATGGGGAATCGCCGGCGCAAGCGCAGGACAAGCTGATCCGGCGGCTGGCGCGGAGCGCGGGCATCTCGCGGGGCGCGCGCGTGCTGGATGTCGGCTGTGGCTTGGGCGGGTCGTCGCTGTGGCTGGCGCGCGAGCTGGACTGCTCGGTGCTTGGCATCACCATCAGCCCGGCGCAGCGGCGGGCGGCGGAGAGACGGGCGCGGCGTGCCGGGCTCGCGGAGCGGGTGCGCTTCGAGGTGCGGGATGCGAACGTGCTCGATGTCGCGCCGGAGTCGTTCGACGCGGTTTGGGTGATCGAGTGCAGCGAACATCTCATGGACAAGGCGGACTTTTTTCAACGATGCGCTGGAGCGCTGCGACCGGGCGGTATGCTGGCGCTTTGCGCATGGCTGGCCGCCGAGCGGGGATTGGCGCGCGCGAATCCCGCCCTGGTGGAAGAGGTCTGCCGGGGGATGATCTGCCCCTCGCTTGGAAGCATGAGCGAGCACCTCGACTGGCTGGAAGCGGCGGGGCTTGAAGTCGCGGCTGCGGAGGACATCACGCGGCAGGTCGAGCGAACCTGGGATCTCTGCGCCCGCATTCTGCGGCGTCCCTGGGTCCGTGCGCTGCTGCCATTCATGGGGGAAAATTCGCGCCGGTTTGCAGCGAGCTTTCATGCGATCCGCCGCGCCTACGCGGAGGATGCGATGGCCTATGAGATGATTACCGCGGGGAAGCCGGGAGGCACGGCGGGGGGCGACAATCCGACGGAAGAATCATGAGACTGATCCACCTGCACCCGTGCGACGCTTCCAACCACGCCAGTTGCGGCCGCACCGTGCTGGCAACCGAACGCGACGGCGTCATCCGCGACGGCTCGGGGCAAGGGCTTTTCGAGCATCAGACGCGGCTGCTTTCGCGCTACGGCTGGCTGATCGAAAGCGATGCGCCGCACCCCATGGCGCTCTCGAACGTCGAGCAGCATTCGTGGCTGGGATATTCCATCGCGCTGGCGCCGGGTGTCGATCCCGGGCCGCCGGACAAGGGCAGCGGAGTGATGGACTCAACCACTCAAATGACCCTCTAACCGCGGCTGGCGCGCGTTGTCAGCAACGGATTTCGAGAAGAGGTCGTGCTGACCAATTTCGCCTAGCAGCGCACGAAACTCCGTTTGGAGCTGGATGGCGATGCCGATTTGCCGACATGGTGGAAACCAAGCATCGGCGCGAGCAAGAGGGCAAGCTGAAGCGCGATCCGAGGGATTGCGGATGCCATCCGGGTGGGAGACTCCGCGACCCGGCGAGAAGCCCGCGATTCAGACGGGCGAATTCCCGAAATTAAATTTGCGCCGCTCCGCAAGTGGCAGTCAGGTGGCACGGCTGAAGGAGGAAAAGCTTCCCCGGTCACGCTCGACCCAACCAAACAACTACCTCCCATCGATGAAATTCCAATCGTCTCTTGCCATCACCGCAGTCGCAGCCGCGACCTTGGTTAGCGCCCACGCCGCCACGTCGCTCTACAACATTCCGAGCTTCACGGCACTGAATAACTCCGGCGTGTCCGGCAGCGCCATGCTCACCCTCAATGACGACAATCCATCCATGCCGACGCTGCGGATTCAGATTACCGCCACCAATTTAACCCCCGACCTTCCGCATCCCCAGCACATCCACGGGAATTTCACCGTTGCTCCGACAATGGGAATGAACGGACCGTTTTTCTCCGGCGAGGGAGGAACGGCGACCGACTCATTCGTTCCGACAATCGCGACGGATACCGATGGCGATGGCTTTATCGAAGTGGCCGAAGGACAAGCGACCTATGGACCGGTGCTGATCAACCTGACCAATCCCCAGACCGCCTCACCGCCCGACGGCACGGCTCCCATCAATAACCCTGCCTTAATCGTGGCCACCTTTCCAACCGCACCCGCTGGTATGGAAACATTCGACACACTTTATACTTTCGATCTGACCAATCAGGATCAGCGTCGCCAGTATAACAATCTGATGCCTCTCGATTTTCGGGAGATTGTGATTCACGGACTGCTCGTCACTTCGACGGCAGGCGCAGGCACTCCCGGAGAAATCGACGGGACGCCGGGTTACAAAGCGACACTTCCGGTGGCCGCTGGCGAAATCCAAGCGATTCCCGAGCCTGCCTCTTTCGCGCTGCTCGGCCTTGGCGGAATCGCGCTGCTCGCCCGCCGCCGCATCTGAAAATCGAAGATACCATTTGCTGACAAAAGAGCTGCGGACGTCGGGTCCGCGGCTTTTATGTTTGGAAGCCGAAGGCATTTTCCCACGGGATTGGTCCGCATTGCCTGCCGCTGTAATTCTCGTTCTTGTCCCGGGTTCCGAGGCGATGATCGCGAGCGTCGGAAACCCGGCCGAACTGAGGCAGCGAGGACTGATAGAGTCCGGATTTTCCGATGATGGCGGCCGTCGCAGCGCCCGAATACACGCTTCGACGATGCGCCGTATCCGGATGGATCAGACGGAAATTTGGGTCCGCCGGCAAATCAAACTGTAACCGATTCGCCTGTTCCGCGTTGGCATGGACGAGTATGAATCCAACCATGCCAATCACCCGGACTGACGGTGCCGACGACCTTGCCGCGACGCTGATGGCGAATCTCGCGGCATTCCAAGGATTCGCCCGCCGGCGGACTGGCGACGACGATCTGGCTGCGGATGCGGTCCAGGAAAGTCTGATGCGTGCGATGAAGGCGGAGCCAACCCTCGCCCATCGCGAGGATCTGATCGCATGGTTCTACCGCATCCTGCGCAATGTCCTGACCGACCTGCATCGCCGCAAGGCAGCGCGAAGTCGGGCGATGGAGCGCTTTGCCGATGACTCCGCTGTTTCAGGCGAATCGTCCCCGGAAATAGAAGCCGTGGCCTGCCAATGCTTCCGCTCGCTGCTACCGACCTTGAAACCCGAATATGCTAGAGTCATCGAGATCTGCGACCTCGACGGGGATACGCCGGAACAGGCAGCATCGTTGCTAGGGATTTCCAAAAACAACCTGAAGGTGCGACTGCACCGTGCCCGGGGACAGCTCCGGACCCGCTTGGAACAAACCTGCCAGCTCTGTGCCACCCACGGCTGCCTCGACTGCGATTGCAACCCTCATTCCTGAACACACTAACAAATTTTCTCATGAAACACGATCACCAACACGACTGTTGCAGCAAGACCAACCACGAGGACGAACACCAGCACGGTGACACGAACGTCACCCCATCCGCCGGAGCGAAGTATTTCTGCCCGATGTGTCCCGGCGTGGAGTCCGACAAACCCGGTGACTGCCCGAAATGTGGCATGGCCTTGGAGCGCAACCCACTCTGGAAACCCTCCGGAAAAACGATCTTCACCTGCCCGATGCACCCTCAAATCGAGCAAGATCACCCCGGCGACTGCCCGATCTGCGGCATGAAGCTCGAACCCAAGGGAGTCCCTGCGGAAGACGATGGCGAAGACCAGGAGATCCGCGATCTGACGCGAAAGTTCTGGATCGCCGCCGCGCTCACACTGCCCGTTTTCATCATCGCCATGGCGCATTGGATACCTGGCTTCCACATCGAGAAATTCATCCCGAAGAGTGTGTCGAAATGGGTCGAGTTCGGCCTTGCCACCCCGGTGGTCTTTTGGGCCGGCGGAATGTTCTTCACCAAAGCCTGGCTCTCGCTGAAGACCTGGAATCTTAACATGTTCACGCTGATCGCGACCGGAGTGAGCGCGGCCTTTATATACAGCGCGGTCGCGGTGATTGCTCCGGGGATCTTTCCCGAATCCTTCCGGGTACATGGCGAGGTCGGACTCTACTTCGAAGCCGCTGCCGTCATCACCGTGCTTGTCCTGCTAGGACAATTGTTGGAAGCCAAGGCACGCAGCCGCACCGGGCAAGCCATTCAGGCACTGCTCGGACTGGCTGCAAAAACTGCCCACCGGCTGATAGACGGCAAGGAAGAGGACGTGCCCGTGGATGACTTGAAGAAAGGCGACCTGCTCCGCGTCCGGCCCGGCGAAAAGGTGCCCATCGACGGAGTCATCACCGAAGGCCACAGTAACCTTGACGAGTCGATGATCACCGGCGAACCCCTCGCCGTAGGCAAGAAAGAGGGAGATACAGTCATCGGCGCGACGATCAATCAGACCGGCAGCTTTGTGATGCGAACCGAGAAAGTCGGCTCGGAAACCCTGCTTTCCCAGATCGTCCACATGGTGGCCGAGGCTCAGCGCAGCCGCGCCCCGATTCAGAAACTCGCGGACTCCGTTGCCGGTTGGTTTGTGCCCATCATCATCGGCATCTCTATCATCACCTTCATCGTCTGGGCAATCTTCGGACCAGCCCCGGCGATGGCCTACGCGCTGGTCAACGCGGTTTCGGTTCTGATCATCGCCTGCCCTTGTGCGCTCGGACTCGCCACTCCCATGTCGATCATGGTCGGCGTCGGTCGCGCCGCGCAGATTGGCATCCTCGTGAAGAATGCCGAGGCCATTGAAATCACCGAGAAGGTCACTCATTTGGTCACCGACAAAACCGGAACTCTAACCGCAGGAAAACCGCGTGTCACCCACCGCAAAACTGCGGATGGCATCGAGGAAAATCTTCTGCTTCAGCTAGCCGCCTCCATTGAAGGAAACAGCGAGCACCCGCTGGCCCGGGCGATCGTCGATGAAGCCCGGGATGGAGGCATTGAACTCCTGGATGTGAAGGATTTCGCCTCGACTACCGCAGGCGGAGTCACCGGAACAGCCGATGGGAAAATCATCCGCGTCGGCAAAGCGGGATTCATCAAGGACAACGGCATCGCTCTCCCTGAAGACCTCGTCAAGGAAGCCGGCACTTGGCAGGAACAGGCCCGCACGGTCGTCTGGATTGCCATCGACGATACCGCCGCCGGTATCCTTGGCATCGCCGACCCGATCAAGGAAAGCACCGCCGAAGCGATCAAGGCTCTGCACGAACTCGGCATCAAGGTCATCATGTGTACTGGCGACAACCGCAAAACCGCCGAGGCCGTCGCCCGCGAGCTGGGCATCGACGAGGTCCACGCCGAGGTTGTTCCCAAGGACAAGATCGAGATCGTCCGCAAGCTCAAGGCTTCCGGAGCCATCGTCGCCATGGCCGGAGACGGCATCAACGACGCCCCCGCACTAGCAGAAGCGAATGTCGGAATCGCCATGGGGACCGGCACCGATGTCGCCATCGAAAGTGCCGGGATCACCTTGGTGAAAGGAGACCTGATGGGCATCACCAAGGCGATCGACCTCAGCCGCGCGGTAATGGGAAACATCCGCCAGAACCTCTTTTTCGCCTTCATTTACAACGCCGTCGGAGTCCCCATCGCCGCCGGAGTCCTCTATCCCTTCTTCGGCATCCTGCTCAGCCCGATGATCGCCGGGGCAGCGATGAGTGTCTCCTCACTTTCCGTGATTTTGAATGCGTTGCGGTTGCGCAAGGTGTCACTGGGAAAATGATCCGGGAACGCATGCCTATGAGTGTTCCACGCTGGGTTAAGTCGGATTCAAGACCCGCACGCTGGTTTCCGATTCTCCCTGAAAAAAACCGACAAGGCTCCGAATAGGGTGGCGCGGCGCGCGTCGTATCGCCGCAACCAATCATCCTATGAAACTACTAATCACACTCGCTTCCTTGGTTTTTGCAGCATCCGCCTCGGCTCAATACGGACATGCTGCCGATGACCGCCACCATTCCAACCACGACAGCGATAATGCGTATGCGAGGACCCGTCACACTGAAGCCTCCTACGCTCATGCCGATCACGCTGCACGGCATGGAGACTATGCCCACGCGGCGCGCGATTACGCCCACGCCTATGCTGATGCGCGCCGCGCGGCTGAAGCCCGCTACCACGCGGCCAGCCAGGAACATCACGCGCGTCACGCCGAGCAGCGCGCTTACGACTATCATGAACGGGGACATGGCCACTAAAGAGTCAACAAGGACTTCAAACTTCGGTGGCTCAAGGGATCACCCTGCCGCCATTTTCATTATGATATTCACTCATCCTGATTTCCGAGTCTTGCATCCGTTCCACAGAAGGCGACTTCCCGGGCATTTCATCTCCGTAAAATCGTGGCGGGCTAACTCATCGATCACGGCAATTCGATCAGATCAGCGAAAATTCCGGATTTGCCGGCTTGGTGCGATTCCCAGACAACTAAGATTCCTTTTGAGGGGATGAGCGCGGCGGAGGGGAAAGCAGCGTTTCTGGCGACAGTCTTCGGAGACCTGCCTGCTCCGCTTTTCATCATGACATTCCCTTTCGATTCGTAGAAAATATGGTTCCCGTTTGCGTTGAAAACGACCAACGGCCGGATGGCATTTTCGGATACGAGCGTCTCGGCAGATCCGGGGACGGCGATGAACGAAGTCTTTTCCCGCCGCCAAGCGGTTGCGATTTCTCCGTCTTTCCCAAACGCTATGCTTCCCCCGTCCATGGGGCAGCCTTTGAGCTTCCAGGTTCCGTTGCCGAGCTTTTTCGCATCCGTAAAAGCGGCTCCGTTCGCCGTGCTTTCGGAAACATACATGTCCCGGGAGCCATCCAACCAGTTTCTCCACATCACCGCGATCCGTCCGTCTTTATCGATGGCCACCGAGGGACGGCAGCACTCGCAGACCGTGCCGTCCGGCGAGCGATAAACCAGCGTGTTTCCATCCCATTTCTTGCCAGAGTTTTCCGATACTGAGATCCATACTTCGGTTTTTCCGCTCCGCAAATCCAGCCAAACCACGGCGACCTTTCCGTCGGAGTTCGCAGCCATGGAGTGCAGCCCCTCTTTCGCGGAGCCGGGTGTGTCGTTGATTGGCGCTTCCTCTTTCCACACGCCCTCCGCCCCACCCTCACGACGCCAGAAATGGATCATCCCGTCCTTGTGGGAAATTGCGGTGACCAGCAGGGAATTGCCAGCCGCCGCGACTCTTGGCCCCCTTCCCATCCCGAGCGCCATGTCCGGAAGAGTGCCTATACCGATTGATCCGGTGAATGTTTTGCCACCGTCGGCCGAGGTGACATGATGAATCGCTCCGTCGTTGTGCGTCCCGTAAACGACGTGGACCAGCCCGGAATGAGAGACCACAGTTTGCGGCTGCGAGCCATCGGCGAATAAAAGCACGGGTGCTGAAAGCAGCGGTAGCGTGAGAGAATGGAGCAAGATGGAAATAAAGGTTGGTAGGGTCATGGCATCCTAGAAACAGGCGAAAGGAGGATCAGTCCAGAAAATTTGAAGACTCGCGCCTATGACAGTTTCAATCGCGTTTGCCTCCGAAGGAAGTTCCCCGCGAAAAACACCTTTCTCCCGGAATCGCACATTCTTTCATATACAGGCGAGTCCCATACTGGACCCATGGAGACGGCGCAAAAATCACCTGAATCCGGTGGTTGAGCTCGGTGACAGCACCGGAAATAGGCTTCAAGAGGTTGGCACTGGGTCGGTTCCGCCTGCCTGCTGCAATAGATTTCCACAAGGAATCCACGAATCGGCAAGTGCGGCTGCATGCTCCCGTTGGTTTTCCGGCGTGTCTCCTGCGAAGTGCGCCAGTCGCCTAGTCCCCCCAGGTTGGGTAGTTACGCTTGTCAGTCACGAGTCACCTTGAAACGAACAAAGCGGGCGGGCTTTCCGTCGGAATATCTCTAACGAATACAAATCCCGGCGGAAATCCGGCGGGTGTGATATCGGTCGTCGCGGAGGTGGCCGGCATGTCTCCCGATGATTCGTAAAATGAACCATCTTCCCAAGCTCCGAGGATATCGGAAATCTGGACGGTGAATCGAATGTCCCTCGCAACCGGGTTGCGGGTGAATGCGATGGTCACGTCCCTTCCCGCGACAGGCAGGCCCATTACAGAAGATATCAGCAGATCCAAGGCGAGGCTGTATGCAATTGGATTTCCCGCTTCCTCGGCAAGCAAGTCTGCCAGCGGCCCGACCGTCAGCGGCATGCTCGCGCTGCCGATGGGAAACGACACCAACACAGTCGAGACCTTTCGGCGGGAGCCTACGGATCAACTAGCCGCACGCGGTAAAACTGCTGCGGCCCGGTGGCGGCGGGGTCGGTGAAGGTGCGGATGGTCCCGTCGCCGGGCAGCCTGCTGAGCGGGGCCCAGTCCGGCGCGATCAGCGAGGCGCTGCGCTCGAGGGTGTAGTTCCGGCCTGTGACTGTCGGCACGCTACCGCTGAAGCTCGCGGCGTTCATTTCAATTGTCAGGAAGCGCAGTTCGGCCACGGTGATGCTCGTCGCCACGGTGCTCGCGCCGCCGCGCAGGTCGCGCACGAGGAGCGTGACGGGCCAGGTGCCGCCGGCGGGAAAATCTTTTTGGAAAGTGCGCCCGAGCGCGGTGGTGCCGTCGCCGAAATACCATTCCCAGCGCGTGATTTTTGTGCCGCTCGATGTCGAGGCGCTGGCGTTGAAATCCACGGTCAGCGGGCCGAGGCCGGTGACGCTGGAGGCGACCGCCGCGGCCGGCGCGGCGGGCACCGGGACGGTGGGGAAAACCTGCACTGTCCGCGTGCGCACGTTGCCGGCGGTGTCCGCGATGGTCGCGGTCATCGTCGTGAGCAGATTCACGGGCAGCGTGAATGTGCCGGTCAGTGCGGCGACGAATGCGCGGCTGTCCTTGCGGAAAAATAGGTCGCTGAAATCCGCGCCCGCCGCGCGTCCGCCGACGGCGCGATTGAAAGAAACGCGCAGGCTCGCGAGGTCGATGCCGCTGCCGCCGTCGCCGTAGTGCAGGACGATGCGCGTGAACGGCGTCTGATCCTGCATCGTGGGGCTGACGATCTCCAACTCCGGCGGCGTGCTGTCCGCGGCCGCGACGGCCGGCACTCCCGCGGCGACTTCGGCGGTCGGCACACTGTTGATGTTTTCCGTGCCGACGTGCGCGACCGAATAAAAGTAGGTCACGCCCGGCACCGCGGTGCGGTCGATGAACTGCACTTCGTTATCCGCGCCGACGAGCGCCACATCGGGATCGCCGAGCGCGACCGTGGTCGTGAAGCGTGTGAGCGGCGCGGCGAAGCCTTCGTCCTGATGCCGGCTGAGCGCCACGCGTTTGAGCAAACGCCGGTCGTTCCGATCAAGCTCCGGCGCGGTCGAGCGATAGACTTTATACCAGCGCGCCACGTCGGCGTATGGCGGGTGCTGCCACGACAGCGTCACGCCGTTGGCATCGGCCGCGGTCGTCTTGAAGCTGAGCGGCACGTTCGCGGGCAGGCCATCCGGTGATTGGAAGGTGTTGAGCAACGTGCGCGGGTCCGAGCCGGCCGCTCCGATCCAGACGTCATAGGCACCGTCTCGATTGAGATCGGTCATGTCGGTGTCGGCACCCGTTCCATTGACGCTGCCGCCGGTGAAAAAGCGCGATTGCGCGGTGTTGAAAGTGAAGCGGCCGGTGCCGTCGTTAAGGAAAAGCTGGAAGTGCTTTGTGTCCCCGTTGAACGCGAAGAAGTCGAAGTCGCCATCGTAGTCTGCGTCCGCGAGCTTGCCGTTGCCGCCCGCCAGAAAGGTGGTGCCACTCACGGTGAAGCGCGTGGCCGTTTCTTCCACGAAACTGCCGGTCCCATTGTTGATGAAGACCGCATGCGCGACGAGCGGGTGCGGCGAACCGGCGGTGTCGCGGACGAGCGCGCAGACGAGATCGAGGTCGCCGTCGCCATCGATGTCGCCAAGGTTCATCCCCTGGCTGAAGCCGCTGCTGATTGGGCGGATCGCCGCGAGCGCCACCCCAAACGGCATGTTCGTGAGCGTGAAAAATCCCGCGCCATTGTTGCGCGCGAGCGTGATGCAGCGGTCGATGCCGTTGATCATCAGGAAATCGAAATCGCCGTCGCCGTCCACGTCGCCCGAGACGATTCCGACGATCAGCTTTTCGCCCCAGGTGCTCGGGAATCCGCTCGCCGTGGTGACGTTGGTGAAGGTGCCCGTTCCGTCGTTTCGATAGATCGCAAACGTCTTCGGCCAGGTGCCGCCGCAGTTGCCATCGGGGCACCCGTGTCCGCAGTTCACATCCGAGCAGAACGAATGCGCGATGATGAGATCCACGTCGCCGTCCTTTTCGAGATCGGTGTTCACGATCTGCAGCGCGCTGATCGTGGGGATCGGCTTCCCGCTGAAGCGCCCCGCTGAGTTGATCTGCAGCACGAGCGTCTCGCCATTGCCGCCCTGGAGAATGTCGAGGTCGCCGTCGTTATCCACGTCGGCCCATTGCGTGCAGTCGTTCCCGACGCCGTCCTTGTCGCCGAAGCGATAGGTGCTCCCGGTGATCGTATTTCCCGCCGGCGTCATGAACCCGCCGCCGGTATTGAAGAGCAGGCCGTAGCGGGCGATGAGCGCGCGATCCATCCAGCCATCGCCGTCGAAGTCGGCCATGTCGCCATCGTAGTAGTTTTCGTTGCTGTCGCCGGCGGCCGGATTCGTGCCGATGAAACTGAAGGTGTCGGTCTGCAACGCGGTGCTCGTGTCGCTGAAACCGGCCCATTGCGCGAAGCCGGGAGACGCCAGCGCGAGGAGCAGGGCAAGGGCGGCGATCAAGACTGGGCGGGGATTTGCGGTGAGGTGCATGGTGGGTGGGATAAAGTTTAACGAGAGACGCGGAGGCGGTAAAACTGGCGTGCGGCGGAGACATTCGGATCGGCGAAAATTTGCGCGGCCCCGTCGCCTTCGATGGCCCCGATGCCGATCCAGCTTCCCGGCGCGAGCGTCGCCGAGCGCTCGACGATGTAGGCGCGACCGCGCACCGTTGGGAAAGTCATCGACCACGCGGAGCCCGCGAGCGCGCCGTCGCGAATCGTCAGCCGCGAGGCGGGATCGCGCGGGTCCGTGCCGGCGGCGAATTCGTCGCGATTCGTCGCGCCGTCGCCATCCGGGTCGGCATTCGCGTCCGCGGCGTTGGCGGGATTCAGGCCGTGGAGCAGTTCCCATTGATCCGAGATGCCGTCTTGATCCGCGTCGGTCGGCGCGTCCACGGAGGAGCCGTCGAGCGAGAGCAGG
The DNA here is from genome assembly GCA_038235225.1 of Verrucomicrobiales bacterium. GTDB lineage: Bacteria > Verrucomicrobiota > Verrucomicrobiia > Verrucomicrobiales > Akkermansiaceae > Luteolibacter. The sequence goes on from JBBSUD010000061.1 coordinate 26,482, forward strand.
AACGCGATCAAGTCCGCGCGCTGGCCCGCCGCGAGGTTCGACGTGACGCCGTGCTGGTCGTTTGGATTTCGCGTGGTGAGCACTTCGAGCAAAGTCGCCGCGCTGCCGTCGTGCAAATACGGCGCGCCATCCCACAGGCCGCGCAGCCCCGGCGTGTCGAGGCCATCGAGCGGCTGACCAAGGCGCGAACCGCTGCCCGCGCCGAGCGTGCCGACATCGTGGCGGATGAAATTTGCCGGGCCGCCCGCGAGCGTGCTGTCGGTGAAGCGCGGTGTCGTGTGGCAACTCGCGCAGCCCAGCGCGGGCGAAAGGAAGAGCGCCTTCCCGCGCAGCGCGGATTCGGTGAGCGTTCCATCGTCGCGGCGAAATGGGCTGCGTGCCGGCGTGCTCAGCGACGCGACGTAGGCCGCGAGGTCGTCGAGGTCCGCGCTGCGCCCGGCGTTTGGCGCGCCGAGCGGCGGGTTCGGCGGCTGGCCATCCTGCGCGAGACCGCTGCCGCCGAAGTGCAGCACGATGTCGTTCTCAAAATCCTGCTGCTCATCGAAGTTGCCGCTCCAATGCACCGGCCCCTCGGCCATGCCGCCGCGCCCGCGCAGATCGGTCGTGTTGCGCAGCCCTTCGCCGCGATTCGTGAAGTCCCACGTCCGCCCGTCGTGCCCGCCGCCGTCCGGGTGGCATGAGGCGCAGGCGATGTAATTCGAGAGCGAATGGCGCGGCTCGCGGCTGCGATAGAAGAGCCGCTTGCCGTTGGCGACATTCGCGGGCAGCGCCTCGCCCGTGACCGTGACCGTTGCGAGCACCGAGGGCATCCGCGGATTGCTCAAGTCGAGCACCTGCACGTCGCGCGAGAGATAGTTCGCCACGTATCCGCGCTGCCCATTGGCCGAGAGCACGATCCCCTGCGGCGCGTGGCCGAGATCGATCCGCGCGGCGAAATCAATCGTCGTGCCATCTTCGCTCGGCGCGATGAGCGTCGCCGCCGAGACATCATAAACCGACAGCCGACCCGCGCCTTGATGAGTGACGAACGCCCAGCGGCCGTTCGGCGAAAACGCAATGGCCGAAATGCTGTCGGTGTCGTTCGCATCGATGCGCCGCGCCACTTCCTCCGCCACAGCGGACAGCGCCACTTTGCCGAAAAAGCCCCGCACCGCGTTCTCCGGTTGCGGCGTGCGGCCATCGACGAAAAGCCCGCGCCCGGTGTTTGCCTTTAGCCCGCCAAACCAAGCCGCGAGTCCCGCGGGATCCATCGTCAGCGCGGAGAGCATGTTTGGAAAACCACCGCCCGAGGAAGTGAGGTCGGGGCTCGTGTCGAGCACCAGCGGCGCTGTGCGTGGCGCGGTGAGATTCACGAGGTCGATCTCCGTCACCGTCCCGCTCGCGCCGCGCGTGAGGAAATGCGTGACGTAAGCCCGCGCGCCATCCGCCGTGATCGCGAGCGCGCGCGGCGTCGCCGCCACTGCGATCATTTTTTCGATCACCAACTCCGGCGAAATCACCGCCACCGTTCCATCGCTTTCATTCGAGACAACGATGCGCCCCGTGCCCGGCGCGACCGCCACGCCATACGGCCGATGCCCGACCGCGAGCTTCCGCACGAGCGCCCGCGCCGCCGCGTCGAGCACCCACAATTCATTCGCATCCTGACACGCCACCACCACGCGCGCCCCATCCGCGCTGAAGGCGAGCGTGCGCGGATTCTTTCCCGTCGCGAATTCCGCGAGCTTCACCAAGCTGCCCGCCGTCACTGCCAGCACCGACACGGAATCCGAGTCCGGGTTCGCCACCCACAACTCCGTCCCCGCCGGATTCAAAGCGAGCGGGCTGCTCTTCGCCGGCGCGAGCGATGTCGGCGGCGCGAGCACATGCACGATGAGCGAATCCTCGCGCGCATCCACGCGAACAAAACCGAGAGCCGCATCGTCTTCCGTGATGAACTTGACCGGATCGCCGCCGGGGGCTTTCCACAACTAAAGATTACCCATTTCCTTAGCAATCCCGATGAGAATTTGAAAGGGGAATCAGGCCACATTTCCAAAGATCTGATCGCAGCCAGTTTCGAAGAGCCGGGACAAACCGAGTCCACCGCCATCGGAATCTATCTTTGCGGCCCGCCGCCGATGATGGCGGAGATCAAGGGATTCCTGGTCGATCTGGGTGTTTCCGAGAACCGCATCCATCTTGAAGCCTTTGAATTCTGAACCTGCTACCCACATGACTCGTCTCAAACACATTGATCGTTCATCCGTTGTCATTGCATCCATCGGTATCGTTACCGCCATCGCCGCCGCCTTCGTGCCCGTCCGGCAAAAGCACGGCGAAAAGAGCCATAGTCATTCCTCGGAAAAGTAGGACAGCCGTCCAATGTCCCATCCCGATGACGGAGGCGACGGCTCCTCCGACCCATCCCATTCCCATTGAGAGTCGCTGAATCGCCGCGGTCATTTGGAAAGTCGTCCACCAAAGTTCCGTCCGCGGTAGCGGAAGAGCCTATGGTTTGGGATCCATGATCGATTGCATACCGGGTTGGCTGTAGTGTGAGGCCACAAGCCTGCCCCCGGAGAACACCTCGACTGCGTATCCAGAGTAATCCTCACCGGCAGCAGGCCCGGTTTTGAATTCGGTTCTGCTTTTCCCTCCCCTTCCGCGGGAGCGCGATCCGACGCTGTATTCACGATTTCCTTGAATCCTGATTTCAGGTGACGACACCATCAGACTGCAATTCGCCGGAACGGTGATTTTCTCGCCGCCTTCCTTGATGAGAAACTTTTTGTGATCTTTCACTTGATGACCGTAGATCGCCCATTTGAACACGATGGAATCCGCTTTTTTGTCAGAGCTATTGCTGATCTTGGCCTTGTTCTGCCGCGTTTGGGTCTTCCCCTCGGACTTCCCTTTCGCATACTTGGCCTTGCCTTCGATTTTCGCTTCCAAGCGAAAATGGGAGAAAGGTCACCCAAGGGTATTGAAGGCCAGCAGGAGACTCAGTATTGAAATTGACGTTTTGGTTTTCATCGCTGTAGTTTGCTGGGGCACAGCACCCCCGCCACAAAGTAAGTGTCCTCCGACCTCCCTGCCCCTTGAACTATTTCAAGGGGAGAGTATGGCCGCATCCGGCAGCTCCAGAAATATCGGTGAATACGAGCAATCTGCAAACTCACAGCGTGGAGTGGACTCCAGAGACCCTGATACTAAATGCTGCCGCAGCTGTGAGCGATTGGAAACCAGCGATTTCAGAGGACATCACGAAAACCTGCGGCCCGGTTCAATCCAGACTCGCTACAGTTCTTATGTGGTTTGAAAAACACGGCAAATCAGGCGGATGAAGGGATTCCCACGCGATTGGACCGACCGGTCAAAGTCCGACGGCGTCCTGTCGGGAAACTTTCTAAGCAAAGGTGACGCGGGGCTCAGAAAATTTCCCGCAGGGGTTCCGAAATTCAGCCTGTCAGTGTCTGCCACCATGCCCACCACCGCCATGTCCGCCGCCTCCACCAGAGTGCCCGCCGCTGGCAAGCCCACCGCTACGGCCACCATGGCCACCGCTGCTGCCGAAATGATTGCCGGAACTTCCGCCATGTCCGGAATTTCCCGAATGGCTTACGAGAGTTCCGGAACCATGTCCTCGTCCCGCAAAGCCGCTACCGTGTTCACCGTAGCCTGAATGCCCGCCACCTCCAGCATGCCCACCGCCATAGCCTCTATGTCCGCCCCTGTAATCAGGCCCCCCATCCACGTAGCCATGACCACCATACCCGTAACCGTGACTACCGTAACCGTGTGAACCACTCCGGTAAGCACCATAGTAAGCGGGAGCATGACCACCGTAGTAGCCACCGTGCCCGCCATTGAAATCCCCGCCATAGCCGCCACCATAAGCATTGTAGCCCGGGTAGGCGCAGCTTCCCAAAAGCAGCGTGGCTCCTCCTGCCCGCATCCATTTCCAACCGCAGCGCAGCCGCCTCGCCAGCGGGTGGCAGGCGGACCGGCCACCACAATGATTAGGCAACTGTTCCAAAGTGTCGGTTGGCTTGTGATTTACAATGATGCAGGCAAATATCAGGACTCATTCATCGGCGGCGACATTAGCGAAAGCCGTCAATGGATCGTCGCTTTCCAGCGCCTTGCGCGTCTCCGGGGTCCAGAGCGCGAAGGCATCCATGTCGGGGCTATACACTGCCAGTGTATCCGAGTTGGAAAGGTGGGCGATGGCCTTGCCGATATGTTGATAGACCTTCTTGAGATCCGCCTTGTCGTCCATCTCCGGCCAGTCCACCGAAACCCAGGCTTTGGCGGACTTCACGGCATCGGCGAGAGTTTTATCGTCCAGCTCGGCGGCAAGAGCATCCGCCTCCGCGAAATAGGGTTCCCCGATATCGGTGACGATGAATTTCTCGTCGCCGATGGGCACGAGATGGTATCCCTCTTTGGTGATGACCTGGTCTTCGGACACCTTGGCTCCCGAACCTTCGGAGACCGCGTGTGCGATCTCTCCGTGGGTAAGCTTGCGAGGCACCTTTTGGAGCAGAACGACTGAAATGATCCTGCTCTCGTCGGGAGCATTCGCCTGTGCCTGTGGTTCGGCCTGTTCTGCGGTGCCAGGCGATGCCGGAGCAGTATCCTCGCCCAAGGCGGCGCTGGAGCTCAGCGCGAGAAGCGGCAGGGCGCATGCCGCGGCAAGGGAAGAAAGATTGGAATTTTTCTGTTTCATTGAGATATTGGATAAGTTAGTGCGTTGAAGAGGGGTTCAGCGGCCGAAGAGGCTTCCGAAGATCCTCACAGCCGAGGAATGATGGGTGTTACGATATCCCCTGCGGGCACCATATCCCGAGTCGTGCCCGTGGCTTCTCCGGCCATTGTATCCCGAGTGCTGGTAGCCTCTGGATCCGTGCGAGTAGGCACTGCGGGCGCCATGAGAGTAATAGGATGCATGCCCGTGACTGGAATCGTGGCTATTCCGCCGGTCGTGGCTTGTGTCATGCTCTCGTTCGTGACGCGCGCGCTCGTGATGCTCATCTGTGGCGTGGTGTTCGTCCGCGGCGAAGGCTGCCGGTGTGACAAGCATTGTCGTGGCGGTGAGGAGACTCGCGAAATGTTTGTTTAGTTGATTCATGGCTGTTTTGTTGGTTGGACTTTCAGATGTCCCGCTTATGACGGCTGTCGCACGGTAATCATTCAATGTTCGTTCAGACCCGCACGATCGCAAGATTTTTTTCGGGACACGAAAGGCATCAGCGCGTGGCGTCAGCGGGATTTGCCTGTCAAAAAATTGGTAGGAAACCGCATTCACACGCCCCTAGGATGTGAAGGTCTATTAGGCCCAACCTCTTGAACCACGCGACGGCCTGAAATCGAGACCTTGGCTGCCAAGGAAGGCCGACCGGGCTCGAAATTTGGCATGGGAAGCATCCTCGAGAAAATTCTCGATAAACCCCGCCCCTGAATATGAGACTAGGGTATCATACAAATCCCTATCAAATGCCTAGGTCTAATGATCCAAAAATGACCAACGACAGATGCAACCCCAGCCGCTGGATCGCTGCCATGAGCGGATTTCCAGACTGGAATTATTACCCATGGGCCACCCGTCAGACGCGCCGTATTTCGGCAACTTAACGGGAAGCGGTTTTTGAAGTTATGTCTACCGCCGGGTGGTCATGTAGACGAGCCCGCGCCCAAGTTTTACCGTCAGCACTCAAGCTGATCTCAACGGTCTCGCCTTCATGTCCCTTGAAACCCTGCGCTTTCGCGCTGTCGAAGGCAAGGTGGTAATAGTAGGCCTTTCCCTCGTAGGTTTCTTTGACCTCCATCATATAAACCTCGGATTCCTTTTGAAATCCCATGTAGTCCACCATGATGACCGAGATGTGGGGATGGTCGTGCCCGGCGCGGGCGGTAGGAACCAAGAAGATCAGGAGCGCAAGGCAGGCGAAGGCGGCTTTTAGCGCGGAACGACGGGAGAGAAGGAGTGTTTGCATGGCATCGTTGACTTTGAATTGGAGCGAGCTTGGAATCGCATTCCCAAGACGTCAAGCGGCGGATTAGAAATAGCGGCGCTTGGTGGCTCGCGGTTTGCGGTGAATATGCGAAGGTTCACTTGGGTCTCATCCCAAGCGGCTCGACCGAATCCAGTCAAGGGTCGCACGGACCCTGAGATCCCCAATCATGAAAACCTCCCGTTCCATTCCAGTAGCAGCAGTCATCGGCACCATTCTCTCTCTCGCCGGAAGCGCGGGAGCCGAAGACCGCGGACACTACGCACACCACGTGGCCGACCACATCCGCCACGATTTTGCCCACGCCGTCCACGGCGATTACCGCTACGCGCGTCCGGACTATCATCACTACGAACACGAGCGCCATCATTACTACTATACTGCCGCGCATTAGGATTTGTGATTTTGGAAGAATTGAAAGTTCAGCGCTAGCAGGCTTTTGAGTTCAGGTTTGCGCTTGTCTTCGAAGTCGTCCACACACCGGTCA
>JBBSUD010000062.1:0-32850 GCA_038235225.1 Verrucomicrobiales bacterium
CCCACGCCGTCTTCGCCAGCAGCGGCAGGGAAGCCGCCAGTGTCACCCCGAGCAAAACGAAGCGCCACCAGCCGCGGCGCGGGTGCGCTTCCGCCCGTTCCAAAGAATCCGCAGCCTCGGCCAGCGCCGGTTCCCGGCCGCCGGCATGTTCTGCGAGCGACTTGCCCAGCTCGGTTTCCGCCGCGAGCCGCAGTTCCAGATTGTCGTCGAATTTCCGCGTGGCGGAACCGATGAAGCGGGCGGCGTCGGGATGCATGCCGCGCAGGCTAGCCGCCGCGCCGTCGCGGTCGAGCGATCCGTGGCCCTGGAAATTCAGGAGGAGGCACCCGGTCTGGCGAGCTGCACGCCGAGAAGGCAAACGTCGTCATCGAAGTGCTGGCCTTCGGAAAACGCGAGGACGCTGGAGAGGATGCCGTCCAAGAGCTTTTCCAGCGGATCAGAGGCGCGTTTGGCGACGATTTCCATGAGCCGCTTCTCGAAAAACGGCTCGCCTTCCTGATTTTCCGCCTCCAGCACGCCGTCGGTAAAGAGGATGAGCCGGTCGATTTCCGCTAACGGCAGCTCGATCGTCGGATAGGCGGCACCGCGCATGAGGCCGAGGCCGGGCCCCTTTTCGGAGCGATCGCTGGCGATCTGCCGGACGCCGCCTGGACCGGAAACGATCGGGCCGGGGTGGCCGCCGCAGGCATATTTGAATTTCCCGGCGGCGAGATCGACGACGCCGAAGAACGCGGTGGCGAACATGGTGGTGCCGGCGCGTTCGAGAATGGCGGCGAGGCCGTCGTTGAGGCCCTGGAGAAACAAGCCGGGTTCGGCGGCCTGGGCGCGTTGCTTTTCGAGCAGCCCGCGCAGCATGGCGACGATAAGCGCGGAGCGGACGCCGTGGCCCATCACATCGCAAATGAGGACGCCGAAGCAGTCGTCGCTGACTTTCATAACTTCGAAGAAGTCCCCGGCGAGGCCGGAAATCGGGATGTAGCGGGCGCCGAAAGCGATTTGGCCGCCATCCCGCCCGGTGGGAAATCCCTCGCCGGCGAGCGCCTGCTGGATTTCGCGGGCGAGCAGGAGTTCCTCCTCGTAGGCGGCGTTTTTCCCTTGGAGTTCGAGCGCCAGGTCGGTGGCGGCGCGTTCGGCGAGGACGAGCTTGGTCACATCGCTGCTGACGCCGAAGGTCCCGCGGGTTTTCCCTTGGCGGCTGCGCCAGGGGAATTTCGAGGTGATGACCCAAGTTTCGTCGCCCTTGTGCCAGGTCTCGTGCTCAAGCTGATCGAGGATCGGCTCGCCGCTGGCGATGATTTTCCGCTCGTCGTCCTCGGCCGGTTTCCAGTGGTCGTAGTCGAAGAAATCCCGGTCGTGCTTGCCGGCCAGCTCGCCCCCGTGGGAGAAGCCCATCCACTCGGCCATCCGCTGGTTGGCCATGGTGAATTTGGAATCGAGGTCCTTGAAATACACCTGGAGCGGCACGTGGTCGATGAGCTGGCGGAGCAGATAGCGCTCTTCCTCGACCTGCTCCTCCGCCGCCTTGCGCATGCTGATGTCGATCATGGACCCGGCGATGCGGAGCGCCTTGCCGGAGCGATTCCGCACGACGGTGCCGCGGATCCGCAGCCAGCGCCAATGGCCACCGCCGGTCAGCACGCGGGCGTCGGCCGAGAGGGTTTCCGGCCCGCTGTCCTCCAGCGCTTGGGTCACGGCACGGCCGAAGCCGCATTGGTCATCCGGGAAAATGTGGTCGAATGGCGCGATGAAGAGGTTGGGCGCGCGGCCTGTGCCGCATTCGAGGAATTCAAGCACGCGGCGCGAGTAGAAGATTTCCCCGCGCTCGACGGTCCAGTCCCAGATGCCTTCGTTGGAGGCTTTGAGCGCGAGTTCCAAGCGCTCCAGTTTGATATCGTTCGCGTTCCCGGGAAGGTCGTTCGGTCCGTTCATTCCGCTGCCAGCGTGGTTTCGCCGCAGCGGGTCGGCAACCTCATTCGTGGGCCAAATCGCGGGCGGATTGACAAGTGGCGCCGGGATGGCTTGCCTGCCGGGAATGCGCTGCCATCCGGAAAAATCCGTGCTCAAGGGCGTTTCGCGGTCGTTCTATCTCACGCTGCGGCTGCTGCCCAAGGCGATGCGCGGCGGCGTCAGCCTCGGCTATTTGCTGGCGCGGACGAGCGACACACTGGCGGATACGGACGGCGTGCCGGTGGCAATCCGGCTCGGCCATCTCGCCCGATTTCGCGAGGCCGTCGCGGGGAACGCCGGACCGCCGCGCTGGCCGGTCTGCCTGCTCAATGCGCTGCCGGACCGACGCGAGCGCGCGCTGCTGGAATGCTCGGCGGAGATTTTCGCCTGGCTCAGTGAGATTCCGCCCGGCGAGGCGGCGCTGGTCCGCGAGGTTCTTGACACGATTTCCAGCGGACAGGCGCTCGATTTGGAGCGCTTCGCCACCGCCACCCGCGAACGCCCGCACCCGCTGGCGGACGATGCGGAGCTGGAAGATTATGCCTGGCGAGTGGCCGGCTGCGTCGGCGCGTTCTGGACCAAGCTGGGATTTCACACGCTGGGCGGGAAATTCTCGACCGCGCCGGAAGCGGAGCTGCTGGAGCGCGGCATCGCTTATGGCAAGGGCCTGCAACTGGTGAACATCCTCCGCGATCTGCCCGCCGATCTCGCGATGGGCCGCTGCTATCTCCCTGCCGACCCCGCCGACCGCGGCGCGCTGCTGGCCTGCCACGCGCGCTGGCTGGAGCGCGCGCTGGAGTGGATTTCCGCCGGGGCGGCCTACGCGAGCACCTTGCCGAGCCGCCGCCTCCGCGCCGCCACCGCGCTGCCGGGGCTGCTCGCCCGCAAGACGCTGGAACCATTGCGCGGGGCCGGTTGGGAGGAAATCCTGTTGCGGCCGAAAATTTCCCGCCGCGCCGTCTATTGCTCGCTGGCAGGGGCGTTTGTTCCCAGTGCCGCCGGATAGAATCCGCATGTGAGGGGCGGAGAAATCCGTTGCAATCCGCGCGAGCCGGGAGCGATAGTCCGCGCGCGTGATCCTTCGAAATCCTTGTAAAATCCTGCGCGCAGCCGCGCTGGCCGCCGCTGTCGCCTCGCTTTCGGCGGGCGCGCTTTCCGCCGTCCCGGCTGCCGCGCCGACCGTTCCGGCGGCCGAGGTGGAAGTCCCCGCGGCACCGCCCGAAGCGGTCGTGGTGAGACCGGAGGAAAAAAAGCCGGTCGCCCCGCCACCCGCGGTGACCGAAAAAGACGCTGCCGAAGCCACCCCGGTGGACCCGGACGACGAGGTCGCCGCGGAAAACCAGGATGCGAAAAATGCCGCCGTCGCCCGTCCGGTTTCGCCCGATCCAGTGCAGATTTACGGCTGGCGGGAGCATATTTACGTCCGCGGCGTCGAGGAAAAGCTTCAGGCCAAGCTGGATACCGGCGCGCTCACCAGCTCGATCCACGCGGAGGAAAAGGAACTCTTCGAGCGCGACGGCAAAAAATGGGTACGCTTCATCGTCACCGATCCGAGTATGAAAAAGCCCGTGCGCACCCGCATCGAAGCGCCGCTGGCACGCATGGCGCGGGTGAAGGAACCAGGCGGCGTATCGGTGGCTCGGGAGGTCGTCCTGCTCAGCCTGAAAATCGGCGAGCGGAAAATCCGCGGCGAGTTCACGCTGAACAACCGCTCGAACATGCTCGCGCCGGTGCTTATCGGCCGCAGCATGATCAAGGATTTGGGCTGGGTCGACCCGGCCCGGACGAATCTGGCGGACCAGAAGATTTTCCGATGATCCGCCCAGCCGATTTCCGCGTCCGCCTCCCGCAGCCATGAGTCAGAGGTGGAAACTGCTGGCGGCCGTCCTGCTTCTCATCGCCTTGGGCGGCGGACTGGCGGCCTACAAAGTCCGCGCTTTGGGCGTGCCCTTCTGGCGCGGGGACACCGCCAGCGAATGGCAGGTGGAAGCTCGCATCTCGTTCGTGGCCAGCGATAAGCGCGTCCGTGCCCGGCTCGCCCTGCCGTCCAAGGCCATCGACGAGGGCCTCGGCCAGGAAGCCGGCTCGCTCGGCTACCACTACCACATCGAGAACCGCCTCGGCGAATACTCGGCCGTCTGGGCTGCCGACAATCGCATCGAAAACCAAGCACTCTATTTCCGCGTGCGGTTCCCGGAAAACACCCGCAGCGGTGGCGAACCGATCGCCGGCGAGGCGCAGGAAGGCGACGCCGAAACCCCGAATCTATCCGGCGCGCTCGGCGAGGCTGCCAACAATATCGTCAAGCGCGCCAAGGCGATTTCCACCGACCCGGACGCGCTGCTGGTTTCGCTCTTCAGCCAGATCAAGACCGGCGAATCGTCCCAGGAGTTCGTGCTGGTCAAGCGCCACTACGAGAAGGAATTCGGCAGCGCCGCGGTGCTGCGGATGGGCATCGACCTGCTTGGCATGGCCGGAATCCCGGCGCGGGTCGCGTATGGCGTCCGTCTCGACCAGGAAATGGGCAGCCAGGCGCCGGTCCCGCTCGTGGAGTATTACGATGGCGCGTATTGGAAGGTCCGCGACCCGCTAGAACCGGCCACCATGCTCGACGGACGCTCGGTTTTCGTCTGGCACCGCGGCGGCGGACCGTTGCTCGACGTCACCGGCGGGGACAATTCCCGCGTTGGTTTCACGGTGGTGAAGGACCGCATTCCGCTCGCCCGGCTGACCGATTTGAGCGCCTCGCCGCTGCTCGTTTCCACCATCCTCGGCCTGCCGATGGCCGAGCGCGCCGCCTTCCGCTACATCGTGCTGATTCCGCTGGGTGCGTTCGTCGTGGTCGTCATGCGGAACATCATCGGCGTGCCCACGCTCGGCACCTTCATGCCGGTTCTGCTGGCGCTGGCGCTGCTGGAAATCCCGCTGCTGCGGGGATTGCTGATGTTCACCATTATCGTGACCGCCGGTCTTTGGTTCCGTTTCCTGCTTTCCCGGCTCAATCTGCTGGTCGTCCCCCGCGTCGCCGCCTGCGTCGTCATCGTCACCCTGCTGATGATTTTAATGACCGTTTTCGGCTACCGTATGGGCATGAACGGCGGGGTGCAGATCACGCTTTTCCCCATGATCATCCTGGCGTGGACGATCGAGCGGATGTCGCTGATCTGGGATGAGGAAGGCAAACGCAGCGCCATCATTCAAGTCAGCGGCTCGCTGGTCGTTTCGATTCTCGCCTATTTGCTGATGCGGATTCCGCAAATCCAATACTGGGCGTTCTATTTCCCCGAGCTGTTGCTGGTGCTGCTGGCCGGCATTCTGGCGATCGGCCGCTACACCGGCTACCGGATTTCCGAATTGATCCGCTTCAAAACCTTCGCCGATGCCTGAGCCGCAACCGTTTGGAAATCGGGCGAAATGGTGGCATCCGTGGCTGCGCACCCCTCGTGAGCTGCGGGAGATGGGCGTCGTCGGCATCAACATGCGCAACGCCCGCTTCCTGCTGCCGAACAATCCACGCAAGCTTTACAGCCTGGTGGACGACAAGCTCCAGACCAAGGCGCTTGCCGAGCGGGAGGGATTGTCCGTCCCGCAGACCTACAAGGTGATCCGCTCGCCCCGGGATTCCGCCATCATCGAGAAAGCGCTGGCGGAGCACAATTCATTCGTAATCAAGCCCACCCGCGGGTCCGGCGGCAAGGGCGTGCTCGTCATCGACGGCCGCGAGAACGGGAAATACGTGAAACCCAGCGGCGCCACGCTCACCGGCGATGAAATCCGCCACCACGCCGCCAACATCCTGGCCGGCCTCTACAGCCTCGGCGGCCAGCGCGACCGCGGACTGGTCGAATACCGCGTCCGCCCGGCGAAAATCCTCACCGATATCAGCTACCAAGGCGCGCCGGACATCCGCATCGTGATGCTGCACGGCTACCCGGTCATGGCCATGCTACGCGCCGCCACCAAGGAATCCGACGGCCGCGCCAACCTGCACCAAGGCGCTCTCGGAATCGGGATCGATTTGGCCAGCGGCCGCACCATCCGCGCCGTCCACTATGGGAAACCGCTTTCGATTCATCCGGATGTCGGTGCGGAATTGATCGGCGTGCAGCTCCCGGAGTGGGATAAAATCCTCGATATCGCCGTCACTTGTCAGGAAATGACCGGCCTCGGTTACCTCGGCGTGGATCTCATGATCGACGAGACGATCGGCCCGCTGATGATCGAGGTGAATGCTCGCCCGGGCCTTGCGATCCAGATGGCGAACGGCGTCGGTCTCATGAAGCGGCTTGTACCTGCCGCGGAGCAACACCGGCTCCACCCCGGAGCGGGTCATGCGGAGAAAATCCATTTCTCGCAGACCCGTTTCGCGGCGGTCGGTCAGGGCGTTCAGCCGCGGTAATCGTTATCGCGGGGCGTCACCGGATCGCAGCCCCACTTGCACATGTACCAGGCCGCGCCCGCCGCCAGTAATCCGACGGCGAGCACGCCACCCGCCACGCCAACGCCGATGTGCGATGGCTCAGGCGCGCCCCGCATCGAACGGATTCGCTTGGCCGCATAGGCACTGCCGGATGAAAGTTGGCTTTTCGCTTGGGATGCCAGTTCCCGCGCGCCATGCGGCAGCGTTTTCTTAGTGGAATGGGAAAGCAGGCTGGCGATGTCTTCACGCAAATGGGTGACGTCCTCGCGCACCCGGCTAAGAAGCTTGGAGGCGCGGCGATCGTTGAAAAGGGAGGAACTCATGGTCGTTTCGGTTGTGGTTGTAGTGGTTGGTTGTGAAAAGGGGTTCAATGGCCGGTGACCGTTTCGAAAATCTGGATCGCCTGGCGGAGTTCCACCGCGACTTCATCCAGCAGGGAAAGATGCTCGGGAGCCAGGCCGCCGTTGGCCATCACATCTTCGACGGTGCGGGCGAGTTCCTTCTCGCCACGCAGGCATTCCTGAAGCGTCGCCCGGAGTTCCTCGTCGGTGAGTTCCGCGCGAAGCTGGATCCACCAGCGGTGCATCTGCGCCTCGGCGCTGCCCTTCAGGTCGGCCTTTTCGCCTTGTTCCGCGATCAGCCCGGCCAGGCGCTCCACGATCAACCTCCGCCGGTCGGCGATTTCCCGGAAATCTGTGGCAACGTCCGGCTGCTCCATGACCTCGGCCGCCTGCAGGTAGCCGTCGCACGAATCGACATAACGGGTCAGCACGGCCTGCAGTTCGGCGGAGTCGGTTGGGAGTTCGGCAGGTCGCATCGCGCCCGCTTCCGCAGGTCCGGTGCCAAACGTGCGAAGCGCGCGAAACCACGCCCGATGTCGTCCGGGCGGGCCGATTCTCCATTGCAGATCGGGGGCGATCTTGCAAATCGCACGGGTCCGGCTGGCGCGCGATCATGCCCGATTTTCCAAGGACGATGCCTTGACCCCGCAAAGCCGGGAGGCATACGGTCGCGCGATTTCGCCGCGCGAACCTCCGCATTTCCCATGAACATCCACGAATACCAGGCCAAAGAGCTTTTCGACCGATTCCAGGTTCCCAGCCCGAAAGGAGCCGTCGCCAGCACGCCGGAAGAAGCGGCGGAGGCGGCCCGGCAATTCGCCGGATCCAAGCTGGTGATCAAGGCGCAGGTCCACGCCGGCGGCCGCGGCAAGGGGCATTTCAAAAACGGTTTTCAAGGCGGCGTGCATCTCATCGATTCACCCGAGCAGGCGGCGGAGTTCGCGGGGAAAATGCTCAACGAAACGCTCGTCACCGTGCAAACGGGCGAGGCCGGCAAACTCGTTTCCAAAGTGATGATTGCCGAGGCGGTGGACATTGAGCACGAATACTATTTGGCAATCCTGATGGACCGCGCGACCTGCCGGCCGGTCATCGTCGTTTCTACCGAAGGCGGCATGAGCATCGAGGACGTGGCGCACGACTCGCCGGAGAAAATCGTCCGCCAGTTCGTCCACCCGCTGCTCGGACTCCAGAGTTATGAAGTCCGCAAACTGACCGCCGCGCTCGGCCTTTCCGGCGATGCCGCCAAGCAGTTTTCCAAACTCCTCGGCAATCTCTACAAACTATTCATTTCCTGCGATTGCTCGATGTTGGAAATCAACCCGCTTGTCACCACGCCCGACGGCCGGGTGCTCGCGCTGGATGCCAAGTTCGGCTTCGATGACAACGCGCTTTACCGCCACCCGGACATCGTCGCCATGCGCGATAAATCCGAGGAGGATCCACGCGAGGTCGCCGCCTCCGAATACGATCTCAACTACATCGGCCTCGATGGCAACATCGCCTGCCTCGTCAACGGCGCCGGCCTTGCCATGGCCACCATGGACATCATTCAACACTATGGCGGCGAACCGGCGAACTTCCTCGACGTGGGCGGCGGAGCTACCAAAGAACAAGTCGCCGCGGCATTCAAAATCATCCTCGGCGATCCGAATGTGAAAGGCATTCTGATTAACATTTTCGGCGGCATCATGGATTGCAATGTCATTGCCGAGGGCGTCATCGCCGCCGCCAAGGAAACCGGCCTGCCCATCCCGCTGGTCGTCCGCTTGGAAGGAAACAATGTCGAGAAAGGCAAAGCCACCCTCGCCGCCTCCGGCATCGACATCGTCGCCGCAGACGACATGGCGGACGGCGCGAAAAAGATCGTCGCAGCCGTGGCTTGAACCACAATGACCCTGCGGCAATTTTACGACTGGCAGACCTTGGGCGGCGCGAAAGACGTCTCCCGGCTGGTCGCCGCGCTGGAGGAGAGAGAGATTTCCTGGTGTATGATCGGCGGCCTGGCTGTGAACCATTGGGCCGACGAGCCGATGGCCACCGCGGATGTGGATCTGGTCATTGTCTCCGACAAAATCGAACTTGCCGCCGATGCGTTGAAGGAGATCGGGTTCGTCGAACGGCGCTTTCAATGGTCCATCAATTTCAAAGGTGAATCCAAGGTATCGATTCAGATCAGCACCGAGGAAATGTATCTTGATTTTCCGGCAAGATCCGTGGCAACCGAGGTTCACGGCATCCTGATGCGTGTCGCGAGTCTCGAAGACACGCTCAAAGGCAAGATCGCCGCTTACGAAGAACCTCAGCGCAGGCCGAGCAAGAAACTGAAGGATCTGACCGACATTGCCAGGCTTCTGGAATCTCATCCGGGTATCGCCGATGAAATTCCGCCGGAAATCGCCGCGAAGCTCAACCCCTGAACCACTTATCTAATCGACCCAAAATCATGGCCATCCTCATTGACGAAAACACCAAGCTCCTCGTCCAGGGCATCACCGGCAGCTTCGGCGCGCGTCACGCGGCGCTTTCCCTCGAATACGGCACCAAATTGGTGGCTGGCGTCACCCCCGGCAAAGGCGGTCAGAAATTCGAGAACGTCGTTCCCATTTTCAACACCGTCTCCGAAGCCGTGAACGAAACCGGCGCGACCGCAACCGCCATTTTCGTCCCGCCGCCCTTCGCCGCGGATGCGATTCTGGAAGCTGCCGATGCGGGCATGGAACTCATCGTTTGCATCACCGAGGGCATCCCGGTCATGGACATGATGCGGGTCAAGGAAGCGCTGCGCGGCTCGAAATCCCGCCTCGTCGGCCCGAACTGCCCCGGTCTGGTCACCCCCGGCCGCGGCGAGAAATCCCACGGCGGCTGCAGGATCGGCATCGCGCCCGGCTACATTCACAAACGCGGAAATGTCGGCGTCGTGTCGCGCTCCGGCACGCTCACGTATGAAGCCGTTTTCCAACTCACCCAGGCCGGCTACGGCCAGAGCACTTGCGTGGGGATCGGTGGCGATCCGATTAATGGCACCAATCATTTGGAGGTGCTGGAAATGTTCAACAACGATCCCGAAACCGAAGCCATCATCATGATCGGGGAAATCGGCGGCAACGCCGAGGTCGATGCAGCGCGTTGGGCCAAGGAGCACTGCAAGAAGCCGATCGCCGGATTCATCGCCGGCGCCACCGCGCCTCCGGGCCGGCGGATGGGCCACGCCGGTGCCATTGTCGGCGGCGAGGAAGACACCGCCCAAGCCAAGAAACGCATTCTCGCCGAGTGCGGCATCGCCGTTTCCGAAACTCCGTCCGACATGGCGAAAACCCTGCTGGAGCGCTGGGGGAAATAAGCCTCCATTGGTCCTTGTGGCATCGACCTGCCGCGCCGCCATTTACGCCAAATTCCTCAGGACGGACGGCGATCTCCGGTCATGGATGAATTGACCTGCGGAATTTTCCTCACATTCCCCAAGCCCCGGCCCGTTTCCGCTTCGCCTCGGCTTGCGATTTCCGCAGCGCGGCTAGTTCCGCGGCGACGGTGGTGCCGTCCGGCAACGGCGCGGGCTTCGTCTTGATCCGCGCCAGTCCGCGCTCGATGAGAAGCTGGTGCAGCCAGATTTCCCTGCCATCCTCGAGGACGCGGACGAAGGCATGATATCTCCCGTCGTGGAACGGGCTGTCCCATTTCGTGTAAATCTCGAAGGGCGCCGCCGCCAGCAGCCGCAGCGTGTCGTTCTTCGCCCGGTGGCCGATTTCCACCGCCTGCTTGGCGGAAATCCCGCCCATCTCGGCGGCTTGATCGTCGATGCGTTGGTAGTTGTTCGCGCCGCCGCGGTAGGTTTTGAAATCGCTCTCCGGCGCATCCACGAAGTAGAGCCGGAGCACTTTTTCCCGGCCGTCGGGCAGGCGGACTTGGAAGCTGTCGCCATCGTTGTGCTTCTCCGGAACCAGCGTGCAGCCGGTGTAATGCTCATATCCATTCGATTTCCCGGCGGGCGTGGCGGGTGCGGATCGCGGCGACCACGTCGCGGGCGGCGCTGCTTCGAACTGCTGGTCACGCAGCCACAACGCCAGCGCGGCGACCACCATCACGATCGGCAACCATGCCCGTCCCAATTTCCCGCGGCGCGCCATTTCAGAGGCCCGGGAAGCCGGCGTAGGGCTGATAGGTCCCGGTCGGCACCTCCACCGCGCGCCATTCGCGGTTCATTTGGCGGTGCTTGTTGATGAAATCCGTGGGATCCGCCCAGTTTACCGTGTCCGAGGGCACGTTATCCCGTTGCATGCCGGTGGAAATGTTGTGGCGCATTTCGAAATGCAGGTGCGCCGGATACATGCCGAAATTGCTGCCGATCGTCCCGATTTGCTGGCCGCGTTTGATTTGCTGGCCGTCCTTTACCAGGATGGAATCGAGGTGGCCGTTGAGCGTGTCGATGTATTTCACCGCGCCCGTCGCGGAATCCCGGTAGGCGTGGCGGGTGAGCACCACATTGCCCCAGCCGACTTTGACATTGTGGGCGAAGGTCACGATTCCGTCCGCCACGGCATAGACCGGATCGCCCTTGTCGGTATCTCCGCCGCCGCGGCCGTTCCAATCCTCGCCATAGTGTTTCGGGCTGCGGAGTCGCATGCCGCGGGCCTTGTAGTAGCCTGCGGCGTTCGGCTTTCCGACCGGGAAATCGAAACCGTCCGCGAGATTGATCTTTGGATTTCCTGCCTGGAGCGCGGGGACCGAGAGGCAGAGTCCGAGCGCGATCAGGAGGAGTTTTTGGAATATCCCGCCTTCGAAGGTCATTGGCCACAAGTCCACAGCCCACCAGCCGCTGTCGCAAGCGGAAAATCCCCGCTCATTGCCCGCGCTCCTCCGCGTCGATAAGGTCGAAAAATGTGAGGATATCGGCGCGGTCGCCGAAGCCCTCTTCCGCTTTGGATTTTTCGAATCCGGGCGTCCCGGCATCGCGCCAGCCGCGTTTCGAGAGGAAGGCGTTCCAGACCTCGATCCGCTCGGCATCGGGCCGCCCGCCATTTTCAAAACACCATTCCAGCACCTCGTCATCGCTGCCGCCCTCCAGCGTCCGCGCGGCCAGTTCGCGGAAATCCACGCCCAAAAAGGCGCACACCCGGTCGTCGAACGTGCGCTTCCCCGCCACCGGTCCGACGGTGTAGCCCTCGGGCAGATCGCCGGCGGCATGCAGCCGGATTTTGTCCAGAACGCGGGCGAATACGACGATTCCGCCGGTCTCGTGGCGGGGGCTGCGGATGGGGAAGCTCATGGCGGCGAGATCCTGATTTCCCCCGGCGCGCTTGCAACCGCGAATCTCCGTCGCGGCGGTTCAAGCGTGCGTTTGACATCGCCGTTGGTTCCGGTTGAGTGCGCTCCGGGCATGCGCGAATTGATACTACCGGAGTCGGGGGTGAAGCGGAAGCTGCTGGACGTGGCCGAGGCGCTCGTCGCATGGCGCGGTTTCGAGTCGGTTTCCGTGCGCGATATCACGCAGGCGGCGAAAATGAACGTGGCCGCGGTGAACTACCATTTCGGCGATCGCGACACGCTCCTGACGCTGGCGATGATGCGCCCGATGATGCCGGTGGCCGCCGGCAGGCTGGAAATGCTCGATGCCGCCGAGCGGAAATCGGCCGGAACGCCGCTGCCGCTGGAAGAAATCCTGCACGCTTTCACCAGCCCGCTCGTCACCCAGGCGGGGAAATCCGGGCTGACCGAGCCGATGTTCTACAAGCTTTGCGCCCGGATTTTCGCGCGGGAAATCGACGGCCTGCCCGAGCCGGTGGCGTCTCGGCTGGGCGAAATTGGCGGGCGATTCGCCAATGCCTTCGCGCGGACTTTGCCCGCGCTCGCGCCAGCCGAACTTTCCCAGCGCATCCATTTCCTCACCGGCAGCCTGATCTACCTGCTGGCCGCCCGCGACAAGTCGAACTCCGTCCCGATGCCCGCTGCCATCGCCGGATTCATCCGGTTCGCCGCCGCCGGCCTGAGCGAAGGCGTCGCCACACCAGCGGAAATCACCCCGGCCGCCCGCGAAACGCCTCCCGAGGACGACTCGCAAACCACCTTCGGCTTCTGAAGCTGCCGGCGGGGATTTCCCGCTTTTCGCAGTTCCCAAACCCGGCCCGGCTCCTAGTTTGCGCGCCGCATGTCCGTCAAAATCCGATTCACCTCCGCCACCGCCACCGGCCTCGTCCTCGCCAAGGTCGGCCACCCGCAGCGCGACGAGCCGCTCCAAACCTCCCGCGAGCTGTTCTCCATCGCGGAAGACGACCGGGAAATCCTCTCCGCCATTTTCCTCAAGCCCTTCAAAAACCTCACCGGCCACCGCTTCAGCCACCATTCCTCGCTCGATCAGCATGAAATGAACGCCGCCGCCGCCGCCATTTTCGAAGCACCCGAAAAGCTCCTCGAAAAGGGCCGGGAAATCGCCAAGCGCCTCTACGCCAAGTCGAACCACCCGAACATCAAGTCCGGCGACCTCTGCATCTCGCTCATCGAGGACATCGATGTGAATGGCACCGCCGTCCGCGGCCTCTGCATCCTGAAATCCGAGAGCGTCGTCCCGTTCCTCAGCATCTCCACCCGCGGCGGCGATCTCGAACTACACACCGAGCAGGGCATCAACCCTGAGAAAATCGATAAGGGCTGCCTAATCCTCAACCACCTGCCTGCCAAAGGCTTTCACGTTCTCACCTTCGACCGCTCCGGCACCGAATCCCGCTTCTGGGTGCGGGATTTCCTCGGCGTCGTCCCGATTTCCGACAGCCCGTTCCTCACGAACCAATACACGAACATGGCCGTCGCCTTCATGGAGAAGGAGAAGAAGGAATTCCCGAAACCCGCCGATGACGAGGCCCCGCCGTGGGACACCTCCGCCGCAGGGGGCGATGCCATTTCTTACTTCGAAGGGAAGGAGAAGTTCAGCCTCAGCGAGTTCGAGGAAGAAGTTCTCAAAACCCCGGAGGCCAAGGCGAAATTTGCCGAGCATCGCGCCAAGATCGAGGAAGAGCAGGGCCAGCCGCTGGAGGACAATTTCGAGATTTCCAAGAAGGACGTCGGCAAGGCCAGGAAGAAGCTGAAATCCGTCCTCAAGCTCGACACGGGAGCCGAAATCCGCCTCAAGCCCTCCCTCGCCGCCAAACCCGGCGACATCCTCGAACACGGCTTCGACGAGACCCGGAAAATGAAGTTCCTGAAAATCTACTTCAACGAGGATCTGGCGGATTGAGGGGCGGCCGCCTTGGTTTACACCCTTCAAGGTTTGGGAAGAAAGAAAGCGCGCTGCTTCTCGGAGATGGGAAGGGAGAGTTTCTCCATGACGGCGAGCATGTCTTCCCAGACTTGGCGCTTTACGTTCGAGGCGCCGGCGCTTTGGAGGAGGTAGCTGGGGTGATAGCTGACGCGGACCGGGGTGCCTTCGAAATCGTGCCAAGCGCCGCGCATGGCGGTGACGGTGCCTTCGAGTCCGAGCAGGCCTTCGGCGGCGGTGCCTCCGAGGGCCACGACGCAAGCGGGTTTCACAATCGCGATTTCCTGTCGGACGAAGGGCAGGCAGGCGGCCATTTCGTCGGCGGTGGGTTTGCGATTGTTCGTGGTCTGCCGCGGGGTGGCGGGGCGGAATTTCACGATGTTCGAGAGATAGACGTCCTCGCGGGCGAGGCCCATGGCTTTCAGGATGTCATTGAGCTTCTGGCCGGCGGGACCGACGAAGGGTTCGCGCTCGATTTCCTCCCGATAGCCGGGCGCCTCGCCGACGAGCATCACGCGCGCCTCGGGATTTCCCGCGGAGAAGACCATGACATCGCGCAGGGTGCCCAGCTTGCGAGCGGGTGGCCAGTTCTCCGCCTGGCGCTTGAGCGCGGCGATTTTTTCGTGGCGATCGCCGGTGGCGGGTGTTTCGAGAATGGCAGGTTCCTCGGGTTCCGGCGGAGGCGGTTCGTCCGGGGCGGGCCCTGGCGGCGGATTTCCGCCGTTCCGGGCGCGGAGGAAAAGCTCGCGGAGGCCCTCGCGCGCGCCTTCGTCGAGGTGAACGTGGGAGACGCCGCGAGTGCGGGCGGTTTCCAAGAAATCCAAGACAACATCGACAGGACGGCTCACGGCGGGACGCTAGACAGCCACCCGTCGGGGTGCAACCGCAGGCTTCTCCCCTTGCCGGGTGGCGGAAATGCGGACAGGTTCCCGCCGACCGCCATGTTCCGCAAGCACCCCGCCCTCTCCGCCCCAAGCTGGTATTCCGCGCCCGAGCTCTGGCGCAAACTTGGCAAGGCGGCGGCCAGCGCAGGCCGGAAGACGCTGCTGACAGCGCTGACTCTTTTCCATTGCCTCCAAGACAAGGACACCCCGGCGTGGGCGAAAGGCGTCATTGTAGGGGCGCTCGGTTACCTGATTCTGCCGGCGGATTTGATCCCGGACATTCTCCCCGGCATCGGCTACGGGGACGATCTTGGCGCGCTCGTCGCGGCGCTGGGAACGGTGGCCGCCTACATCAAGGATGAGCACAAAACAAAAGCGGAGGCCCAGGTGGATCGGCTTTTCGGCAAGCCGGACGCTCCGCCGCCGCCGGATTTCATCGAATAAAAACAGGCCCGGACCAGTATCAGCGCGCGATCCGCGCCCAGACTCCATGTATAAGAAATTCATTCCCGTCCTCTTCGCCGCCTCCCTTCTCCCGTGTTTCGCGGGAGTCTCCATCGACGGGGATGCGTTCCTGAAAAGCCTCGGCAAGCCGAAAAAAGGCGCGAACCAAGTTGATTACACCCTTTCCGGCGCCGACTACCGGAGTTTCAAGCCGGAGACGAGCCCAACGCCGGACGGCGGGATCTTCGTCTCGGTGCGGATCGATCACGTGCGCGGCTGGCTGGCCTCAAACGATCACGCGGTGCTGGAAGTGACGCTGGGGCCGAAGGGCGGTTTGGCATCGGCGCAATCGACGATCGCGATTCAGGGTCAGTCAATTTCCAGCGATGTGATTTTGGGAGGAAATGAGGCGGGGAAGGAAATCCTCAGCCCGGAGCGCGCGGTGCAGATCGGCACGGATTTGGTATCGAACCTGACGGCGAAGCTGCTGCGGGAGAACATCGTGGAAGCGGGCCGGGTTTCGTTCCCGGCGGCGCTGCGGCACAATTACAACCAGCTCATCCAAGCGGTGCGGGTGGAAGGCGTGGTGGTTCCCGAGGCGATTGTGGTGGAAGGTGCGGAAGTGATTCCGCCAAAGCCCCCGGCGATGTCGGAAGCGGAGAAACCCGCCCCGGCAAGCGTGCCGGCGACTCCGGCTCCCACCCCGCCGGCCGCGCCCGACAAAACGAAGGAAGCCGGCGTGAAAAGCGGGGCGGATCTGGAGATTAAGAAGTATTGAGGGGGGCCGCCTGCCTCGCTCATCCCCGCGGGTGGAATTTCTTGTGGACCGCCTTAAGGCGCTGGCGATCGACGTGAGTGTAAATCTGGGTGGTGGCGATGTCGGCGTGGCCGAGCAATTCCTGAATCACCCGCAAATCCGCGCCGCCTTCGAGCAAATGCGTGGCGAACGAATGGCGGAGCAAATGAGGATACATGTTCTGGTCGATGCCGGCGTGGAGCGCGCGCTCCTTGACGATTTGCCGGACCCGGTCGGGCGAAAGCGGACCGCCGCGGACGCTGAGAAAGACGTGGGAGGAGGTCTTTTTGGTGACGAGGCCGGGGCGCTCGTTGCGCAGGTAATCGTCGAGGGCGGCAATCGCGCGACGGCCGATGCGTGCCATCCGGGTTTTGCCGCCCTTGCCCGTCACGCGGAGAAACCCCTCCTCGGCGTCCACGGTTTCCAAGCGGACATTGCACAACTCCGAAAGCCGGAGGCCGGCGGCGTAGAAGACCTCAAGGATCGCGAGATCCCGGCGGCCGAGAGGGATGGCGCAATCGATCGATTCCAACAATTTCGCCACCTCCGTGGCATGCAGCGTCTCGGGCAGGGTAAGATCCGGACGGGGAGCGAGCAGCGGCTCGGCGGGATCCATTTCCAAATCCGCCCGGGCGGCAAGCCAGCGGAAAAAGATCTTCAAATGCACCGTGGCGATGCGCAGGGAAGCGGCCGAAAGCCCGTCCGCCCGGCGTTCCTTGAGAAACGCGGCCAGTTCGTCGGTCCCGGCATCGCGCAGCGGCAGGCTGGATTTCCTCAGCCAGCCGGCCAGCGCGTCGAGCGTCTGGCGGACGGAGAGTTGGTAATTTTGCGATAGCCCCCGCTCGGTCGCGAGATAGCGGATGAACCGGTCGATGTCCGCCTCCATAAGGGCGCGAGGATTCCGCGAAGGAAGCCGCATGTCATGCGGAATTGGGGAAATGGGGGTGGAATCGGCTTTTTGCGGCCGGTAGTGTGCGTTTATGCAAATGGAGGAACTTCGCAAGCAAGTGCTGGATTTGCCGGACTCTGACCGGGCCACGCTGGCCGGCGTCTTGCTCGATTCGCTGCCTTATTACGAATACCCCGAAGACGAGGACGGCGTCGCTGGAGCGGAACGGCGGTCAAAGGAGCTGGACGAGGATCCGTCGATGGGCTGCTCGTGGGAGGAAATCAAGCGCTCGCTGGGAAGATAGCCAATGAGGGTGGTTCATCATCGGCTGGTGCAAACCGATTTGAAGTCTGCCCTAGAATTCTATGAGTCCGAAGGGGGTGTGAAATTGGGTGACCGCTTTTTTGCGGAAGTGGAAGCAACGATCAAATCGGTGATCTTGAATCCTCAGAGCTTTCATTTCGCAAATTCCAAATACAGGCGGGCCGATTTGAAAAAATTCCCGTATCGTTTTCTGTTTGAGGCAGATGCAACGATGATCCGATCTGTCGTTCTGCGCCACGACAAGCGCCATCCCCAATTCGGATCAGGCCGGAAGTAGTGGTCACCCGGACACAATCTCATCCATTCCGATGTCGTGGGATTCGGGGAAGGTGTCGGGGACGATTTGGGCGGGATGGCAGATGCCGAGCTTGATGGCGTCCGGGCGGGCGGCGGCGAGAAGGCGGTCGTAAAATCCCCGGCCGCGGCCGACGCGGCCTCCGCGGGGATCGAAGGCAAGGCCGGGGCAGAGGAAGACGTCGATTTCGGAAATCGGGATTTCCGGGGAAGTGGGGCTGGGTTCGAGGATGCCGAAGGTGCCGGGGAGAAGGCCGGCAGCGGGATCGATGACGTGGTGGAGGGTGAGGCGGTCGCCCTCGACGCGGGGGAAGGCCCAGCGGATTTCCGGGTGACGACAGAGGACCGGGGTGAGGTCGATTTCGCCGGGAAGGGCGGAATAGGCGGCGATGGTGCGTACTTGCGGGTGATTCAGGATCCAATCGAGAAGGGCGGTTTGGACGTGCAGGGAATCGGCGGTAAGGACGCGGAGGAGGGCGCGCAGTTCGCTGCGGAGCAGGGATTTCGCGGTGCGGGGAGGGGGAATTGCCACTTGCCTTTGGTCGGGGTTCGCCCTTCGTTAGCGCCGATGATGCGTTGGTGGCAAGTGACTGCGGTGTTTTGCGGGATGGCGTGCGTGGCGGCGGCGGAGGAAAGGCGGCAGGGCGCGTTCGCTTGGGAGGCGCCGGAAGTGGCGAGGAGTGTTTTTACGCGGGAGCTGGGATTGCTGGATGCGGAGCGGGACGAATATGCCACGACGCTGGCGGCGCTGGCTTCCAACGGGATTGCCGAGGCCAAGGCATCGGCGGCATCGCTGGCGGCGGGCCGGAAGATGATTGCGCTGGCGCTTCAGCTTTCGCCGCGGAATCGGCGGGCGGTGGTGGCGAATTTCCAACTGGGAAAAGGCGTGCTGCCGGACCCGGAGCCGACCGATTACAGCGCGGAGGCATTTGCCCGGCTGCTGCTGACGCGGGGGCAGCTTTTGGAAAAGCAGGGCGGCGCTCAGAACGCGCGGCTGGCGAAGTATTTCATCCAGCTCGCGGCGGAAATGGACCCGAAGAACGACGACGCGGTGTATGCCAGCGAGGTGCAGCGGCTCGATGGCGGCGCGCCGGATTGGAAAGAACTGACGAATCCGGAACAACCCTGACCGTGGCTACGGAGATCGAGCGGAAGTTTCTGGTCGCGGACGATTCGTGGAATGACGGATCGCCGGGCGTGCGGATGTCGCAGGGCTACTTGGCGAAGGATGCTGACCGAACGGTGCGGGTGCGGCTGGCGGGGCCGAACGCTTGGTTGACGATCAAGGGGAGAACCGTGGGGATCAGCCGGCCGGAATACGAATATGCGATTCCGCCCGAGGACGCGCGCGAGCTGCTGGCGATGTGCCCGGATCCGGCGATCGACAAGACGCGGCATGCGGTGAGTTTCGCGGGATACCTCTGGGAAGTGGACGTTTTTCACGGGGCGAACGCCGGGCTGGTCGTTGCTGAGGTGGAAATCTCCGACGAATCGGGCCGCCCGGATCTGCCGCCATGGCTGGGAGCGGAGGTCTCGGAAGACCGGCGGTATTCGAACTCGCGCCTGGCGGTTAGGCCGTTTTCCCAATGGGGGGAATCGGAAGGTCGGTAAGTCTGAAAGCCGATGGTCCGGAAGAGGCAGAGTCTGGGAAAAATTCGGGCGCGGACCGTTTCCGATCCGCGCCCGAGATAGCACATTTCCCCCCAAAGTTCCCGGCTAACTCCGCGCGGCACTACACCGTCTTCCCCCCGGAGTTCGATGCGGCCACGCGCGGAATCGCGCGGGTAAGGATATGTTGTTTCGAGAGGTCTTGCACACCGTCGCGCGCCGTCGCTCTCGTTGGGAAGAACCTGATGCGGATTTGGAGTTTTTGAAAGGGGCAATGGCTCCCAAAACCGGCCAGGTTGTCCCAAAAGCGGCCATAATTGCGGAATCTAAGGGATTTTTTTGAACGGATCTTCCGTCAGGGGGTCATCCGGGTGATCCAAGCGAGAAACTCCTGGTTCCCATCGGTGCCGGTGATGGGGGAGGGGACGAGGCCGCGCCATTCGGCACGGAGTTCGCGGGTGGCGAAATCCTGGATTTTCGCGATGGCGCGCTGGTGCAGTTCCGGGTCCCGGACGATGCCGCCTTTGGAGATGTCCTCCCGGCGAAGTTCGAACTGGGGCTTGATCAGGCAGACGACGGAACCGCCGGACTCGAGAACGGAGAAGACGGCGGGGAGGACCTTGGTGAGGGAAATGAAGGACAAATCCATCACGGCCAGGCGGATTTCCTCGCCGATGTCGGCAGGGGTCATGTGGCGGGCGTTGAATTTCTCGCGGGAGACGACGCGGGGGTCGTTGCGGATTTTCCAAACTAGCTGGTTGGTGCCGACGTCGATGGCGTGGACCTTGGCGGCGCCGCGCTGGAGGAGGCAGTCGGTGAAGCCGCCTGTGGACGCGCCGACATCGAGGCAAACCCAGCCTGTCGGATCGATGGCGAAGGCATCGAGCGCGCCTTCGAGCTTGAATCCGCCGCGGCCGACGAAGCGCGGCTTGTCCTTGATTTCCAGCGGCGCGTCGGGCGGGAGCTTGGTGCTCGGCTTGTCGATGATCCGGTCGCCGCTGCGGACCTCGCCGGCGAGGATGAGGCGCTTGGCCTGCTCACGGGAATCGCAGAGGCCGCGGGCGACGAGGAGCGAGTCGAGGCGGTCGGTTTTCATTCGGCGTGGTCGGCCGCGACGTGCTCGCGGAGGAGGTCGCGGCCGAAATCGCCCTCGAAATCGCGCCAGACGGCGTGGATGTGGTTTGCCTGGTTCTGCACGTTGGCGGACTCCATGAGGAAGGTGGGGCCCTGGATGCGGTAATAATAAGGCTCGTTGCGCTTGGTGCCGCCGGCCCAGCCGAAGCGGATTTCCGCGATGCCTGCCTTTTTGATTTTCGCCATGTCAGCGTCGGCGATGGCGGACCGGTAGCGGCCGGTGTAGGTGGAAATGAGGTGGATCAGGGCGGCTTGCTGGGTCTCCTTCATCTCGGAAGCGGGGATGCCGACGGGGTCGAGGGCGGTGGCGGTGCGGTTTTCCCCGGTGAGGATTTCCCGCGGGGCGGCATCGCTGAAGACGGCGGTGGATTTCCCGGCGGCGAGCAGGGTGGTGACGAGAGTCCGGGCGAGATCCTCCTCCTCGGCCAGCACGCGTAAGCCTTCGTGCGGGCCGCGCGGGACGCTGGCGGGATTCGCGCCGAGGAAGGACGGAGTGACGGAAATGCCGCCGCCGGCGAGGGTGACATTGACGGAAAGATGGTGGCCCTCGAAGCGCCATGCCCAGCCTGCGTCATCGCCGGGAGTGCCGAAGATGGAAACGGTGTATTTCCCGGCATCGCGGAAGGTCGGATTGTTCTCCAGCTCCGCGAGGACGCCTTCGAGCGTCATGATCTGGGTGGCCTTGAGCTTGCCCTTCTCGCTGAGGGCGGAATCGAGCAAGGCCATGGCCGCGGCGCGTTGGTCATCCTTCATTTCCTTGAGCGGAAGGCCGGCGCGGTCGCGAGGGGTATAGTGGAAATTCCCGCGCTCGTCGGAGGCGAAGGGGATTTTCGCCTTGGCTTTCTGGCCCTCGTCGAGCGTGCCGAGGAATTTCTCCGCGGCGGCGGTGGCGGCCGCGGCGGGAGGGAGATCGCCGGCGAAGGCGGGCACGGCGAGGAACGCGCAAATCAGGAGGGTTTTCATGGGACCGGCAGGCAATCAGGAAGCGCTCCGGCCCGCAAGCGGACTCTGGCAAGTTCCCCCTTGCCTCGCGAGGGAAGTGCCGCCAACGATTTCCGGCGTGACGCGCCACCGCACCGACGACCTTCGAATCACTGGACTGAATCCGCTCATTTCCCCCGCGGTGCTCGCTTATTACCTGCCGCCGACGGAGCGCGCGTCGGAGCTCGTGGCAACCGCCCGGACCCAAGCGGATGCGATTTTGCGCGGTGAGGATGACCGGTTGCTGGCGATCGTCGGGCCATGCTCGATTCACGATCCCGAGGCGGCGATGGAATACGCGGTCAAGCTGAAGGAGGCCGCCGAGGACTTGGAGGAGGACATTTTCGTCATCATGCGCGTCTATTTCGAGAAACCGAGGACGACGGTGGGCTGGAAGGGGCTGATCAACGATCCGCATCTGGACGGCTCGTTCGACATCAACCACGGCCTGCGGATCGCGCGCGGATTGCTGCTGGATCTGGCAAATATGGGCGTGCCGGCCGGGACGGAATTTCTCGACACGATTTCCCCGCAATACATCGCGGATCTCATTGCTTGGGGCGCGATCGGCGCGCGGACGACCGAGTCGCAAATCCACCGGGAGCTGGCGTCCGGGTTGTCGATGCCGGTCGGATTCAAGAACGGCACGGGCGGCTCGATCCAGATCGCGCTCGATGCCATCCAATCGTCCTCCCGGCCGCACCATTTTCTCTCGGTCACGAAGCAGGGCGTCTCGGCGATCGTTTCCACGGCCGGCAACGAGTCGTGCCACCTGATCCTGCGCGGTGGCAAATCCGGCCCGAACTACGAAAAAGAAGCCGTGGACGCGGCGGCTGCGATGCTGCGCGAGCAGGGGCTGCCGGAATCCGTGATGGTCGATTGCTCACACGGGAACTCGATGAAGGATTTCCGCAACCAGCCGATGGTCGCAAAAAATGTCGGTGACCAAATCGCCGCCGGCTCGCGCGCCGTCACTTCGGTGATGATCGAGTCGAACCTGGTGGAGGGAAATCAGAAGCTCTCGCCAAATCTGGGGGAAATGACCCGCGGTCAGTCGGTCACCGATGCGTGCATCGGCTGGGACGACACCGTGGAAACGCTCGCGGCGCTGGCTGCGGCGGTGCGGAAGCGGAGGGGGTCGGCGGGTTCCCGGACACGGTCCGTCCAATCAATAACAGGACTAGCGAAATTAATCGTCTAGGCGCTTGCGGAGGCGCGGACCTGTCCGCCAAAGTACTCCCGTCGTTCACCCTCGATAATGGATTTAACAAGCGAATCGTCCCAAAGCGTCATCACCTGCCGGAATAGCCAAGGCACCGAGTTGACGGCCAACCTTCTGAGAATCAAGCGGTACTCCGTCGTCTTCGAAGTTTATAACCCCTACAGCATTCTCCAGCTTTCCGAGGTTCTATCGGACTTCCGGATCATGGCGTCGCGGCGGTTGCTTTATCATGGCAAAGCGGTGGTGAGCAATTTGCTCAACACCGGCATCGTGCTGGTTTGCGAGGCGATGCTCGACGAGGGCTGGGTGGAGGTCGATTTCCTCTCCAGTATTTCCGGCGCGGCCGCCACCAGCGGCGAGGGGGGCGACTTGTCCTCGCAGTTCGGCAGCTTCATGGGCGAATGGAAATCCGCTAACAAGGTGCAGGACCCGTTCAAGCTCGTGGTGGCGGACCTCGCCAGCATGCTTTCCGGGGTCCAACACTGGCTCACGGGGGTGGATGTGGGCATCCGGACGACGGTGACGCGGCGCAGGGACGAGCTGGAACGCGAGATTTTCTCCGGCGTGGAAAATCGGGTGGTGGAGGAGGTGCTGCCTTCGATGGAGCGCTTCGAGGAGGTTTCGTTGGAAATCAGCGAGGCGGAAATGGCGGTTCACAAGGCCTACGTAAGGCGCGAGCTGCACCCGATCGTGCTTTGCTCGCCGTTCCTCTACCGCACTTATACCAAGCCGCTGGGCTACGCCGGTGACTACGAGATGGTGAACATGATGCTGCGCAATCCCTACGAGGGTTCGTCGGCGTTCGCGAAGCTGCTGAATTTCGCGCTTCTTAACACCGAGCCGGTCGTGGCGCACCGGAACCGCATCGATTTCCTCATCGAGAAGCTGCGCTACGAATGCGAGCGGCGCGTTTCCCGCGGCAAAACCCGGATTTTCAACCTGGCCTGCGGGCCGGCGATGGAGGTCCAGCGATTCCTGAGGGAGTGTGATGAAAGCGATCTTGCGGAAATCGACCTGCTCGATTTCAACCCGGAGACCTTGGAATACACCAGGGAACGGATGCAGGAAGCGCGCATGGCGGGCGGCCGCGAAACGCAAGTCCGCTATTTCCAACGCTCCGTGCACCAGCTTCTCCGCGCCGCCACCCAAGGCGGGGACGACGAATTCTCCAATTACGACGTGGTCTATTGCGCGGGCCTATTCGATTACCTGTCGCAGCGGGTCTGCAAGCGCCTCGTCGAACTTTTCTGCACGATGATCCGGCCGGGCGGCATCGTCATCGTGACGAATGTGGCGGCCGCGAACCCGCGGAAGGCGTGGATGGAATACGTGATGGAATGGAACCTGATTTACCGGGATGAGGCAGAGATGAACGACCTCATCCCCGACGGGTTGAATTTGAAGAACACCACGGTCAAGGCCGATTCCACGGGAGTGAATTTGTTCCTTGAAATCGAACTCGCCAATGGCTGAAGCCAGCGTCAACCCGCCGGAAAACGCGGCGGAACTGCGCCGGGCGTTCCGGGAATACGAAAGCGAGATCGCCCTCGGCAACGCACGCAGGGCGGCGGCGATCGCGGCGATTTTCATGCTCGCCGGATTCTCGCTCGATTGGGTGATCGTGACCCGCTTCGGCTTCGAGTTCCTGCTAATCCGCGCCACCTGCGCGATTTTGCTGGCCGGGATTTTCTTCTACCTTGGCGCGCGCGCCCGCCCGGCCGGAGCCGGCGTCGTCGTGCAGGGCATCGCGTTGCTGCCGCTGATTTCGATCTGCGTGATGATCGCCGTGACCGACGGCGGAAACTCCATCTACTACGCCGGGCTGAATCTGGTGCTTGTCGGGCTTTCGCTACTCATGCGCTGGTCGTTCATGAACTCGCTGGGGATGATCGTGGCGACGTTCTTCTGCTACACGCTGAGCGTTTTGGTCTCCTCGGAGCACCCGGACCCGCGGATCCTGTTCGGCAACTGTTACTTCTTGTTCGTTACCTCCGCCTTCGTGCTGGCCGGTAGTTACTACTACGAGAAATTGCGGTTCAGCGAGTTCTGCCTGCGCATGGAGGTCGAGAAATCGCGCGGGCTGCTGGAATCCCAGAACCGCCAGTTGAGCGAGTTGGACGAGGCGAAGACCCGCTTTTTCGCGAATATCAGCCACGAGCTCCGCACTCCGCTGACGATCATGCTCGGCATCACCGAGCGCCTCCGCACCGTGCTCGG
Source organism: Verrucomicrobiales bacterium (assembly GCA_038235225.1). GTDB lineage: Bacteria > Verrucomicrobiota > Verrucomicrobiia > Verrucomicrobiales > Akkermansiaceae > Luteolibacter. Next base: position 24,751 of record JBBSUD010000062.1, read on the forward strand.
CCGCCAAGCGCACGAGCCCGCCGTCGGCGAAATGACGCTCATGCTCGAGCAAAACGGTCTCCGCCTGCTCAAGCTCATCGACGATTTGCTCGATCTGGTCCGCTTCGATACCGGTCATGCCGACATCAACCGTCAGCCGACGCCGATCGGACCGCACATCGAGGGATTGCTCCGATCGCTCCGGCACCTGGCCGAGCAGGACCGCGTGGCGCTGCTGTGGGAATCCACCGGCGAGAACGAGGCTGTCCTGCTGGATCGCGATAAATTCGACAAAATCATCCTCAACCTGGTCATCAACGCCATCAAGTTCACTCCGTCGAGCGGCACCATCGAGGTCAAGGTGGTTGCGTCGAACGGTCGGCTGATCCTCACGGTCGAAGACAGCGGCGTCGGCATTCCGCCGGACGTGCTGCCGCGGATTTTCGAGCGCTTCTGGCAGGTGGACACATCTTCCACGCGGAAGTTCCAGGGCGCGGGCATCGGCCTGGCCCTCGTCCGCAGCCTCACCGAGGCGATGGACGGCACGGTGAAGGTGGAAAGCCAGCTCGGCCACGGCACCACCTTCACGATCAATTTGCCTGCCGAGGCGGCGGAATTCACCGCCCCGGAAATCGTGGATTCCCAAAGGCCGGGCGGGAACATCGAAGAACTTCACCGCCGGGCGGCCATGTCGATCCCGGGGAAAATCGCGCCCCGGATGGCCCTCCCGCTGCATCCTCCCGCCGCGCAGCAGGGTGGCCCGATGATCGGCGCGCGGCCCAGCGGCGCGCGGCCGTTGGTGCTCATCGCCGACGACGAACCCGACATCCGCCGGTTCCTCCGGATGCAACTGGAGGACGTGGACGTGATCGAGGCCTCGGACGGCGCAGAGGCCCTGGAGCTGGCCCGCCAGCGCCGCCCGCAACTCGCCCTGCTCGACCACATGATGCCGGAAATGGACGGCGTGGAGGTCTGCAAGCAAATCCGCCAGAATCACATTACCAAAGGCATCGCCATCATCATTCTGACGGCCCGTGCCGACGAGCAGACCAAGCTGGCCGCCCTTCAGGCTGGGGCGAACGATTTCCTGACCAAGCCCTTCTCCACCGCCGAGCTGGCGCTGCGCCTCGAAAACCAAATCGCCATGGCCCGCGTCCGCCGGGAAATGGCCGATTTGAACGCGGAACTCCACGGCGCGCTCGAACAGATCAAGGAAAACGAAGTCCTGATGGTCCGCAACGAGAAGCTCTCCGCCCTCGGCCGAATGAGCGCCGGCATCATTCACGAGATCAACAACCCGCTCAACTACGCCACCGCCGGCCTCCACGCGCTCGAAACCTTCACCCGGGTCCTGCCGGATGCCGAGCAGCCCGATTTCCTCGATATTCTCAAGGACATCCGCGAGGGCGTGGACCGCGTCTCGCAGATTGTCATCGACTTGCGGAAATTCACCCGCGACGACAAAGCTACCTCGGGCGACGCCGATCTTGCGGAAATCGTCGGCCGCTCCCGCCGCATGGTCAGCCATCAAGTCGGCAAGGACATCGATTTCAACCTGAAAAGCCCGGACAACGCCCTCATCAGCGGCAACCCCAACCAACTCGTCCAGGTCTTCATCAATTTCTTCCAGAACAGCATCGACGCCATCCACATGCGCCAGGAAGCCGTCGGCGGCGAGAAGGGGAAAATCGACGTGGCGATCGAAGCAGCCGGCGACGGTTGGCAGGTTACCATCCGCGACAATGGGATCGGCATCCCTCCGGAGAACCTCCAGAAAATCTTCGATCCCTTCTTCACTTCCAAGGACGTCGGCAAGGGCATGGGCCTCGGCCTCTCGATTACCCACCAGATCCTGCAAGCCCACAAGGCGGTAGTGGAAGTGGACAGCAGGCCGACCGAATACACCCGCTTCCGCCTTGGCTTTCCCGCACCCAGTTTCGAGTCCGAACCAGATCCCGACCCGGCCTTCCAGCCGGAATCCGTTCTCGACCATACCGCCTGATTCTATCATACTGCCACCCATCATCCTCCACCCCATCCCATGAGCAACGAGATCGACGCCTATGACTATCAACGCTACGCCATCCTTTTCGTGGATGACGAAGCGAACACCCGCAAATATTTCCGCCGCCTCTTCGGGGAGAAGTTCCGCATTCTGGAGGCCGAGGACGGTGTCGAGGCGCTCGCCGTATTCCGGCAGCATGCCAATGAAATCGGCATCATCGTGACCGACCAGCGCATGCCGAACGAAACCGGCGTCGGCTTCCTCTCGAAAATCGCGGACGACTATCCGGACATCATCAAGATCCTTTCGACCGCCTACTCGGACATCGACGCCGCCATTGGCTCCGTCAACCAAGGCGGGATTTTCCGCTACATGACCAAGCCGTGGGACATTCCGCAGCTCGAGGTCACCCTCCGCCGCGCCATGGAGTTCTTCACCGTCAAGCGCGAGCGCGACGCCCTGCTCGGCGCGAAAATGCAGGCCATGGGAAATGTCCTCCTGTCCAGCCGGCTCGCCGCCTTCGCCCTCGCGCCCGTGTGTGCGAAAATTGAAGCCAAGCGCGCCGCCGAGGCGATCGCCTCCTTCGTCCAGGCCGGAGTCGCCGGCCGTCAAACCGGCTCCGATGGCGATTCCGCCCTCCGCTCGCCCGACTGGGCGCGTCTCCACTCCCGCCAGGTTGCGCTCGCTTCCGGCTTGGAAGCCCAGCTTTCCGGCGCCTTTCAAGGCGATCTCGCGGCCCGCGTCGGAAATCTCGCGAAATCCCTCGAAGCCGCGGGTGCCGCCGGCATCGCTGCCTCACAGAACGGTCCCGCCACCCGCCTCGCCGGCCAGACCGATCCCACTCCCGCCCTTCTGGACTCGATGCTCGGCCGCACCGACGATGCGGAAGCAGGCAAGCATGCCGTAACCGCCCTGGCGGCGTTCATGTCGGTTTACGATGCCGGTGGTGTCATCCGCCGAATCCGTGGCGAGGGCCTCACGCTCGATGTCACCCAATCCACCGCGCCGGAAAAGCCGTCCAACCCCGGCGCCGAGACCGCCAAATGGCTCATCGACGACGACCTCCTCATTTCCGCCGCCCTCGGCCTGCTCTGAAGCGGTCCTTTTCCGGGATGCCGATCTCTAAAAGCGCCGGGACCACAAATCCCGGCGCTTTTGCGTGCCCCGCCGAATCCCGCACCGCGGACTGAAGAATCCGCGAATCGTCGCGGACTAAGATGGGTCAACCACGGGACACCCGGAACACACGGGAAGTTTGAGAAGCTGCCTCCATCCTAAGCATCAATCCGAGCTCGGCATTCGCGTCAATTCGCGTTCATTTGCGGTTTCTTCCCCCTTTCAGCAGCCGTATCCACGGTCCCGCTCCGGCTGCCTTCAAAGCTCCGGCACCGGCCACTCGCGCGGCACCGGCGTGTTGTCGAGCGTCGTCAGGTGTTCCTTAATCAGAAACCAAATCGCTATCGCCAGCAGGAGGGATAGGACCTTTGCGATCCAGTTGTGGGCCAGGTTCGGTTTCATGGGATGATTTTCCGGAGACGAAGATCTCGTCGATTTTCTCGCGGAATTGCTTCTCCGTCAGGTTCCGCTGGAGGACGCCGTTCTCGCAGATCGAAATCCCGCCGGTTTCCTCGCTGACGACCACGGCAATTGCATCCGTACGCTCTGTCAGGCCAATCGCCGCACGGTGCCGCAGGCCGGTCGAGCGGTCTTTCATTTCCCGCTCCGTGACCGGAAAGACGCACGCCGCGCCGGCCACCCGGTCGTCCGCGATGATCATGCCGCCATCGTGCAGCGGTGCTTTCGGGTAGAAGACGGACATCGCCAGCTCGGGCGAGAATTCCGCGTCCAGCACCACGCCGCTGTCCAGGTGCTCCTTCAGACTCACATCCCGCTGGATCGCGAACAGCGCGCCAATCCGCTTTTTCGAAAGGTTGATCACCGCGTCCGCAAATTTCTCCAGAAACATCAGCCGCCGCTTGCTGGAGAAGGAAAACAGCGGATTGCTCCCCAGCCGCGCCAGCCCGTTGCGCAGTTCCGGCTGGAAAATCACAATCAGCGCGAATGCCAGAATCGTCGCCGCGCCCTTGATGATCCAACTGATCACCTCGAACTGGAACATCGTGGAAACGAAGGTCAGCACCACCAGGATGGTCCCCAGCCCCACCAGGATTTGGGCCCCGCGCGTTGCCCGGAACGCCCGGTAAATCTGATAAATGCAGGTGGCGAGCAGCAGGATCTCGATGCCGTCCCGCCAGTGATCTTGTATGAATCTCCACATCGGAATCTCGTCCGCCGACCCTACGCCGCATTGACTCGCGGTGACAACCTTGGAAATCGCCCCGGCAAATCCGCGCTTTCCCCGATTTGGCTCCGCCGCCTAGCCTCCGCCATGGCCATCGAAACCTTCGCCGGGATTTCCCCGGAAATTCACCAGAGCGCCTTCATCGCCGCCAGTGCCGACGTGATCGGCCGCGTCACCCTGCACGCGGAAACCAGCATCTGGTACCACGCCACCCTCCGCGGCGATATCAACGAAATCGTCATCGGCCCCCGCTCGAACGTGCAGGACAACGTCGTCATCCACCTCGCCGATGACTTCGGCTGTCACGTCGGCGAGCTCGTCACCGTCGGCCATTCCGCGATCCTGCACGCCTGCACCGTCAAGGACGAGGTGCTCATCGGCATGGGCGCCATCGTGCTCGACGGCTCGGTCATCGGCGAGCGCTCCATCGTCGGCGCCGGCGCGCTTGTCACCGGCGGCACCATCATCCCGCCCGGCTCCCTCGTCCTCGGCTCTCCGGCTAAAGTCGTCCGGGCCCTCTCGCTGGACGAGCAGGCCGGCGTGCGGAAATGGGCGGAGAAATACGTCCTTGGCTCGCGCCAATACCTCGCCCGCGGCGGCTCAGAACGTCCGCACCGTGGATAGCCCGCCATCCGGCCGCAGCACCTGCCCGGTCAGGAATTTCGCCGCGTCGGACAGGAGAAATCCCGCCAGTTCCGCCACGTCCGCCGGGTCGCCGATCTTATGAAGCGGGTGGCGCTTCAGAGATGCCTCGCGCTTCGCCTCCGAATTCAGGAAATTGGCCGCCATCGGCGTGTCCGTCAGCGAAGGTGCGATCACATTCACCCGTACTTTCGGCGCCAGTTCCGCCGCCAGCGATAACGCCATTGCTTCCACCGCACCCTTCGCCGCCGCCGTCGAGGCGTGATAAGGCATCCCCTGCGCCACCGCCACCGTCGAGAACAGCACCACCGAAGCCGCGCCATTCTTTTGCAAGGCCGGCAGCGCCGCTTGGATTGCCAGTGCCGCGCCCAGGCAGTTCACGCGGAAATCCTTCAGAAAATCCTCGGCTCCCAGACTTTTGAAAGGCCGCAGATTGATGCTTCCCGGGAAGTAAACCAACCCATCCAGCGAATCCGGCACCTCCAGCTTTCCCGGATTTTCCGCATCGAACGGCTGCACCGGAATCCCCAGTTCCTCGAGCGGCCCCGCCGTCCGCGCCGCCGCCAGCACCGTATCGCCCCTGCCCAGCAACAGCCGCGCAGTGGCCAGCCCCATACCCGAATTCCCGCCAATCAACAGTATCGTCTTCGCCATCCCCGAACCTCCCCAGCCCGCCCGCCCGGTCAAGAGGCTCCCGCCGGAGCTTGGCTTGAATCTTGAAGCGCCTTCGCCAGGCGGTTCACGCCGGCTTAGCATGAGTTTTTCTTTAGGACTTTCCGGCGGACAGGCCAACCGAGCGGTTTGAGCTGTTCGAGCTAGGTCACCCCTTCGTCGAAAACCGGGCAATGCTCCCGCATCGCGGGAATTCCAATTTCCTCAGCGATCGCAATCCCTGTCCCAATTTTTCCCCCAGTTTTGCCCCGGGTTTTCGGGAATCGCCGGAGAAAGGACGATGTCCCGCAGCAAAAGATAAGGGCGCCAATACATCTTGGACGGCTTGCTGTGCCGGTAGGGCCTTTCACGAGTACGACCACTTCCACGCAATCACTCATGGCTGGTGCCTTCTTGAATGACGGTTTCGCCCCTGCGGGCACGTCGCGTGCGCTCCCGTCCATAAAGCGATGCCTTGTTCCATCACCATCAAGGCCTGCGGATGTCTGCGGCTGAGGGCGGTGAGGCTGCCCCGGGTGTTTGTGATGGATTCCTGCTTGAGGATCTCGCCCGCCGGATCGAGCACGCAAATGGCGTGCATCACGCGGGCTTGTCCCGCGTCTGTGCGGGACCGCCGTGTACGGACCCGTACGCACGGTGGTGTGGGACCCGTGGCTGGCTCTCCGAGTCAGTCACGGGGACCCGATTCGGTTTCTTATTGTCTTCATTGGGTTTGCAAATTCTTGTCTGCTGCTTCGCTGCCTTGGGATGATTCAACATCGTGAATAAGCTTCGACACAGATGAAAGTAGCAGAACGGGAATCACAAATACAGCTAGAACCATGAAACAAACTGTGAGTATCGCCGCTATTCCGGCTCTTCTATCCTTCTTGGCAATAACGAGGAATGAAATCGTAGCCGCTGCGAATAAGAATATGCCGCCTGGAATCCAGCCCGAAGAATCCAGCATTACCTGAGTTAGCAAAGGTATTGTAGTGCTCGTCTCCTCGAACATCTCGCTATATTTCGAAATTGTCGAGATGCTGAAAAAAGCCGCAACAATGGCGATGCCGGCAACGATCATGGAAAGGATTCGCATAGTTTTATTTCTTTACCGAACGTTTGATGTGCTCCTGCGGGAGCGATTGAAACGAAAATGAGGTGAAATTGAAGGGCTTATGGCCCGTTAGGAGGCCCGACTTGTGTGTGCCCAGCATGGGCGCGATGTAAATGGGGTGCAAGTCCCTGTAGGAAATCCAGACATGAAAATGAAGAGACTACCATCTGAAGCCAACTCGGAGCAGGGAAAGCCCGCCCGCAAGGGCTTTCATTCACGCAGCCCGGAGGGTGGCATCCGCTTGGCCGATGGAAGGCAAACCTGTCCGGGGAAGGAAGGCTAAGAGAAATTCGCGAGCCGATGGACAAAAACCGGATCGTAGGCCGACACGGCGTTTCGAGGGGGCACAAAACTTCGACTGCCAATGCCTCGACAGCGGCTCCTGCCAAATGAAAAGCCACCCCGCAGACCGTCCCGCGAGGGAGGATAAACAATGGAAGCAACCGCGCATGCGCCGCCGTCACCTGCAAGCACTCGGAGCCGATCCGAAGCGGGTCCACATGGCGACGCGGAGCCGGAAAGGCTACTGGCGGATGAGCCAGAATGAATACCGCGGAGCGGGATGGACAGGAGCGAACGCGACGTGCTCCGAAGGGGTGCGAGTCGTGAGGCGGCGAGCATCAAATTGTGCGATTCGCGCTGAACAACCGCTGGCTGGAGGAACAAGGGATTCCCGACATGAATGCAGGGGCCGCGATAGCGGCTTTGAAAACCTCGCGAAGCCTGGTCGCTTGGACGGAGGCACGTAGTCAAAGCCATCTGGATCGTTCTTCACTTCGGGCCCAAGGCCCGAGTCTGATTGGAACCGCCCTGTAAGGAGCCGTACGCAGGGTGGTGTGGGACCGGGGAGCTAATTACTCCCCGGGACCCGATTCGACTTGCTGGAATTGAAGCCAGTGCTGCCAAATCTCCTTGGAAATCTCGTCGTATCGGTCAGTAGCTCCAGCTGTATCCGAATCGAACCATCGCACGAATTCCTCATGAACGACCCTCAAAACGTCCTCTTGGGAAACACAATCTCGGAGTCGTGGTAGAATCGTGCCAACCTCCGGCTCATACTCGTCTGTATTCGTCTCGAATTTGATCTCAATCGGATCATGCTGAAACAAGAGACTCGAAACTGACTCAAAGAGTTCACTATACTCAGACCGCAATCGCTTGCGCTCTTCGATGATTCTCTCACGGTCAGTGCTCATGTAGTTTTCTGCCGAACGTTTGATGTGCGCCCACCGGCGCGGTTGAAGGGATGTTGAAGTGAAATTGAAAAGCTTATGGCCGGTTGGTGCGTCACGACTTGTGTATGCCCAGCATGGGCGCGATGTAAATGGGGTGCAAGTCCCCTGTAGGAAATCCAGACATGAAAATGAAGAGACTACCATCTGAAGCCAACTCGGAGCAGGGCGA
>JBBSUD010000063.1:0-32742 GCA_038235225.1 Verrucomicrobiales bacterium
AGCGGCGTGGCCGGCGTGGACCCGAAAAAATTTACCGAAGAGTTCTTCAACGTCGGCTCGCTCATCGCGAACGGCACCCCGGAGGAAATCCTCAATGCCGACCGCAAGGAGTTCCAGGAGCAGGGACTTTCCCTCAGTATTTCCCAAGTCGAGGAGCGGGATTTGCATGGCTTCGCCGGCCGCCGCGAGGAGTTGGAAGCGGCATTGCGCGAGCTCTTCGAGCAGAAAAACTACGACCTTGCCGTGCTCGCCGTTACCGACGTGGCGCTACATCACAGCATGATTCTGGCGATCGGCCGGGACGAATCGCTCACGAAGCTGCCCTTCGAACGGATCGACGAGACGCTGTTTCACGCGCCCGGCGTCGTCAGCAGGAAGCGCCAGATTTTCCCCGCCGTGTGTGAAGCGATCCAGCATTCCCGCTAGAAATCAGCCGCCCGGCAGCGTCGCTGCGAGCCGGAAAAAGCGCCTGCCATTTGCCGCAGCCGTCAGCGTCACGCAGTGCTGGGCATCTTCGGAAATCGCCACTCCGCCGCCAGTCGCCGCGAAAGCCGCGCCATTTTCCGAAATCGCCGCCGGTTGCCAATCTCCGTCCAGCGAATCGGACCATTGCACCACAAGGAGCAGATCCGTCGCCGCCGGATTTCTTCCGAACGTCACGAGCACATCCATCCCGGACCGGGAAATCGCGGGGGAAATCCCGGACTGCGGCACCAGCGGCTGGCCCCCCAGCGCGTATTCAAGCAGGTTCGGCAGACCATCACGGTCCGGGTCCGCTAGAGCCCCGGCGATTTCCTGATTCCCGGCGTCCCCGCCGAATTCCGCCTGCCGCCAAGCCGCAAAGGGCGATGCGCCGGCTACCCCATACACGAGCGAAGCTGAGTTCCGCGCAATCCGCAGCCCGCCGCTGTTGTTCGCCAAATCGTCCACGCCGGAGAGCGCCAGCGTCAGCCGCCCGCCATGAATATGGTCGCCAAGCCGAGGGATGCGGAAGGTGAACGGCGCGAGCGCGCTGCCCGGATTGATCCGTACGTCGGCGCCGATCGCAGTGGCGGCAGGAAGCATTCCGTTCGAAGCGGGATCGTTGGCCGGAGCTCCATTCCAAGTGATCGCCGGGCTGAGAAATCCGCCTGCATCCACACTCCAGAGCTGGACGCGTTGAGAGAAAACGTTCTGAAAACCGATGCTGAAATCCGCGCCCGCATCCAAATCGGCGCCCATCGCGGGCAGATCGAACTGGAAATACGATTTCCGCGCGGCGTCGAGTCCCGCGTTGAATTTCACCATCAAATAACCCGCCGCCGCCTCATCCACGTCGGTCCCGGCGGAAGTTCCGCCGCGCACCGTGGCCTCGCTTGCCGCTCGCGCCGTGCCCGGCACATCCCCGACCAGCGCAATCAGCCGCGGCCCCGCCGCGCCGGATTCGCGGGAGGAAATCGCCACGCCGGCGGGCTGCGTGTCGCCCGCCGTCAACTCCGGCTGCGCCACATCCCAGCGGTGATCCTGAACAATGAGAAACGATGCCATTCCATCGGTCCGGCTTTTGGCGAAAGCCGTCACGTCGAGCCGGCGCACCGAGGAATTGGCGGAATCCACCAAGATTTCCCCGAGGATTTGCGGGCCGCCGCCGGTTACGACGACGTTGTTCTTGATCAAATTTCCCGCCGCAACGCCCTGTTTCAGCGTGCCGGTCATGCCGGCCCAGGTTGCCGTCGATTCGATCCACGAACTGTCCTCGATGCCGTAAACCTGCGCCAGCACCGGCACTCCGCCCGCCGTCGCCGCGGCTTCGATTTCCAAAATTACCGACCGGATATTTGGCGAGTTCCCGGCCGGAACCGGGATGCGGATCAGCGTGGCGCGGCGACCGTTGACCGTCCCGTCGGCCCGCGCCGTGAGCGAATTCACCGATCCGCCGGGGGTGTTTTTTCCGCTGCCGTCCGCCAGCTCCGTGTCGGCGGTCGCTGCCGCGGAAATCCGGGAAACCGGCGCTGCCGACACCGTCGCCAGCCACACCGACTGCGCCGGCATCTGGGCTTCCGGCAAAATTCCGCCAACCAGATTTTCCAAGCGCACCCCGCCGCCGGCGGCGGTCGCGCTGACCTCCTGCACATAAACCGGATTTCCCGGCGCTACCGGAAGGGCGGAGAAATCGAGCGTGAGCGGCAGGGCGGTTGCGTCCCGATTCACGATGAAAACGGCGTAGTCCCCCGTTTCCGGATCCACCGTCGCCAGGCTCCAGACGCCGGCATTGAAGCCTGGCATCGCCCCGGCCGATCGTGCCAGATCGAGCCGCGGCTTCGCACCCGCCGCCATTTTCACGAACAGCCGGTAAACATCCGCGGCCTTGGTCGGGCCGCCGTAGCTATAGCTTCCGGAATTTTCCACATAGTGCGTGCCGTTCTTCGCCACGCCATAAAACGAATCGCTCGCCGTCTGGCCGAACTTGAATAAATACAATTCCGCGATCCCCCGCTCGGTCAGCGCCACGCAGTTCATGCCGAGCGCCGTGAAATCGCCGGGCGAATCCTGAGTATCCACGGTGGTATCGTAAAGCGCGCCGGTTCGCACATTGAATTCGGTAAGCGCCATCGGCAGCCGCGGCTCGCCGGGCATATCTCCATCGATTGACGCGCGCAGCGAGTCGTAGTCTTCGATAAAGCCGGAAAATCCGTCCGCGGCGAACGCCCGGTGGGTATATTTTTGATAGTTGTAAACGCGCAGATTCATCCATTCCGCCGACAAGGTTCCATCGAGCCGCAGATGGCGGTTTTGCACCGCGGCGCTGCCCCAGGGATCATATTTCTCGGCCCCGTTGGCCGTATTTGGCGCATAAACCCGCGGCACCACGGCACGGCCATAGCGGGAATTCATGTCCGCCACAGCGCTTTGAATCGCATCCGAGCAAAACCGGTAGCGCACCAGCCAATCCTCCACTGTCAGTCCGTCAAAATTATTCGGCTCGTTAAACATGGAGAAATTCGGCACCCCATAGTCGCGGGACAATAGGAATGCCTGCGCATAGTAATGCTGCCATAGCTCCCATTTCCCCGCCCAGTCCGCATCGCCGGTTAGGGGAAACCGCGAGGGACTTGCGGAGATATTGACGAGCAGGGAAAGCCCGCGATCGCGCAGGTTCCCCAAGGCAAAACCGGGCTTCAGCCGGTTGTTGCCAAACTGGGTGTTGTCATAATTCGCCGAGAATCTCGACCATTTCACATAGCCCGTGTTCAACGGCTCCGTCGCGGACGCGGCGTTGGCCCGCAGCAGCGAGCGCCGTGCGAAAAACCCCGCCTCGTCCCCCACCCCGTCGCCAACCGGCGGGAGATCGTCCGTCGGCTCGATGTCCGCGGCGCCGATGAAAATCCGCGCCGCGTTCACTCCGGAGAACCGAAACCGATCGGCGGCGTTCGTCCCTTCGAGGAAATGCGCGAGATTGTAGCCGAGAAGCCGGGGCGTCGTGCCGGCCGGCGAGGGCAGCACGGCGATCGATTCCGCCGCGGCAGTCGCGCGGATCGCGGCCAGCGCGATTCCCAAGACGGCGGCGCGGGTGATGGACATGGGTTTCAACAATGCGGAACGTCGGGAACGATCGTCCTTTTTCCCATTCCCGAAATCTAGTGAGGTGACATGGGAATGGATCGGAAATCATGATTAGGTTCCTGTTTGCAATGATTTCCCCATACCAATTCCGGTGCGCCGGGGCCGTCGCGCTGGCCGCCATTCTTTCCGCCGCCGGTCCCGCCGCAGCCCGCTCCGACGTGGATGCCACCTCGCGCCCGGGCGGAACGTGGACGCCGCGCGCCACCGTCGCCCTCGCGGATTTGCCACCGCTCGCTCCCGACGGACTTCTCGACGCCTGGGGCGGCGTGCCGGACAAGCGCGTGAAAGCCGCCGGATTTTTCCGCACCGCCAAGCTCGACGGGCGCTGGTGGCTCGTCACCCCGGCGGGCGGACGCTTCCTCAGCCGCGGGGTGAATTCCGTGAACGCCGCCGCCACCGAAGGCAGCCGCGCCGCGCTGGCGGAGAAATTCGGCGACCGCCGGAACTGGCAGGACCAAACGCTCAAACTGCTTAAGGACAACGGCTTCAACACCCTCGGCGCGTGGGCGGAGAGTGGTTTTCTCCAGCGTGACGACGCGCCGATCGCCCAGACGGTCACCTGGTCCTTCATGGCTTCGTACGGCAAAAAGCGCGGCGGCACGCACCAAGCTCCCGGCCACACCGGCTACCCCGGGGATTGCCCATTCCTCTTCGATGCCGATTTCCCGAAATTCTGCGAAACCTACGCCGCGCGCCTCGCCGCCCACGCCTCCGACCCGCGAGTTCTCGGGAATTTCTCCGACAACGAACTCCCGTGGTCGCGGAAAATGCTCGAACGCTACCTCGCTCTCCCTGCTACCGACCCCGGCAACCGCGCCGCCGCCGCCTGGCTGAAGGCCCGCCGCGTCTCGAAGAAATCCATCTCCGATGCCGATCGCGCGGCATTCCTCGGCTTCGCGGTGGACCGCTACATGACGATCGTCTCCGCCGCCGTGCGGAAGGCCGCGCCGCACCAGCTCTTCCTCGGCCCGCGCGTCCACGGCTCGGCAATCCGCTGCCCGGAGGTTTTCGCGGCGCTCGGCCGGCACTGCGACGTGATTTCCGTGAATTACTACGGCGCCTGGACGCCCGAGGCAGCGCTTTTGGAAATGTGGAACCGCGAGTCCGGCAAACCCGTGATGATCACCGAATTCTACGCAAAAGCCGCGGACAGCGGCATGGCCAATACCGGCGGCGCGGGCTGGGTCGTGCGGAATCAGGCGGACCGTGGCGCGTTCTACCAGAATTTCGCCATCAGCCTCCTCCGCAGCCGCGTCTGCGTCGGCTGGAGCTGGCATCGCTATGCGGATAACGACCCCACCGATTCCCGGCTCGATGCCTCCAACCGCGATTCGAACAAAGGCATCGTCACCAACCGCTACGAGCCATTTACCGAACTGCTCGAAGCCATGTCCGGGGTGAATCGGCGGATTTACGGCCTCGCCGCCGGCATCGATTCCTCCCGTGCCGGCTTTTAAGGGGCACAAACAGGGGGCCGCCCAAAACCCATAATGGACGGCCCCCTGCAATCCGGAACCCAGGGCAGTGCCGGCACCGCCCGAATCCGCTCGCAGTTGTAACGTCGCCAGCGGCCAGTCCTGTCGGAAATCCTCCCGATAAATCCTGCCGTCCTTGCGCCGCCTGCCTGGCGTGTGCTTCAGTCCGCGCCTCCCGGCCATGTTTTACCTAACCACCGCCATCGATTACACCAACGGCTCGCCCCACGTCGGCCATGCCTACGAGAAGGTCCTCGCCGATGTCATCGCCCGCTACCGGCGGCTCCGTGGCGATGAGGTGTTTTTCCTCACCGGCGTCGATCAGCACGGGCAGAAAGTCCAGCAGACCGCGGAAAAGGAAGGCGTCCACCCCGCCACTTTCGTCCGCCGTACGACGAAGAAATTCCTCAACCTTTGGGAAAAGCTCGGCATCGGCTACGACGGCTGGGCGGAGACCACCGACGATCGCCACAAGGCCTGCGTCCGCGCGATTCTCAGCGAGCTCAAGGACCAGGGGCAGCTCTACAAGAAGTCCCACTCCGGCAGCTACTCGGTCCGGCAAGAGCAGTTTCTTCAGGATCGCGACCGCAATGAAGCCGGCATTTTCGGCCCCGAGTGGGGCGAGGTCGTCGAGATTTCCGAGGAGAACTGGTATTTCCGACTGAGCGATCACACCGCGTGGCTGCGGGGATTTCTCGAAAGCCAGCCTGGCGCCATCCTCCCTGCCTTCCGGAAATCCGAGCTGCTCAACGCGCTCGAGCGGAACACCGGCACCGACCTCTGCATTTCCCGGCCCAAGGAGCGGCTGCGTTGGGGCATTGAGTTCCCATTCGACGAAGAATACGTGACTTACGTATGGTTCGACGCGCTGATTAACTACATCTCCTTCGCCGGATACAAGGCGGCGGCCGACGCCGGACTGCCCGATTTCGCAAAAATCTGGTCCTCCGGCAGCCGCCCCGTCCATGTCATCGGCAAGGACATTCTCATTCCCGCGCACGGCATCTATTGGCTCTGCATGCTCCACGCCATGGGCTTTTCCGACGAAGAAATGCCTGTTCTCCTTGTCCACGGATTTTGGAACGGCATCGGCGGCGAGAAGATGTCCAAATCCCTCGGCAACATCGTCGATCCCGCGGAAATCGCCGACAAGCTCGGCGTGGACGCGCTCCGCTACTACCTCTCCCGCGACATCGTCACCGGCCGGGATTCGGATTTCGATATCGACCGCCTGGTCATGCTCTTCAACACCGAGCTGGCCAACGAACTGGGAAATCTCTGCAACCGCGCCCTCAACATGAGCCAGCGCTTCACCGGCGGAATCGTCAACCACGGCGATCCCCTCACCGATGACGACCGCGCCTTGCAGGCCTCCCTCGCCGAAACCACCGCCGCCTACCGCGCGGCCATGGACAACTTCGAAATTTCCAAGGGGCTGGAGGCGATCAACCGCCACGTCGTCCACTGCAATGGCTACGCCGAACGCATGAAACCTTGGGAACTCAACAAGGACCCGCAACATGCCGGCCGCTTGGCCACCGTGCTCCACCACTTGGCGGAAAGCGTCGCCCACGCCGCCGTCCTGCTTTCCCCGGTCCTCCCCGAGGCCGCCGCCAAGCTTGCCGACCAACTCCAACTGGAAAATTTCCCCGCGCTCAAGCTCGGCGATTTGAAATGGGGGCTGCTTCCCAACGGCCACGCCATCGCCAAGCCGAAGCCCGTCTTTCCGCGCATCGTTTTGGACGAGATTTGAACCGTTCGTCCGGCGATTCGACCGCTCGACCGCAAATCCTGTCCGATTTTGGGACAACATGGCCGGATAAGTCCCCTGAAAGATCTTCCAAATTCGCGGGCTCCAGCCAATCTGGCTTCGTTCTGAGCGGCTGCCGCTTCTTGGAACGACAGCCTCAAAAAGGCAGGACAAAGCGCTTCGATTCGATCTCCGGGGGGAAGTCTGATTGAACCAAGTCCTGCCGATGGCGCAGAAAAAGCACGCGTTGGCAAATCCGGGGGGAAATCCAACGCGTGCTTTTTTGTGTCGTGCCACCTCTCCGGAAGAGGTCGCCGCAACCGCTGAAATTTCTCGATTCCCGTGTCCGGATCGTCTCTGCATCCTCCGCGCATGTCCCCGCGTTTCGGCATTCTTCTCGTCGTCTCCGGCCCATCCGGCTCCGGCAAAACCACCCTCTGCCGCACGCTCGCGGACTCCGGCCAGGTCCGCTACTCCATCTCCTGCACCACCCGCCTTCCCCGCTCCGGGGAAATCGACGGCAGGGACTACCATTTCCTTAGCCGCGAACAATTTTCCGCCAGGCTCGATGCCGGCGATTTCCTCGAGCACGCCGTCGTCCACGGCAACCTCTACGGCACTCTCAAATCCGAAGTAACCGGCCACCTTCACCAAGGCTCCGATGTCGTCATGGACATCGATGTCCAAGGCGCCGCCCAAATCCGCACCTGCCCCGATCCGGAAATCCGCCGCGCCCTCGTCGATCTCTTTGTAATGCCACCCGACGAGCGGGAACTCCTCGCCCGCCTTTCCGGCCGCGGCACCGACAGCGGGGAAACGATCGCCCTCCGCATGGTCAACGCCCTGGAGGAAATGCGGAACTGGCAGCTCTACACCTACCGCCTCCTCTCCTCCACCCGGGAGGCCGACTTCGCCGCGCTCCTCGCCCTCCTCGCCACCGAACGCATGCGTGTGAGACGGATGCAGGTCCAATGATGCAGCATCAATCGCAAGTGACGGGAACATCCGAAAATCCGCGGGATCCATCCCTCCTGGATTCGGTCCAATTTTAGAGACCGGTACCCGGAGTTCAACTTTCAGGATGCTCTTTCACCAACGCGGCTCGGGAGAAGAGCGTCCTGAAAGTTGAACGCCGGGCGGTTCCGGGCGCGGGATCCGATTTTTCCCGAACGAATCATTCGTTGAAACAAAAAAGCCGCCTCGGCGAAACCGGGGCGGCCTTTTATCAGATGGGGCTTGGCGGTTGCAAACCGCCGCCACGGTTCCTATTTCGCGGCGCGTTTCTCGTTGATCGCAGCTTGCGCGGCGGCGAGGCGGGCGACGGGCACGCGGTAGGGTGAGCAGGAAACGTAGGCGAGGCCGAGGTTGTGGCAGAAGACCACGGAATCGGGATCGCCGCCGTGCTCGCCGCAGATGCCGAGCTTGATGTCCGGGCGGGTCTTGCGGCCCTTTTGCACGGCGATTTCCATGAGCTGGCCGACACCGGTGGTGTCGAGCGAGGCGAAGGGGTTCTTCTTGAAAACCTCGTTCTCGGTGTAGGGCATGAGGAAGGTGCCCATGTCGTCGCGGCTGATGCCGAGCGCGGTTTGGGTGAGATCGTTCGTGCCGAAGCTGAAGAACTCGGCTCCGTGGGCGATCTCGTCGGCGGTGAGCGCGCCGCGCGGGACTTCGATCATGGTGCCGACCTGGTATTCGAATTCCACGCCCTTTTCCTTCATCACTTCCTTGGCGACGCGGTGGACGATCGCTGCCTGGAGGTCGAATTCCTTGCGGAAACCGACGAGCGGGATCATCACCTCGGGTTTCACCTTGATCTTCTTTTTCGCCACGACCGCGGCGGCTTCGAAGATGGCGCGGGCCTGCATTTCGGTGATTTCCGGGTAGGCGATGCCGAGGCGGCAGCCGCGGTGGCCGAGCATCGGGTTCTGCTCATGCAGTTCGTTGACGCGCTGCATGATGGTCTCCACCTTGATGCCGAGCTTCTTGGAAAGATCGAGCTGCTGGTCCTTGCTGTGCGGCAGGAACTCGTGGAGCGGCGGGTCGAGCAGGCGAATGGTCGCCGGCAGGCCCTTGAGCTCGGTGAAAATGCCGATGAAGTCCTCGCGCTGGTAGGGCAGGAGCTTGGCCAGCGCCTTCTGGCGGGTCTCCAGCGTGGTGGCTAAAATCATCTCGCGCATGGCATCGATGCGATCGCCCTCAAAGAACATGTGCTCGGTGCGGGTGAGGCCGATGCCGACAGCGCCGAAGGCCAGCGCGATGCGCGTCTGGTCGGGCGTGTCCGCATTGGTGCGGACGGACATGCGGGTGGATTCCTCACACCATTTCATGAGCTGCTGGAAGCTCTTGAACTTCTGGGTCTTCTTGGCGGCTGCATCGTTGTTCACGATGCCGGCGATGATTTCCGAATCGGCAGTCTTCAGCTCGCCGCCGTAAACGGTGCCGCTGGTGCCGTCGATGCTCATGAAATCGCCTTCCTTGAAGGTCTCGCCGGAAGCCTTGACAGTCTTTTTGTCGTAGTTGATTTCCAAATCGGCGGCACCGCAGACGCAGACCTTGCCCATTTGCCGGGCGACGAGCGCGGCGTGTGAGGAAACCCCGCCCTTGGCCGTGAGGATGCCAACGGCGGCGATCATGCCGCGGAGGTCTTCCGGGCTGGTTTCGTTCCGCACGAGAAGAACCTTCTCGCCGCGCGCTTCGGCGGCCTCGGCGCGGTCGGCATTCAGATAGATCTTGCCGGACGCGGCTCCCGGACCGGCGGGAAGGCCGGTGGCGACGACCTTGGCGGCCTTCGCTTCTTCAATATCGAAAATCGGCGCGAGCAATTGGTCGAGCTGGTCGGCCGGATTCCGCAGCACGGCGGTTTCCTGGTCGATGAGGCCTTCCTTGACCATGTCCATGGAGAATTTCAATGCGGCGGCTGCGGTGCGCTTGCCGTTGCGGGTCTGGAGCATGAACAGCTTGCCGTCCTGCACGGTGAACTCGACGTCCTGCACGTCCTTGAAATGCTTTTCCAAGGTGGTGCGGACCTTCATCAGCTCGGCATAGGATTTCGGCATCGCCGCCTTCAGTTTGCTGACTGGCTCAGGCGTGCGCACGCCGGCGACGACGTCCTCGCCTTGGGCGTTGATGAGGAATTCACCGTAAAATTCGTTGGCTCCATTGGCCGGATTCCGCGTGAAGGCCACGCCGGAGCCGGACGCTTCGCCGGTATTTCCATAGACCATCGCCTGCACGTTCACCGCCGTGCCCCACTCCGCCGGGATGTTGTATTTGCGGCGATAGACAATCGCGCGGTCGTTCATCCACGATCCGAAAACGGCGCCGGCGGCTCCGCGGAGCTGCTCCCAGGGGTCGCTCGGAAATCCATGCTCGGTGCGCTCGCTGACGAGGGCTTTGAAGCGCTTCACCAGCTCCTTCTGATCGTCCGCGGTCAGATCGGAATCGATGATTTCCTTGTGATAGGTCTCGTGCTTGAAGTTCTCAATGACGGTCTCGAACGGCTCGTGATCCTCGCCCTCGGTCTTTTGCACGCCGAGCACCACATCGCCATACATCTGGACGAAGCGGCGGTAGCAATCCCATGCGAAACGCTCGTTGCCGGTAGCGGCGGCGAGCGAAAGCACGGTTTGGTCGTTCAGGCCGAGGTTCAGAATGGTGTCCATCATGCCCGGCATGGAATCACGCGCGCCGGAGCGGACGGCGACGAGCAGCGGCATGCCTTTGGCATCGCCGAACTTGCAGCCCATGATCTTTTCCATGTTCTTGACCCCGGCTTCCATTTCCGTCTGGAGCGAGTCCGGGTAGGTGCGCCCGTTGTCATAGAAATACGTGCAGACATCGGTGGAGACGGTGAATCCCGGAGGCACCGGCAGGCCGATGCGCGTCATTTCCGCCAGATTGGCTCCCTTGCCGCCGAGCAGCGGCTTCATCGTGCCGTCGCCGTCGGCCTTGCCGTCTCCCCAGTTATATACATATTTGGTCTTTTTGGACGAGCCGGATTTCTGAGCGCTTTTGCCGGCAGCGGTATCCGCCGCCTTCTTTTTGGTTGCCATCTTTGTAGTAATGTCGGGTTGGAAGCGTTGGGTGCGGGGTTCCCGGATCAGTCGGATCCGGCCCCCGGCGCAAGGCGCGGGAGGCTATGGAGCACCCGCGGGGGGTGTCAATGAAGCAATGCCATTGCGCCGGAGGCCCGGAAACGCGGGGATTTCACGGGAAATCCGCCGCTCAGCGCATGCCGCGGAGCAACAGCTCGGCGTTGGTTTTCGTGGAGCGTAGATTGGCTAACAGGTTCTCGATCGCATCGCCGATCGGCTGCTGCGCAAGCTGCTTGCGAATGTCCACAACCTTGAGAAATTCGTCGGGATGATAGAGCCGGTCGTCATTTCGGGTGCCGGACTGGGGAATGTGAATCGCCGGATAAACCCGCCGCTCGGCCAGCTCGCGGTCAAGGCGCACCTCCATGTTGCCGGTGCCCTTGAACTCCTCGAAAACCACGTCATCCAGCCGGCTTTCCGTCTCCACCAGCGCCGTAGCGAGAATCGTCAGCGAGCCGCCCTCCTCGACATTCCGGGCGGTGCCGAAGAATTTCCGGGATTTCTGCAAAGCCGCCGGGCTCACGCCGCCCGAGCCGATCGGCCCGCCCTGCATCGCCGAATTGTGCCCGCGCGCCAGGCGGGTGAGGCTGTCGAGCAACAGCACGACGTCCTTGCGCTGTTCCACCAGGCGCTTCGCGCGCTCGATCACGAGGTCCGCCACCTGCGCGTGGCGACGCGGCGATTCATCGAACGTGGATGCGTAAACCGGGCATTCCGCTGTTTCCTCAAAATCCGTCACCTCTTCCGGCCGCTCGTCGAGCAGCAGGATGATCAGCTCCGTATCCGGATGATTCATCCGGATCGACCTCGCGATTTGCTTCAGCAGGATCGTCTTCCCCCCACGCGGCGGCGCCACGATGATGCCGCGCTGCCCCTTGCCGAGCGGGGCGATCAAATCGATGGCGCGCACGCCTAGGAAATCGTTCCCCTCGCCTTCCAAATGGATCCGCTCGTCCGGGAACAGCGGCGTGAGCTTGTCGAACTCCTGGGGCGGTTCGTAATCCGCTGCCGGGATTCCCTCGATTTCCAGAACTTCCGAAACCGTCAGGTATTTATCCCTCTCGCGGGGGGCGCGGACCCGGACCTTGAGCAATTGCCCGGGACGCAGACCGTGGTCGCGGAGCAGATTCGAGCTGAGGTGAATGTCGTCCGGCCCCGGGCGGAAACTCCGCTGCGGGTCGCGCAGCATCGCGAAATTGTCCTTCGCCTGCTCTAGAATTCCTTCGCAGAGAAGTCCGGTGCCCTCATGGCCGTAGAAAGAGAGGAGTTCATAAACCAACTGGCTCTTGGGGATGCCGCCTTGGATTCGCGCGGGGACGGCCTCGGCCATAGCCTGCAATTCGGAAAGCGGCTTCAGCCGGAACGCATTGATGTCGATATCCACGGGCACCGTGGCCGATGCGGTCTCTGGTCCGGCGGAACCGGCTTCGGTAGTTTCTGTCATTTGGAATTCCTGGGAAAAATGGAGGACTTGGGCTTCGAGCGATTCCGGCGGTCCCTGATTCCAGAAAACGAGGTCCGCGAGGGCCATCTTCTGCTGGATCGGCAGTTGTGCCGCAATGATCGACTCGATCGTGGAATCGTCGAACCCGCTGCGCGCCCTGAGCCGCTCGATTTGCATGGACCGGGACAACCCGGCTACCAAGACGGCGGCTTGACCGATGTCGAATCGCTTCTCGAAATAGAGCGGAATGTCCGCAACGAACAGCCGCGCGCCTCGTGTAGCAGCGGCATCGCGGGACGCAAGACATTCCTGACGCACCCGCGGATGCAGAATGGCTTCGAGCTTCAGCCGCTCCGCCCCGGCTCCGAAGGCAGCCTGCCGCAGAAAGGCGCGATCGACCCGCCCGCCAACCACCACCGCCGGTCCGAACGCACCGAGGATTTCCGACCGCACCTCCGGGTCGTCATCGAGCAACCCACGCACGGATTCATCGGCGTCGAAGATTGCAACGTCGGGCAAAAATCTCCGCATCAACCGGCAAATCGTCGATTTGCCCGTGGCGATTCCTCCCGTCAGAACCACGGTTTTCATGAAGAAATCCTACAAAAAAGCGGGCGGGAAATCGCTTTCCCGCCCGCTCGTGAAACGATCGTCAGACTAACTTATTGATCCAGCGGAGGAAGCACGTCGGTGCCCATACCGCCAAGGTCCGTGGTGACCGGGATCTGGCTGGAGGTGGCGCCCTTCAACGGGCGGCCGGTGGCATCGATGATCTGGGCGGTCACGAAGATGATCAGGTTGCTCTTGATCCGGTTCTCCGACTTGGTCTGGAACAAACGACCGATGACCGGGATATCTCCGAGAATCGGCACCTTGTCCTCAACGTTCTGGACGTCCTCACGCATCAGACCGCCGACTGCGACGGTGTAGCCATCATAGATGGTGAGCTGCGTGTTGACGCGGCGCGACGAGAAGACCGGCATTTCGATCCGGTTCTCGGTGATCACGGAGACGACCGGATTGCCCAGCGCGTCCGTGGAGGGCGACTGAATCGGGCTGCCGTAGTTCACGAAGCCTTCGAACTCCACGATTTCCGGCACGAAGCGCAGATCGATCACGAAGTCATTTTCGCCGATGGTCGGCTCGATCTCGAGCGTGATGCCGGTATTGCGGGTGTCGAACGCCGTAGGAGTCGCCGGGGTGACCGGGAAACCGCCGCCACCGCCACCGCCACCACCACCGAGGATGCCACCCAATCCGCCACCGAAGCCGCCACCAGTGCTGTTCGGAAGCTGCGGGGGCTCGTATTCGGTCGGGTAAATGAACTCACGAATGATCTCGATGGTCGCCTTTTGGCCGGATTTGGCCGTGACAGACGGAGCCGTCATGAGGTCCGTGCCCTTTTTCTGAGCGAGACCGCGCATGATGACCTGCACTTGACCGTCCGAAAACAGTCCGGTGAGTCCGAGGATGCCGGGAGCCACGTTCGCCGACTGGGCGGTGCGGTTCGGGTTGTTCAGGATGGCGTCGATGTTGTTCCGGTTGACTGCCTGGTCACCGCTGCGGAGGCCGTTCGACACGCCGTTGCTGGTGAACTGGCTCGGATCTGCAGGAATGCCGTCCACCGAGGTGCCACTGATAGGGCTGACGAAATCACCACCCTTGCGGCCGCCTTGGTTGCCTTGGGTGCCGCCGCTGGCGAACACGGAGTTGGAGAAACCGAATGGATTCACAATCCAGTCGAAGCCCAGCTCGTCGTTGTTCTCTTGGGAAATCTCCACGAACTTGGTGGTGATCTTCACCTGCTTCGGCTGTGCGTTGCTCATCGTCTGAACGAGCTGGTCCACCTTATCGAGCTCCGATGGTGTGTTCGTCACCAACAGGACTCCGGACGGGCTGAGGGTTGCCGAGCTACCATCGGAGAAAGCAATGCCCGCACGCTTGAGAAGGTCCAGAATCGGAGGCCGTGGCCGCAGTGTGGTCCCGCCTCCGGCGGAAGGTTCCGCAAAGGGATCCACCTCGCCGCCGGTCGTCTCCGCGCCGTTGTCCAAACCGCCGGCAAAGTCCGGCGGCACTCGGAAGGTGCGGGTGAAAATGTCCTCACCAGTTTCGGTCTGCGGGACCAATGTGACGGCGAAATCATCCACCTTGTAGCGGAGCTTCGTCTGCTCGCAGATATACTTGAGAGCCACTTCCAGCGGCACATTGCGAACGCGTAGTTCGCGAACGCGCAAGGAGCCTGGATCGGCGGTTGTCAGAGGCAGGCCGGCGTCGCCGCCGAGAGCGGGATCAGCACCGGCGTCCGCGGCAGCTCCACCGGCGGTCGGGCGCGGGCGGCGGATGACGAAGTTGACGCCCTTTTTGGCAGGATCTAGCTCGGTGGTGTCGAGTTCCGCAGCGCGCAGGCGGAGGAAATCGATGGCTTCCTCAACCGTCGTATCCTCGAAGTCTATCCGGGGAATTACGATCCGGCGGAGTTTGGCGGTGATGTAAGCAACACCGCTGCTCACGTCTCCCGAGCCGTAGCCGGTAGTGATTCCCACGGGAGCCTCAGCCGGAACGGAGAGTTCCCAGGCGGCGTCCACCTGGCTCAGAAGCTCGGCGCGGGTGTGGTCATAAGCGGCCCGGTAGTAATCGGATTTGGCGGAAGCCACCCGCTCCAGACCGCGGCGGGCGGCGGAGTTGTAGGGATCGACGCGGAGGACGTTGTCGTATTCCTCGCGGGCATCTTCGTATTTGCCGAGATTGAAGTAACCCTCGGCTGTGTAGAGACCGCGGCGGACCTTATCGACGTTTTGCGTGTGCTCGTAAGTAAGCGCGGGGTTGGTCCGGATCGGATCGTCCAAATAACCAAGCTCCCGCTTCGCATCGATGTTGTTCGCATCCACCGCGATGACGCCTTCGAGCAGTGTGCGCGCTTCCGGGTATTTCCCGATTTTACGGTCCTGCATGGCGAGAGCCACGCTGGCGTCACCGAGATGGGCGATATAACTTGCGCGCCGGTCGGAAAGCATGGGCGCGTCGGGCAGACGGTCCAGCGCTTGGCGATACTTGTCCACCGCTTGCTGATAATCTCCCTTGGCATACGCCTCTCGGCCTTCTGCAAGCAAGACATCGCCTTCGGTGACGGATTGCTGGCGACGGATCATCTCGCGCTGGGCAAGACCGCTGAGGCCGTAGCCGCCTTCGCCGGCGTTCGCTACCGTGACGGCCACGGGCATGGTGGAAGCCACAGCCATCAACGCGATGGCGGAGCGACTGTATCGGTGGATTGGCGTTTTTTGCATAATGAGATGGGGTTGTCTGACGATGTTTGCGAGTTTTGGAAAGTAGCGATTCTGGAAAAATCAAGGTTCGGTGGCCGCGTTCGCGGACGCCTGAGGCATGCTGCCTTTAGGGATGGTGTAGGGTGTGACCTTTCCATCGGCAGCGGTATGCTCCACCTCCACGGATTCCGGGAGCACCGTCTTGAGGAGATAGTCCTTCTTGGCTCCGTCCGGCGGCAGCGAAAACTTGGTATTCTCCTCCACCGTGAAATCCTTGCCCTCAAGACCGAGCGCTTCGAGCGAGAAAACCGCGCTACGGTCATAGTGGACATGCTCCTTCTCCCGGTCCGTTGGCAGCGGTGCGGGAAGTTCGTAAATCGTATTCTTCTTGTTGGGGCGCTGGTCCTCGATCCTGACAATAGTCACCTTGACATCCAGCTTGATGGCCTCGTTCCGCTCCGTCTTTTCCTCGGAACCTAGCAGCTTGAAGCGTTCCTTCAGAGGATCCTTTTTGAAGAACAATTCGCCTGGAGCGATCATATCGCCCGCGCTCGCCTTGTTGGTCCGGCCTTTTGAATCCTTATAATTGAATGGGAAGCTGCCTTGAGAGCCGTAACGCGGGCTGAGCAGCCAGGTGACGGTTTCATCCTTCACATACTTCAGCTTGGCGATCAGCGGCGGGAAGTCCTTCGCATCGTTAGGATCGGTCTTCGCTTGGTATTCCGCCAGATTGGAAAATCCGTCCTGATCGGGATCCCGCTGCGGAGAATCCGCGTAACCCGGATCAATGCGGTTATCCAGCCACCAAGAATTCGGAATGGGATCATGAACTGGCTCGCCCTTCACCAAATCGACCGGTTCGTTATTCGAACTCGAGACAAACAAAGGAATTCCTGTGAAAAGATCGACAGGGCGCTCTCCAACCAAACCTCTTTCCAAAATGCGGTCGCGCTTCATGGAAGCTTCCGCTTGTGCAATGCGGTCCGCACCGTCCACAGCAACTTTCGAGGGACCGGCAGGCGGCCCAGAAAGCGGCGGCGGCATGTCGTTTTCCACGTTGCCATACTTCGACCAACCGAAGAAGGCGAGAGCAAGGGCGACAACAACAGCACCACCCAAGGCGGCTTTTTCGTAATTCTTCGATAACCAGGACATGGTCGGTAAATGGGATTTCTAATCGGAATTTAGGGAAGTTTCTTCGCCGGGAGAAACTCAAGAACATCCAAGCGGAGGAAAACCATGGTTTCCTCACTGCCGAGAACTTGTGCGAGGATCTTCCCGGAATCAGCGGTCGGGGCCGGAGCCGGTGCTGCTTCGGGTGCCGGGGCTTCTGCGCCGCCACCGGCCGGTACGGCTGGGGCCTCTTCGCCGGGGAGAACGAATCCGGAGAAGATATCGGCAGCGGCGGGGGCTGCCTCGGCAGGCTTTTCGAACTTAGCGTCCGCAACCTTGGGGGCATCCTTCTTCTCGTTCTCGATCCGCAGCGAGCGGATCACCACATACTGGTCTTCCAGCGTCATCAGGGATGAGAGGAAACTGCGGACGGATTTCTCCGGCCCCTTGAAGACGATTTCCAGCGGAAACGGACGGGCCACGGCATTGCCGGAATTGAACTTGGATCCGCGTTCCTCGGGCAGCGCTGGCCTATGGAGATTTTTCAGTTCGGAGGGCTTGGCCTTCGAAAGCGCAATCATCAGCGTCCTGATGGAATCGAGCTGATATTCCAGCAGACCTGTGGTGCCGGGTGCGGCGAGCTTCTTCGAGTATTCCTCGAATCCCACGAAAAATGGTTCGGGGACCGTGGTTCCCGAGTCTTCGAATGCCTTCCGAACCGCTTTATTTGCGGCAAGCAGATGATCGGTGAACTCCTGCGGGCTGATGTTCTTGATCTCTTTCGGGCGGTAAGCGGAAAAATCGTTTTGAAGGGAAGTTAGCGAGCCACGATAGTCGTCGAGAGCCTTGCCCTTCATGTTCGCATTCTCGGTCTTCGGATAGATGGGCAGCTTTTCGAACTGCACGGCCTCGTCAGCCGCTGCTTGGAAATTCTCCTTCGACGTGTCGTAGGACGAGGCTCCCTGCGCTCCCACAAAGTAGAGAACGACCATCCCCACGAGGGTTGCGCCGCCTAGCGCGACGAGAAACTTGTTATCCTTGATCCAGCTCATTGTTCAAAAGGGTGAAGTTGATTTGGGTTCACTTGACCGGAATTTCGCGAACCAGCGGCAAAGTGATTTCGAAGGGCAGCCCCAGTGATCCCGGCTCTCCGGTAACGGAGATATCCAAAATCTTGTTGTCGGTCAGGACGACATCCTTGCCCTTGGAGTCCTTGACCGTGAAATTAAAGACCTTGGTGTTGTCTCGCAGATTCTTCAGTAGATCGGAGACAACCTTCTGAGAGACCGCCTGCTGGCGCCAGAATCCCTTGATGCGGACTGCATTCGCCGTGGTTGCTTTATTTCCCGGCTGGGCGTTCTGCTTGCCCTTGCCTTGGTTTTGCGGCCTCGGGGGCTGGATTTCCGTCATCGAACTGCTGCCGTACGGAGTGGTGGCAAACTCGTCTTTGACGATCGATTTGCCGTTGTCATTCTTGGTCCCTGGTCGGGGCGCAGGTCCTAGCGGATTGTAATCATTCAAGGGTTCAAGATCGATCAGCCAGACCGCATCACTGGCGAAAGCACCACGGACCTCGATCAAAAGGTCCATCCAGAACACATGATCCGCTTCAAGTCCCGTGTAGGAATTGGCGATCCCGCGCAAATCGTCCTCCCGCTTGAGCAGTGTCTTGATCTGGGAATGCTGAGGCGCGAGTCCATCTTTCTGCATGACCATTTCGGCCGCTTTTTTCTTACCCTCGGAAGCGGAGAAATTTTGGAAAACGGCCCACAACGCCATGCCACCTAGCAGGACCGCGGCGGCCGCGATTAGGAACGGCTTGCGGCGATCCGCAGCGCGCGCTTCCTCGACGATTCCCGGGACCAGATCGATGTTGATGGATGACTTGCCGATGCCTCGAAGACCCAGCCCAACGAGTTCCCCCATCAGATGGCCTTGGCGCTGGATGACATCCGCATCCACGCCCTTGCCAAGGGTGAGATTCCGGACGGGATTGAAATACTCGACCGGCAAATTGAGCTTCTCTTGGAAGAATTCCAGCGTGTAAGGCAGGTTTGCGCCACCACCTGCTAGAAGGACCCGCCGTGGTGCGGTGCCGCCGTGCTGGCTGCGGAAATAATTCGTGGTTCGGGAGATCTCAGCGGGCAGGCGCGTTAGCGCGTTGCGGATGACCATGCCGAGCGCGGCCACCGCTTCGTCCATCTGCTCGGTGTGACCGCCGCCCAAGGCAACGAGGCCGTTGGACACCTTCTGATGCTCCGCGTCGGCAAAGCTGACGTTGTATTCTTTCGCGATCGCCGCGGTAACGGCGGTACCGCCTATGGCAATGCTGCGGGTGAAGAAACGTCGGCCTTCGATGTAGAGCAAGTTGCTCGTCTTGGCGCCGATGTCGATGAGCAGAACCGGCTCTTCCGGCGTGCCGTAGTTGTCCCGAAAGGAGTTATAGAGGGCCATCGGAGCGACATCGACTTCCGACGTGCCCAATCCGCTATCATTGACGGCGGAATTGATTTCATCCAGCGCGTCCGCCTTGATGGCGACGATGACGACTTCCTTCTCCCCGGCGCCTTCGATCAGTTCGTAGTCCCAGACGACTTCCTGAAGCGGGAATGGCACATGTTGCTGAGCCTCGAAGGTGACGAGCTGTTCAATGTTGTCGTCCTGAAGCGGTGGCAGTTTTACGAACCGGGTAAAAACCGCTTGGCCGGAGATCGCATAGCGGGCCTTGGTTTTGCCGACCTTCAGCTTCCGCGCCAAGTCCGCGATCGCCACCCGGGTCTGTGCGTTTTTCGAAGCTTCTAGCGCAGGGTCCGCGACGATACTTTCCGTGTCGTAGGACTTCAGCACCAGGCCACCGCTTTTCGAGACTTCGAAAACGGCCATGCCGATGGTTTGGGAACCGATATTGAGTGCGACGGTGGTCTGAGTGTCGGCCATGATGCGGTGGTGATGGAAAAACCAAGCTTGGAGGGTTCGGAAAATCGCTCGGGATCAGGATCAACGGCGTTCCACGGCGATTTCGGCATAACGATCCCACCACATGTTGCTGAATGGTGTTTCCGCCTTGCTCAGAAGAGGCACGGATTCACTGCGGGAAATCTTGTCCGATGCGGCGTTCCACCAGCCGGGCTTGCCTTTGTTCGACTCCATGGCAACTTTTTCACCATTCACGAGCACCTCGTAGCCCACATATTCCACGGCACCCTTGCCACCCTTGTCGGAACCGGTGAGACGCTTTATCGAACCGGGGGAAAGATAAACGGAGCTGAAAATCGATTCTTCGAGAGGGACGTTCACGTGCTCGATGTCCTTGGTGAGCAGGAGCATGGACCCTGCCTTTTCAGGGTTCTTCACTGCCACATACCATTTCACCGTCATCCGGTCGAGGGTCTTGGACTTCGGCTCGGGGGCGAGCTGGACCTTCATGCCAGCCTCGATTTCCAGCCAATCCTTGGGAGTGAAGCGCTTGTTCTTCCCATTGGGAAATTCAGGGGAGGGAAGATCGTCGAAAACAGGCTTGTCCGCCGTGACCTTGGCGGCTTGTCCCTGGGCGGTGCCGGTGGAGACGGCGGCAAAGAGGACGGAAGCGGCGAGTGAAAGGGAATTTCGTAGGAAAACGTTCATGCGGTGCGGGTTTAGAAAGAAGCTAGGGAATGGACTTTCGGGTTGGCCAGAGAAAATGACGGTTTCCGGGTAAATTTTCCGGCGAAGTAAATACAGGGCGATTTCCTTATCCCGACAAGCGATTGACGGCCTGCCCGACGCCGCGCATGACTCCGCCATGAGGCACTTGGAAATTCGGTTGGAACGCGGGCGGATTCTGATAGTGGGCAGCTTCGGCGGAGCTGCGGACATGGCCGCCGCGACCACCATGGATTTGCCGGAGTGCTGTGATTTGGCCGAAATCCGCCTCGATCTGCTAGCCACGGAAGATGCGGTCGGTTCGGTGGATGCCTTGGGGCCGGCACAGGTGCCGTTGTTATTCACCGCCCGGCGGCAGGACGAAGGTGGCGGGGGTGACTTGGCGGCAGACAGGAGGTCGGCGTTGCTTGAGCGATTTCTCGACCGCGCGGCGGCTGTGGACATCGAAGTGGCCAGCATCCCGGAAATGGACGGAATCCTGGCGGAAATCACCCGCCGGAGCATCCCGTGGATCGCCTCCTATCACGATTTCACCAATCTCCCGGCCACCGCCGACCTGATCGCCGCCGCGAGCCGCGCCGCTAACGCGGGCGCGAGCGTTTTCAAGGTTGCGGCGAGGCTGCATTCGCCGGGCGATATCGCGCGACTCGCTGATTTTCAGTTGAAGGACCACGGTATCCCTGTCGCTACGATGGGCATGGGTCGGCTAGCTCCCGTCTCGCGATTGCTCTGCGCGCAGTGCGGCAGCGTGCTGAACTACGGCTATATTGGAAGCCGTCCCACAGCTCCCGGCCAATGGGACTGCGGGGTGCTGAAGCGCGCCATCGACGGGCTCGCGCCGCTGTTCTAGCCGACGATTTCCACCGGCGCGTCCGGCAGGGCGTTGAGGAACGATTTCCCGTAGCGCTTCGTGAGAATCCGATTGTCCAGAATGCACACCAGGCCGGTGTCTCGCTCCGTGCGAATGAGTCGGCCGACGCCTTGGCGCATTTTCAGAATCGCCTCTGGCACAGAGTATTCCATGAACGGATTCCCCCCCGCCGCCTCGATCGCTTCCAGCCGGGAAGCGGTGAGCGGGTGATCCGGCACGGCAAAGGGTAGCCGGGTCACAACGACGTTGGAAAGCGACTCTCCGGGGACATCCACGCCGGTCCAGAAGCTGTCCGTGCCGAAGAGAACGCTGTGGGTGTCCTGGCGAAATTCCTCGATCATCCGGTGGCGCGGCAGGCCTTCTCCCTGCTGGAAAACCCGCCAGCCCTGCGTCTTAAAGAATCGCTCCAGCCGCTGCGCCGCGTCGCGCATCGTGCGGTAGCTGGTGAAAAGCACGAATGCCCGTCCGTCGCTCTCCAGCACCGACTGGCGGATGCCCTCCGCGAGCAGCTCGTCGTAGCGCGGCGTGCCTGGATCGGGCACGGATTTGTAAATCCGGATCCGCATCTGCCGCCGGTAGTCGAAGGGACTGCCGATGCACAAGGCGCGGGCTTTTTCCGCCCCCACGCGGCTGCGGAAATAGCCGAGCTGCGGATCGCCGACGGCGAGCGTGGCGCTGGTCATCACCAAACTTTTCCGCCCGGTGAAAAGCAGCGGCCGGAGCTTGTCGGCCACGTTGACGGGCGCGGCGTGGAGACTGAACTGCGTCTCGTCCCGCCCGCTGCGCTCGACCCAATACACGCTGTTGTCGCTGGCCTGATCGAGGAAAACGCCGACCGCGCCGTGGGTTTCGCGGAGCTTGCGCGAGACGTCCTGAAGCTCCGCCCGCGAGGTTTCGGATTCGGTATCGGCGGCCAGGCTGTCGATTTCCTGCCAAAGTGTCCGCAGCGGCGAGGCCAGCGTGTTCGGCACCAGCTCGGGCTGGCGGACCCTGCTTTCCTTGGAGAAATTCCCGAATTTCGACACATCCCCCACCAAGTGGAAAAACCGATCCGCCGCCGCCAGCGCGTCCTCGACGGCCAACATCGCCGACGCTTTGCGGAAACCCTTGAGCAGCCCCTTCCGCGTCCGCGGGTGATAGAGTCGCTGGAGATCGAAGCGCAATCCGGCCTGTGAAACGCGCAGCCCGAGCTGCACCGCCGCCACCTGCTCGATCGTATGGGCTTCGTCGAGAATCGCGAAATCGTTGGGAAACAGGAACCCGCCCGGTTTCTTCGGGTCCTCGAGACCGTCGGCCGGATCCTCCTCATTCAGCAGCGCGAAAAACAGCGTGTGGTTCACCACGATCAGCTTGGCATCCGCCGCCGCCTTGCGTGCCTCTTGGAAAAAGCAATTTCCCCGCGGCCCGCAATTTCGCGCCGTGCAGAGGTGCGCTTCACTGCACACTTGGAGCCAGACCTTCATCTGCGGCTGGAAATCCAGGTCGCTGAGTGTGCCGTCGTGGGTGCTTTCCGACCACTGCCGGATCGCCTCGAGCTGCTCGCATTCCGAAGCGGTGAAAAGGTCCGCCGCTTGCTCGCGCGCCCGCCGCAACCTCAGCGGGCAAAGGTAATTCTGGCGACCCTTGAGCAGCACCGCCGGCAGCTCCTCGCCCAGGATTTTCCGAACAATCGGGATATCCTTCCGCACAAGCTGCTCCTGCAAGTTGATTGTGTGGGTGGAAATCACCCCCCGACGCGAGTTCTCCAAGGCGAACCGCGCCGCCGGCACCAGATAGGCCAGCGATTTCCCTACGCCCGTCCCCGCCTCCGCGACCAGCGGGGACGCGCTCGTGAGCGCCTCCGCCACAGCCACCGCCATTTCCTGCTGCTGCGGCCGGTATTGGAAATCGCGCGATTTCGCCAACAGCCCCTTGGCCGAAAACGCCTGCCGGATCGCCTCGCCAAGTTGCGGGACGGGCTGCCCTTCAGTGATGGAAATCATCTCCCGCCCATCGCACTCCGCATGCCCCGCCCTTGCCAAGCCACAACTTTGCCGCCGCTTAGTCTCCTTCCGCTTCTGGATAAAGCTCGGTAAGCGGAATCGCCACGCCCACCTCCGGGAGTTCCAGCACCGCGTCACGACCGGTCAGGATTTCCTCCCGGAATCCGTCCCCATCTCGCCGGTGAACCGTGATCTGCGGGAAATCCGCCTCCGCCACGAGGTAGGCACGCAGCGTCGGGATAGTCAGATAATCCTGCCGTTTCCGCCCCTCGTCGTTACGCCGCGTGCTTGGACTCAGAACCTCCAAAACCACCGTGGGGGAATCCGTGAACTGCGCGTCGCCCGCGACCGGCTCACAGACGATCGCCGCGTCCGGGTAGTAAAAAGCTTCCCCTCCCCTCCCGAGATCGATGCGGATTTTGAAATCGCCGGTCGTGGGGACACAACGCTTTCCTTTCATCTGCGGCCACGCGGCGGCGGTGAATGCCATCGCGACATGCTGGTGGTTCCAGGTCCCGCCGGCCATCGTATACACTCGCCCGTCCACATATTCGTGCCGGATCGGGGAAACCATCTCCCCCTTTAGGTAGTC
Organism: Verrucomicrobiales bacterium; assembly: GCA_038235225.1. GTDB lineage: Bacteria > Verrucomicrobiota > Verrucomicrobiia > Verrucomicrobiales > Akkermansiaceae > Luteolibacter. The sequence goes on from JBBSUD010000063.1 coordinate 23,833, forward strand.
GTTCCTATCAATCCGGGACTCCGCGACGGCTGAAATCATGGATCACTGATAAGGGATGTCAAAATCGGCATCAACCCTCGATTTACCTCGCGCCGCAAAACTCGCCAGCCTCGTGCAAATGCGCCGCCCTCCCTGTGCGATCCGCAACGGCCCCGCCATCGCCGGCAGCCGCGACCCGTTGCAAATCCAACGCCCGCCACCTTGGCACGCCCCGCGCAACGCCGTGCGAATGCCTCCGGATTCCACCACTCAATCCCCTCCCCCGTCGAAGAATCGCAATAGCCTTGGCCGCGATGCCGAGAATCCCGTGCAAATCCCCGCCCGCGGGTGGTGGCAGGTAATCAAGCGCGCCAAAGAGCAGCTCGACACCGACCACATCCAAATCGTCTCCGCCGGCATCGCCTTCTACTTTTTCCTCTCCATCTTCCCCATTCTCGCCACCGCCGTATCCATCTACGGCCTCATCACCGACCCTTCGGAAGCCGAGACGCAGATCGCGGGCCTCGCCAAAGTTCTACCCGCCAACCTCCATGATACCGTCGCGCAAATCCTCCGAAATCTGAGCTCGCAATCCGGCGGCAGCCTCGGCTGGGGCGTCGTTCTGGGAATCATCGTCAGTATTTGGAGTGCGAAAAAGGGCACCACCGCCCTCGTTACCGGCCTGAACATCGCCTACGACGAAAAGGAAAACCGCAGCTTCTTGCGGCTGACCCTCATTACCCTCGGCCTTACCCTGGGAGCGATCATCTCCGGCTTTCTCGTGCTCGGGCTCGTCGCGGGATTTCCCGCGGTCTCCAGCCTCCTCGGACTTCCCAGCGGAGTGGAATCCGCGGTGAACATCCTCCGCTGGCCCATCGTCGCCTGCATGATTGTTGTCATGCTCGGCGCACTCTACAAATATGCGCCGGACCGCGACCCGGCGAAATGGGAATGGGTCAGCATCGGCTCCATTGCCGCCACCTTGCTCTGGCTCGTCGGATCGATTCTATTCTCCGTCTACATTGAGAATTTCGCCAAGTTCGGCAAAACCTATGGCAGCTTCTCCGCCGTCGTAACGCTGATGCTGTGGCTTTTTCTAACCGCCTACATCATCCTCCTCGGAGCCGAAATCAACAGTGAATCCGAGCACCAGACCGCGCGCGATTCCACCCAAGGACCCGATGAACCGATCGGCCAGCGCGGCGCCTACCACGCCGACCACGTCGCCGACGGCACCGGGAAATCCGAAGCCAACGACGACCCCGACCGCCCTTCCGCTTAGACGCATCAAATGCCGGGCTTTGGAATGGCGATCGCCCCAATCCCGCGAAGAAAGCATTTTCGTAGGATTTCGCTTTGAAGCAAAAGAAGCCCGGAGTCGGCGCCAGGCCTTGGACCATGCCGTACCGGCGGTTGAGGTCGCTGATGACGCCGCCGATCTCTTTCTCGGGCGCGAAGACATCAAGCGTCGTCATCAGATCGAGGATCTACGACGAGCACTTCTGCCATGTCACGGCAATAGTCGGCTACGGTTGCAATTTTGAAGCTGATGGACGAAGCGCCCACTAAATAGCAGTCTCCGCCGCTGAGGATGACCAGAATATCAGCCTGTGATCTAATAAGGAAACTGGCCCCTTGTCCCCCGTCCCGTGTAATTTTTAAATGACGTTCGTAAGCCGTTATGCCGAAGCTGCCGACCACTGTAGAACCCCGCAGTTTTTCAGTCAGCCTGCGATTTGCGCACACTTTCTGATCGCCGCGGACATTCTTGCTTCCGGAGATCCGCGCAGCAGCAGCCAATCTACGGATTGATTGGCCAGCGCTACTTCGAACCAACGGTGCATCTCATGGCGGATTGATTCGCCATCCCGCAGACCGTCTTGGACGAAAGGAATTTCATCGCCGGTGAGCAGATATAAATCCGCCCGGCAATGTTTGGCGAATTCGCCAAGCTCGGGTGAGTCGAAGCCCATGTATCGGCGGTGCCACAGTGTTGTGGCGAAGGCGTTCGTATCGCAGATGAGTGAACGATGCGCCTCCCGCGCCGCCAGATTTTCCCGCCGCGTCTGCTCGATGGCGATTTTGAGAAACTCTTCAGTCGTCCACTCGATCTCACCGCGCGTTTGCTTTTCGAAACTGTATTCGCGCCCGTATTCGGCGACCCATGTCGTTTTGCAATGTTTCGCCAAAGTCTGCGCCAGCGTCGTCGTGCCGGTGGACTCCGCACCCAGCACCACGATGCGTTTCGCATACCAGCCGCGGACCGGCGGGGACAGGTGTTCCCACTGTGCGAACGGATCGCTTCTAACCATCGTCGCGCTGCATGGGACAGTCTGCCGCTCATGATCCACCATGATGTGCCGGCAGTTCATGTGAGCGGCGTAGGCGTCGCCGTAGCGCTCGGAAGTGAAGACTACATCCGGAGCGCGGCCCAGCCAGCCAATAGTATTCTCCGCCCAGACGCTCGAATCGTCTTCATCGTAGCGGTCATCAATCAGGCGGACGTCAGCTGAGGGATGCATTTCCTGAAGCCATGCCTGCCGCAGATTCCCCGGAACCGGATCGCCGGGCTTTTCGCAAATGATAACCACCAGCGCAGTGCATCGCGACAGCGCGGTATCGATGAGAAAGTGATGGCCGCGATGCGGCGGCAGGAATTTGCCGATCACCACTCCGAGCCCGAATTTCTTCTGCGGATTCATGGAAATGAAATGTGCATTTCCTTTCTCCAACGAAAAATCCCAATCACGCACAGGACGATGAATCCGGCGAACGGCGACATGGACATGTGCATCGCGCTGCGCACCGGCGTGGTGAAAGACGGGAAGCTGCACGTAAAGCACTGCCGTAAGGGGAAGATGCTTCTGGAAATACAATGAGACATAGATGAGATCGGCCGCGATCCACAGCCACCAGTTCTCGATCCGTTTCCGGCAAAGCAAATACTGCGCGCTCAGACAAATTGTGGTGGTTAAGGAATCCCAAAACGGCGCGGATCCATCCACAGCAATCAGTATTTCCCGCAATCCCCATGTCGCGAAAATCAGGAACAACGCGATAACAATCCATTCCTTCCGGTTGCCGGAGGTGACTTTGAGACGCGAGCGATTTTCACCACCGCGCAGCCATTGCCACCACCCCCAGATCCCGAGAACCAGATAGACTCCCTGCAACCCCATGTCCGCGAACAGGCGGACGCGCCAGAACAGGAGCGCAAAGAAGAGATTGTTCGCGAGACCGATCGGCCAGTTCCAAATGCTCTCACGCGTGACCAGCCATACGCAGACCGCCCCCGTCACGAACCCGCACGCCTCGGTGAAATCGATGGGCGCCCACCCGAACCACGATGCTAACAAAAGCGATGCGGGAGGCAGGACAAGCAGGGCCGTCTCAAGTCGCTTTGGCTTCGAATTCATCCGATGATCGACGCCCCCCGTTCGCGCATTTCACTCACCGCCGCTTCGCTGCGTTCCGTCGGCAAAACCACACCCCGGCAGGCAGACAAACAGGGAGTCGCCTGGAGGCTGCATTTGCGCGCTCGTGGCGCTTCGCAGGACAGGAACTCGATGAGACGAATTGCGTGCATGATTCTTGCTAATAAGGAGGAAAGATCCTACGCAAGGCATGTGACAACACGGCAATGAAAAAGATGATGTTGCGGGGAATGATCAGGTAGTTGGCGACGCAGGGAGCCTTGACATGGAGACCTCCTCCCGACTCTGCCAATGCGGCAGCGAGACGCGTGATGTAATCCACGGTATATGGTTTGTCAGAAAGCTTGCCCAGCCACTCCGGGTTGAATGTTTCCGTTTCGGCTCCCGCAATTCCTCCGGCGATCGCCGCCACGCTGTCGGTATCGCCACCGCAGGCGATGGCCTCGCTGACAATGGTGGTGAAATCCCCGCGATGTTTCAACCAGATGAATAGAGCCATCGTCATCGTATGAACCGCATAGCCGGACACTCCGTTTGAAAATCCCATGTCGTCCGCGAACTCTCTCAAACCCGATTCTTCCGCGAGGGCCTTCTCGATTTGTTTCATTGGCCGACCCCACTCCGGCGACGCTCCGAGTTCCTTCATCCGGGCGAGTATCACGTCCGCCCGCAACTCCCCGTTAGCTGCAAACGCCGCGCAATCCGCCGCCATCATCGCCGCCTCCAGCGCTTTGCGATCTGTATGCGTTAAAAGCGTGGAAGCCTCCACAAATGCCGCGCGCCGCTGGCTGTCATTGGCGAAATATACGCCAAGAACCGGTGCTCTCATCACCGGTCCGTTGCCAGCGGAATAGACGCCGTTGCGACCGGGTGGAAACCCAATCCACAACTTGATAATGGCCTTGGCTGTGGCCAGACCGATCCCGGCGGGAAGACCCGCGAACCACCATCTCAGCTTCCCAGCCAGCCGCTTTTGAAAAACCTTCGGATCGCCACCGCAAGACAGTAATGCCTGCGAGGCAAGAATGGTATGCTCGGTGTCGTCACTGAGCATTCCGCGCCCGAAGAGGAAGCGTTGCTCCAACGGGCCTTTCCATCTCTTGGCGATGCGCGCACGGCTCATGCCCTCCGAAGGCAGCCCCAGTGAGTCCCCGAGCGCGGTTCCCAGCAGAGAATGGGTGATTTGTAGATTGATGTTCATCAGACTGGTGGTTGAACAAATTGTTTTGTGAAAGTTCGGGTGACTTTGATTGGTCCTATGATGTGGCGTTTGAATTCGTCGAGTTCTTCCGCCGGAATCCAAAGCTCCTTGTGCATCCGGCCGCCCACCTGCTGGATTTCGTAGCGCGAAAGGAATTCGCTATCGACGGCGAACTCCGTCACATGGCCTGATCCCGAATCACGGACGTTCCAATCCCTCGCAATCTGGATGGCGTAGTCCTCATTGACCACCGGATAGAAAATCGGCTGGCCCGGCAGGCGTGGAGGGAATTCCTTCCACTCGCTGAGACGGATCAGTTCAAGTTCTGCGGGGCCAACCGGACGGTAGAGGGTTGTAATGGTCATGGAGCCAGCAATTTGTTGTAGATGTTCAGGCCGTGAGCTGAGAAACAGCAGAATGTGACCTGGATTCGATAGTTGGATTGTTCCAGAAAACTTCCTGCTGTCGCGACTGCCACTGCTGCGGCTTTTTCCGGCGGGTAACCATAGATATTCGTGTTCATAGGTCGAAGGTGAACCCCTTGCGGGTGAGGGTCTGATATTTGCGCTGGTCGAAACGGAAAAGTCGGGCGGGTCGTCGGGAGCCGGCGGTGGTGGATTCGTCCAGAGCAATTAACAAATCGAGTGCCAGCAGTTTCTTGCGGAAGTTTCGCTTGTCGAGTTCGTGACCGAGGATGGCTTCGTAGAGAGCTTGAAACTGCGGCAGCGTGAATTTTTGCGGCAACAGCTCGAAGCCGATCGGTCGCCAGCGGATTTTTCCTCTCAGACGTTCCAGCGCCGTTTTCAATATCTCAACATGATCGAAGGCGAGGGTCGGAACATTTTCCACTTCGAACCAAGCAGCCTCGGCGGCATCGGTCGCTGCTGCAGGAAGGTGGTCAGCACGGCGGACGAGGGCAAAGTAAGCGACGCTGATCACACGTTCGCGCGGGTCACGATCAATATCCCCAAACGTGAAAAGCTGCTCCTGATAGATCCCGCTAAGTCCGGCTTCTTCCCGCAACTCGCGGCGGGCGGCGGAATCCAGTGTTTCATCAGGCCGGACGAATCCGCCGGGAAGCGCCCAAAAATCTTTGAATGGCTCGATGCCGCGGCGGATCAATAAAACTTTGAGCGCGCCATCGTCGAACCCAAACACAACACAATCCACCGTGAGCGCCGCGCGCGGGAATTGATAGGTGAAGGGCATGCATGGCTCTCTTGGGTGTATTTTCTACACTTGTAAAGATTTCATTGATCAGGGCACCAAAAAACCGCCGGTCTTAGCAGGGCGGCGGGTTGAAACGGATGGGACTTGGCGGTTGCAAACCACCGCCACGGGTTATTTCACGGCGCGGAGGGCTTCGTCCTTTGCTTTCGCTTTGGCGATGACGTCGTCGGCGACGTTTCTCGGGCAGGGAGCGTAGTGGCGGGGGAGGAGTGGCTGAACTCCATGGAGAACTGGCCGCGGCCGGAGGTCATGGTGCGGAGGTCTCTGCCTGCTAGGCGGAGGGTAAAACCCGTGATCATCGCCACGCACCCGCTGGAGACAATGATTTCCGCTCCCATGCCCACGCGGGCGGAAATATCCGACGTTTCCAATGCCGTCCGCGAGCAGGCGGATGCGGTGATGCTTTCCAGAGAAACGACCGTCGGCGCCTACCCGCTCGAATCCATGCAGGTGATGAAAAACTTCAACGAAAGCATCGAACCCTCCGTGAAGGGTGCCTTGAACCGGACCATCGAACTCAAGGAGCCGAATTCCAAAATGCTGCGCTCGGCCGCCGTGCTCGCGCAGGAACTCGGCGAATCATTCACCGTCGTCTTCACCCGCAGCGGCTTGCTCGCCTACGTGCTCGGTGCCCTGCGTGCCCGTGGTGTGCCTAGCCCTTCCTGATGGAATTCTCTGACGATCCCGAGCAGACCAGCAAAAATGTACTAAACACCCTGAAAGCTAGGCAGGGGTGCAAGCCCGGAAGCTGGCAGGTCATCATCACCAACGCCCTCGTCCTCGCCCATGGCAAGATCATCGATACCCTCCAACTCCGCTAGGTGGAGTGACGGTCGGGAACTTCGGTGGGGGAGGTCAGAGAGGTCATTAGAAGGAGCAGCTTTTTGCATCCAGACATGCTTCTTCTCAACTTATGGGTGATATCGCAATGAATGTCAGTGGGTAGAGCCCCTTCGATTCGCGTGATCTGATCACCTCTGCAGCATTCTCCGAGCACTCGGGAAGGCGCCTCGATCTGACTTTCGGGAAATGTCGGGATGATGCTCATGGTTTCCTCAGTTGTCCGTGAATGGGTTTGTGGAGTTCTTCCTGAAGCTTGGTCCAATGGTTGCGCACCTGCCGCTTGATCTCCGGAGCGCTCAATTTTTCCGCCGCCCGGTAGGCGTAGGTCAGAAAATTTCCCTGAGCCTTCTTGTCTTGGCCGGGCAAGGAGGTGCGGCGGCGGATGAGGTAGGTGTATTGGATGTGGAGCTTTCGAGTTCTCAGTGGAGTCAAAGGCATACTCGCATTGACCTCCTTTCGGTTGTATTTCCGTTGGGTCAACTTGGCGAGATTCACTCCGGCCCGCATCTTTCCGTAATAACGTCCGAGGGAACCAGGGCGTATTAGGGTTCGGGTGCCGTCGTAGGTGAAGCCGAGGTACTGAATGTGGTCGCTGAAGCCAGAATCCGGCTCGGGTTGGTTCGCGGTTTGGCCTTGGCCGAGAGGAAAGGAAACCCGATCCGTCTTGCCATCATTGACCGTTACCTTGGATTTTTCGACGGCTCGGCGAACGAGCAATTCGGCAGCCTGCTGGTGCTCCGGCGGCACGACGACCATGATGTCGTCGCAATAGCGTCGATAGTATCCACCAAGTTCAATGATTCCCGCATTCACGTCTTGGTCGAAGTCGAGCATGTAAAGGTTCGAGAGAAGAGCGCTGATAGGGGAGCCTTGGGGAATGCCTTTTCCTGGACAAGGATTCGGTAGAAGCAGGCCAGCCTGCCGGACGTTTTCGCGAAATTCGCGGGGTGAACAGATCCTGCGGCGTTTGCCTGCCTTGGGATTGTGAGGGCTAATCTTGAGTCGTGTGAAGAGATCCGTGCGCTCGACCCAACAAAAACGGGTAAGACTCCGAAACAGGGCGAAATGGTCGGCCGGAAGCCGATCTATTCCGAGAAGCTTGGCCCAGTGCTCCTTCAGAACACCGTGATCCAAAGTGTCGAAGAACTTTTCAAGATCGAAGGCCAGCGCAACGCAGGGTCGGTGAGTGTCGATGTAGCGGAACACCTGCCCGGCAAAATCGATGTTGGTTCCGCCTTGGGGAAGAGAGCGAAAGGCCGTAACAGCCATGGCGACTCCTCTCCGAACGAGTTCGGCTTCATATAGCGGCAACAGTTGATCGGCGTAGTGGGCGTAAATTGCGGCGTCGCGGTGGGCGGCGATTTTGATTTCCCTACTTTTCGGGCGTTTGATGATGTTCCCGTGCTGGTCCTTGCTGATCCGGCGCGTGACCACCTTGTATCCCAGAAACGGATAGAAAGAGTGCGCGGCGACTCTTGTGGGGTCGCACACGAGATTCCTGGCATTGTCTTCCGCCACCGGAAAATCGAAATGCAGGTAATTCCGACGCTTGAAGCGGAATGGCGGTGAGGAAATCACGACTTCCTCCTATCTGAAAGCTCAACTGGGGAGAGACTTACCCGGAGGCAAGTTGGGATCAGGGTAGCAGCAGTCCGCAGTCCCTCCCCCCAGTTTTCGCGGCCGGCATGACCCGATACCATCGACTCCGGCATAGCCGAAGCGCTGCGAGTTAGCACAGTATTATCTACTGTAAGCATCACCATGGACTGGAACATTGAAGTCCGAATCCCGGTGCTGACGATGATCGCCGCCGCCCTCGCTTCCCTTTCGGGAGCCGAGATTGGCCTTGACCTTGTCAGTTGTTCCCTCAGTCCTGTTTCGTACCGAGGCGAAAGTGTTTGGAAAAATTCTCCGCGTGAAGCCGGTGCTTTCATGGCTTGGCTCCTTTCACCGTTTTAATGAGAACGACCTTTGATCGGAACGCGTCCGTCAAAACGAGGCCTTCGTAGCCACACGCGGCTGCCACGAGTGTATTCAGACCGCCACACAGTTTCGGATAGTCTGAAAAATAGACCGTCGGATCATCATTCGTTGGGAGCCATAGCCAGCCGTGGGCAAGATGTTGACGGTGCTTACCAAAGAGTTCGAAAAGCTCGCTTCCCCAGTTATCCCATAAAAGTCCCGCTGCGGCGCAACCCGTAATCCATGTCTTGTCAGTGGGAG